>CACWID010000005.1 GCA_902760865.1 uncultured Bacteroidales bacterium | reverse complement strand
ATATATGAAACTCTATCGACATGCGCCTTTTTTGACGACAAAACTAAGAGTTCCTATATTTGCGGGTGCAAACATAGGAACTCGGCGAAGCCAAATTAAGCAAATTATTTTTAAAATTTTTATTAATATAAATAAAATATTAATTTTATTTTAAAAATTTGTTTAATTTCCCGTGCGATAGCACGGTTAAATACCGAATCGCAATTATGACACAGCCTCCGGTCGAATGATTGTAACGCCTGACGGTTGGAGACGCAAGATTTTGCGTCTCTACAGGTCATCGGTAGCACAACCCATTGAAATCCAACAGGTAGCCCCAATTCCTCCCCTAAGATAGGGGAGGTGGCGCGAAGCGCCGGAGGAGTATGAAAAACTGCGACAAAGCCATTCGCAGCATCAACGCCCCCCGGCCCCCTCTAATCTTAGAGGGGGAGTTGCTAACGCGCTGACTTTATCGGACTTACGTCAGGTTACTTGTTCAGCTGCCTCTTGTGTTCCTGGTCGAGCTGACCGGCATAGCGCTCGCGGATGATGCGTCCCACGGCGTCGCCGCGGTTGATGCGCTCGACGGTGATGCGCTGCAGCGTGTCGTTGAGCAAGCTGTCCTGGCGCACCATGCGCTGCTCCTCTTCGCGCGTGAGCGAGGCGTTGGCGGCAGCCTTGAGGTATTCCTGCCAGGTGGCGACCCTGCGGTTCATGATGTCGTTGCGTTGATTGATGAACTGCAGGTATTCAGCGTTCTGGGCGCTGCCGCTGGCGCTCCACGAACCCGGGTTGATGTTCAGGCGGATGTCGCCGGGCTCGAGCACGAAGTGGAACGGGCTCACCGTGTCCTTGTCCCAACGGATGAGCGCAACCCGGGCGCCGTCGGTCTGCCCCTTGAAGGTGAACGTGCCGTTCTGGGCACGGGCCGTGGCACACATCCTCAGCTTGTCGTAATCCTCCTCGAGCACGAGCAGCGTGGCGCTGTCGTAGCGCAGCTTGCCGTCGAGCGTGCAGGTGACGGTGTAATCCCTCAGGCCGGCATCTCGCTGCTGCCGGTCACATCCTGTCAGGGCTGTGAGCCACAGGCACATCAATAGCCCCATCGCTAGTATATTCTGCTTGGTCATGGTTGCAAAGTTACAAAACTTTTGCTCGGTTTTCAGAATAAAGCCGTAAATTTGCGACATATTATCAACCAATAACATCAAACCATCGACAAATGAAAACAAATCAACGAAACGTCTTGACGCTACTGCTGCTGACCCTGCTGGCCCTGCCGGCAATCGGACAGAAACAATTCACGCTCGAGGACCTGAACTTCGGCGGCACAAATTACCGCAACATGGTTCCTGCCAACAAGTCCCTCGCCTGGTGGGGCGACCAGCTGGTGCGCCTCGGCAAGGACACTTGCTGGACCGTGGATGCCGCCAAGGGCAAGGAGAAGGTGCTCTTCACCCGCGACCGCCTCAACAAGGCGGCTGGCCTGACCGAAGAAGAGACGCAGGTCAACAGCCTCAACTATATGTCCTTCCCCTATCCCGACAAGCCCGTAGCATTGCTCTACAACAACCATGAGCGCCTGCTCGTCAACTTCAAGACCCGCAAGGTGGAGTGGCGGCAGCGGCGCGACGCCGGTATGGTGGCCGAGGAATGGAACAAGGGCAGCCATGCCATGGCGTTTGTCAAGGACGATAACCTCTATGTCACCGACGGCAACGGCAACACGCGCCAGGTGACCAGCGACGGCTCGCGCGACCTGGTCTATGGACAGAGCGTGCACCGCAACGAGTTCGGCATCGAAGGCGGCCTGTTCTGGAATCCTCAGGGCACCCGTCTGGCCTTCTACCGCATGGACCAGAGCATGGTGACCGACTATCCGCTGATTGACGTGCCCGAACTGGATGACACCACTCGCGTGATAGCCGAGCCTGCCCCCGAGAAGTACCCGATGGCGGGCCAGACGTCCCATCTAGTATGGGTCGGAGTGCTCGATGTTGCCACCGGCGACACGGTCTATCTCAAGGCTGGAGACCCGACCGACCGCTACTTCTCCAACATCTCGTGGAGTCCTGACGGCAACGTCGTCTATATGATGGAAGAGAACCGTGACCAGAACGACGTGAGCCTGGTGTCATATGACGCTGTGACCGGCAACCGCATCGCCTCGCTCTACCGCGAGACCCATCCCAAGTATGTCGAGCCCCAACATCCCATCACCTTCCTGCCGTGGGACAAGGAGCAGTTCATCCTGTGGAGCGAAAAGGACGGCTACAACCATCTGTACCTCTATGACACCCGTGGCAATGAGTTGCGACAGCTGACCCGCGGCGAGTGGGTAGTGATGGACATGCTCGGCTTTGACGAGAAACAGCATGCTGTCATCATCAGTGCCAATGCCGACAATCCCATCCAGCAGAACCTCTACCGCGTGGATGTCACCACAGGCCAGATGGCCCGCATCGACGAAGGCGGCAAGGGCTGGCACAACGGCCGCCTGAGCGCCAGCGGGCGTTACCTGATTGACAGTTATCAGGAACCCGACGTGCCCCGCAACATCGCCATCGTGGACACCCGCAACAATCGCCAGTACCGCTATTTCACCGCTCCCGACCCCTGGCAGGGCTATACTGTGCCCGAGTACCGCAGCGGCAGCATCAAGGCCGCCGACGGCACGACCGACCTGTATTACCGCATGGTGATGCCCGTCGATTTTGACCCCCAGAAGAAGTACCCCACCGTGGTCTATGTCTATGGCGGACCTCATGCCCACAACGTGGATGCACGTTGGCACTGGGCCAGCCGCAGTTGGGAGACCTATATGGCCCAGCGTGGTTACCTGCTGTTCATCCTCGACAACCGTGGCAGCGAGAACCGCGGACGCGACTTCGAGCAGGCTACGTTCCGCGAGCTGGGGCAGGTCGAGATGCAGGACCAGATGTGTGGCGTGGACTTCCTGCGCACCCTCAACTATGTCGATACCGCGCGCCTGGGCGTGCACGGATGGAGCTTCGGCGGCTTCATGACCATCAGTCTGATGACCAACTACCCTGACGTGTTCAAGGTGGGTGTCGCCGGCGGTCCCGTCATCGACTGGAAGTGGTATGAGGTGATGTATGGCGAGCGCTATATGGACACCCCGCAGACCAACCCCGAGGGCTACCAGAAGACCAGCCTGATCAACAAGGCTGCTGACCTCAAGGGCCGCCTGCAGATCATCATCGGCCTCAATGACCCCACCGTGGTTCCCCAGCATGCCTACAGTTTCTTGAAAGCCTGCATCGCCGCCGGAACGCAGCCAGATTTCTACGTCTATCCCGGCCAGGGCCACAACATGATGGGCCACCAGAGCGTGCACCTGCACGAGCGCATCACCCGCTACTTCGACGACTACCTGAAGTAATGGGATTCATCCCATAGACAAGGAAAATCGGCTCTCAACAGATTGGTTGAGGGCCGATTTCCTTGACTCCGATGAAGAACGTCGCAGATACCTTAGAGGGGGTAGCGCGAAGCGCCGGAGGAGTATGACACGCTACCGACGAACATTTCCGCCGTATCAACGCCCCCCGGCCCCCTCTTATCTAAGAGGGGGAGCTGCTGACGCCAAAAAAAGTAGAGACGCAAAATTTTGCGTCTCCCGGTCGGATGATTGTAATGCCTAACGGTTGGAAAATAGTAACGCCTGACGGTTGGAGACGCAATATTTTGCGTCTCTACAAGTCATCGGAAGCACAACCCACTGAAAACCAACAGGTAACCACAATTCCTCCCCTAAGATAGGGGAGGTGGCGCGGAGCGCCGGAGGAGTATGACACGCTACCGACGAAGCCTTCCGTAGCATCAACGCCCCCCGGCCCCCTCTTATCTAAGAGGGGGAGCTGCTGACGCGCAAAAAAGTAGAGACGCATAATTTTGCGTCTCTACAGATTCGTCTGCTAAAGGCTAAAGGCTAACAGCTAAAGGCTAAGCTGACTACTTCATCACCTTTGCTGTGCTGGTGGTGCCGTCGGTGTAGGTGGTAACGACGATGGTCATGCCGTTAGCCTCCTGCATCTCCTGACCGGCCAGGTTGAAGTAGCGCACGCCGGCAACCTGCTTGCCCTCGGCAACCTCGTCGATGCCTGTCATGCCGGGAGTCTGGAACTCTACTGAAGCCAGCGGACCCCAAACGCCGTCGGCATTCCTGCCGATCGAGAAAGCGATGTAGGCCGTGTTGGGGGCGGCGTTCCATTGAGCCTCATCGATACCGTACTGGTTCCACCAGGAGTTGTAGGGCTGGTCGGTCTTGAGGTAGTTGAGCAGGTTCTCTTCGCCCCATTCCTCGGATTCATAAGCGGTCTTCTCGATGATGATGTCGCGGTGCAGGGCCACATTCTCGTTAGGAATATAGGTTACAAACTGGTAATAACCATAATCCTCGTTGCCGCCGAACTCGCCGATCTCGATGGTCATCAGGGCCTCGCCTGAACCGCCCATGTTGGCAGTGGTCACGGGTATGATAATCATGTCGGCATCCATCCCGTCGGCATCCCAGCATTGTACGTAAATCTCATAGTCCGTGCCAGGATTCTGGCCGGTCCAGGTGTACTGATAGGCCTCGGTCTTGGTGATGCCCCAAGCCTTGATCATGTCACCCATGGTCTGGAAACCCATCCACGGTCCGAACATGGCAAACTGCTGCTCGGCGGTTCCCGCCTCAAACAGGCAGAAGGCATAGCCTGCCGCATCGGCCTCGGGCGTGAAGGTGATGGTAATGAAGTCGGTGCCCACCTCATCGACGGTATACTGTACCGATACTTGGGCGTTGATGCATAAACTTGCCATTAAGGCAACAAGCGTGAAAAGTAAATGTTTGGTCATGATTGGTTAGTATATGTTGGTTAAACAATAAAAGTAATCTATTGTGTATCAGGGTGGTGGGCTAATGTTGCCCCGCATTTCCCCGGTGCCGCTCATGTTTAATCTCTAGATGCAAAGTTACATGTGTTTCTTGTATAAACAAATCTTTACCATGTTAATTTTATGTTATTGAATCAAGAACTACGGATTTAGGTATGATAGAATGCCATATTGCAGACCAATCACCAAGGGTCCGCTTGCCGATTAAGTCAAAGTGCTGTCATTATAGCAGTTATCTATATAATAGATAAAATGTTGATAAAAAGTGGCGTTGAATGGTCTGAAATTGTGGTTTTTTTTCTATATTTGCAGCCAATTATGACATAAACCGATAAATTCCAAAAATAAGCATTATGAACAAACAAATCACATTGGAACAGGCCGTTGAAAAAGTACATGACGGCATGACTATTATGTTTGGCGGTTTCTTGGGTAATGGCAGTGCCACCCAGATCATTGACGCCATTGTAGAAAAGGGTGTAAAAGACCTCACCATCATTGCTAACGACACCGCCTATGACGAGGTGGCTCATGGCAAGCTGGTCAGCAACCACCAGGTGAAGAAAGCTATCGTTTCCCACACGGGTACCAACAAGCAGACCGCACTCCAGAAGAATGAGGGCACCCTCATCGTCGAGTACGTTCCCCAGGGCACCCTGGCAGAGCGCATCCGTGCGGCAGGTGCCGGCTTGGGCGGCGTGTTGACCCCCACCGGTCTGGGCACCATCATGGCCGACGGCAAGGAGATCGTGAACGTTGACGGCAAGGACTATCTGCTGGAGAAGCCCCTGCGTGCCGACATCGCCTTCCTGCGCGCCAACATCGTTGACGAGTTCGGTAACATGGTCTTCCTGGGCACCACCAACAACTTCAACCCGCTGATGGCCACTGCAGCCGACTATGTAGTCGTTGAGGCCGAGAAGCTCGTTCCCGTGGGCGAGATCGCTCCCGAGCACGTTCATGCTTCGGGCATCTACGTTGACGGCATCTATGTTGAGAAATAAAGTTTAGTCCCATCTAGAATATCTAGAGAATCTAGACAATCTAGAATATCTAGACAATCTAGAAAAAACTAAGAAAAAGAAATGGAATACAAGACAATGATCAGACTGCGCATGAGCGCAAAGGACGCCCACTACGGCGGCAACCTCGTTGACGGAGCACACATGGTTCACCTCTTCGGTGACGTGGCTACCGAATTGTTGATTATGCGTGACGGCGACGAAGGCCTCTTCTGCGCCTATGACAACATCGAGTTCCTGGCTCCCGTCTATGCCGGTGACTTCATCGAGGCCGAGGGTTGGATTGACCGTGAGGGCAACACATCGCGCCACATGGTATTTGAGGCCCGCAAGGTGGCTCAGGCCCGCCCCGACATCAGCGCTTCGGCTGCCGACATCCTCGACGAGCCCGTAGTGGTATGCCGTGCATCAGGCACCTGTGTAACTCCCAAAGACTGCCAGCGCAAATAAATAACGGTTCCCTGTGCCACGACATCGTCGTGGCCAAAAAAACAAGGACAAAACTGACAACAGAAAAATGGACAAACTGATTATCACTGCCGCCATCTGTGGCGCCGAGGTCACCAAGGAGCAGAACCCTAACGTGCCCTATACCGTAGAAGAAATCGTACGCGAGGCCAAGTCGGCTGTTGACGCCGGTGCTGCCATCGTCCACCTGCACGTGCGCTGGGACGACGGCACGCCCACCCAGGACCGTGCCCGCTTCCAGGAGTGTGAAGAGGCCATCCTCAAGGTGTGTCCTAATGTCATCTTGATTCCCTCGACTGGCGGTGCCGTGGGCATGACCCCCGACGAGCGCCTGCAGTCCACCGACACGACCCCGCTGCCCGAGATGGCAACGCTCGACTGCGGTACCTGCAACTTCGGCGACGAGATCTTTGACAACACGATGCCCACCATGCGCGCCTTCGGTAAGCGCATGATCGAGCGCGGCATCAAGCCCGAGTATGAGTGCTTCGAGATGGGCCATCTGGACACCATCCTGACCATGGCCCGCAAGGGCGAGGTTCCCGGCAGCCCCATGCAGTTCAACTTCGTACTGGGCGTTCCCGGCTGCACCCCCGCTACCGTCGCCAACCTGTGCTGGCTCGTGAACGGCATCCCCGCCGGCTCGACCTGGACCGTTACCGGCGTCGGCCGCCATGCCTTCCCGATGGCCGCTGCCGCTATCGCCATGGGCGGTAACGTGCGCGTGGGCTTTGAGGACAACCTCTACCTCTCCAAGGGCGTGCTTGCCAAGAGCAACGGCGAGCTCGTCGAGAAGGTGGTCCGCATCGCCAAGGAACTGGGCCGTCCCATCGCTACCAGCGACGAGGCCCGCGAGATCCTGGGCCTGCCCAAGCGCAACTAACCCTCTACGACCTTAAGGACCTTAAAGACCCTAAGGACCTTAAGGACTTTAAAGACCTTAACGACTTTAACACAAACAAATCAATAATCGTTTAACACTTTAAACCAAATTAAAACAATGCAGAAACACGGAAACAGATTCGGTACGCACCGAGTAATCGAGCCCAAGGGCATCCTTCCTCAGCCCGCCAACAAGCTGGACAACAACATGGATGAGATCTACGACAACGAGATCCTCATCGACGTTCAGACCCTGAATATCGACTCCGCATCGTTCACCGACATCCACAACTATGCTAAGCAGCAGGCCAAGGATCCCAACAACGAGGCCGAGGTGATGGAGGAAATCAAGAAGGAGATGCTCCTCAACGTCGAGCTGCAGGGCAAGCACCGCAACCGTCGCACCGGTTCGGGCGGTATGCTCCTGGGTAAGGTAGAGAAGATCGGCGATGCCCTCAAGGGCAAGATCGACCTGAAGGAAGGCGACCGCATCGCTACCCTCGTATCGCTGTCACTGACCCCGCTGCGCATCGACGAGATCCTCGAGATCCGCGCCGACGTGGACCAGGTGGACATCAAGGGTAAGGCTATCCTGTTCGAGAGCGGCATCTATGCCAAGATCCCCGATGATATGCCCGAGAAGCTCGCTCTGAGCGCACTCGACGTTGCCGGTGCTCCCGCTCAGACCGCCAAGCTGTGCCAGTATGGCCAGAACGTAGTTATCCTGGGTGCCGGTGGCAAGAGCGGTATGCTCTGCTGCTATGAGGCCAAGAAGCGCGTAGGCGTTACCGGTAAGGTGATCGGCCTCGCCAACAGCCCCAAATCGACCCAGCGCATCAAGGACCTCGGCTTCTGTGACGTTGTCGAGAGCGTTGCCGGCATGACTCCCGTTGAGGTTTACGAGCTGGTTTACAAGCTGACCGACGGCAAGATGGCCGACACCACCATCAACTGCGTGAACGTGCCCGACTGCGAGATGACCGCAGTGCTGTGCACCAAGGATGACGGTATCGTTTACTTCTTCTCGATGGCCACCAGCTTCACCAAGGCTGCCCTGGGTGCCGAGGGTATCGGTGCCGACGTGAACATGATCATCGGTAACGGCTACACCAAGGGCCATGCCGACTTCACCTTGCAGGAGCTGCGCGAGTGCCCCGAGCTGCGCAAGATCTTCGAGGAACTCTACGCATAATCAAGAACTTCCGGCCGGAGGGGCGCGCCACGATGTGGGTGCCCCTGCGGCTTAATCAAACATCAGACATATATGGCTGAATCAAGAAGAAAACAAATGTTCCCCGATGTTACCGACGAACAGTGGAATGACTGGAAGTGGCAGGTGAAAAACCGCATCGAGACCCTGGAGGAACTCAAGAAATACGTGAAACTGACCGCCGAGGAGGAAGATGGTGTCAAGCAGACCCTCAAGACCCTGCGCATGGCCATCACGCCCTATTACCTGAGCCTCATCAATCCCGATGATCCCCACGATCCCATCCGTCGTCAGTGCATCCCCACGGGTCTGGAGACCCATCAGGCTGCTGCCGACCTGCTCGACCCCCTGCACGAGGACGAGGACTCGCCCACGCCCGGCCTGACCCACCGTTATCCCGACCGCGTGCTGTTCCTCATCACCGACATGTGCTCGATGTATTGCCGTCACTGCACCCGTCGCCGCTTTGCCGGCCAGACGGACAACGAGTGTGGCATGGACCGCATCGAGAAGGCGCTGGAATACATCCGCAACACCCCGACGGTGCGCGACGTCCTCCTCTCGGGTGGCGACGCCCTCATGGTGAGCGACAAGCGCCTGGAGTATATCATCTCGGAACTGAGGAAGATTCCTCACGTGGAAATCGTCCGCCTGGGCACCCGCACCCCCGTGGTTTGCCCGCAGCGTATCACCCCCGAGCTGTGCAACATGTTGAAGAAGTATCACCCCATCTGGATCAATACCCACTTCAACCATCCTAACGAGGTGACCCCCGAGTCGAGCCGTGCCTGCGAGATGCTGGCCGACGCCGGTATCCCCTTGGGCAACCAGAGCGTGCTGCTGCGCGGCGTGAACGACTGCGTACACGTGATGAAGAAGCTCGTGCATGAGATCGTCAAGATCCGTGTACGTCCTTACTACATCTACCAGTGCGACCTGTCGATGGGTCTGGAGCACTTCCGCACCCCCGTCAGCAAGGGTATCGAGATCATCGAGGGCCTGCGCGGCCACACCAGTGGCTACTGCGTGCCCACCTTCGTCGTGGACGCTCCCGGTGGCGGCGGCAAGACGCCCGTCATGCCCCAGTACGTTATTTCGCAGGCTCCCGGCCGTGTGGTTTTGCGCAACTTCGAGGGCGTGATCACCACCTACACCGAGCCCACCGAGTATCACAGTGAGTGCAACTGCCCCGAGTGCCAGGCTGCACGCGCCAAGGAGCAGGTGGCTGCCGACAAGGCTGTCGATGGCGTGATCTCGCTGCTTGAGGGCGAGCGCATGAACATCGAGCCCAGAGCCCTGAAGCGCCACGAGCGCAACGAGGTACGCAACAAGAAGTAAAACCATCAGTTGGCGACATGGAGGTGCGCCATCCAGGGCGCATCTCCAACCGCCAATCTTGTGAACGAGTGCTTCCCTTCATCGATGAAATATTGAAACATGATAGCTTGTCTATCGTGGGGCTGGAAAAGAATACAGGCAAGACCGAGAGCCTGAAGTATGTTCTTGACCGCCTGCCTGTCGAGCACAAGCGCATCGCCGTGACCTCGATCGGCATCGATGGAGAGACCGTGGACCAGGTGACCCGCACCCAGAAGCCCGAAATCGCCCTGCGTGAAGGGATGTACTTCGGCACCAGCGAGATGCATTATCGCCAGCGAAGGCTGGTGTCGGAGCTCATCGACGTGAGCGACGAGACGACCTCGCTGGGACGAGTGGTGACGGCCAGGGCGCTGACGCCGGGCAAGATCCTGCTTTCGGGACCCTCGTCAGGCAGCAGCCTCAGGCGCTGGATGCGCGACATGCGGCAGTATGGCATCGACCTGGTCATCATCGACGGGGCCTTGTCGAGGTTGAGTTCGGCATCGCCGGCAGTGAGCCAGTCGATGATTCTGGCGACCGGAGCGGCCTATTCGGCCAACATCACGACACTGGTCCAGAAGACCGCCCACGTGGTTGACCTGGTCAACCTGGAACTGACCTGCGAGGACAACATCAGGCTGCTCAGCCCGCTCGAGAAGGGCGTCTGGTGCCTGGACACCGATGGCTGCCTGCATGACCTGAACGCCTTGACCTCCTTGTCCCAGGAACTGCACTTCGACGGAGTGGACCACTGTGCGACCCTGTATGTCGCCGGAGCGCTGGTGGGCACCTTCCTCGACAAAGTGAGGCAGAACAAGAGCCTCCGGCAGGCTGAAATCGTGGTGCGTGACTTCACCAAGATTTTTGTCACCCCACAGCAATTCAGGCTGTTCATCAAGGGCGGAGGGCGGATCCGCGTGCTGCAGCGCAGCAAACTCATCGCCGTCACCGTCAACCCCACATCGCCCAGCGGCTATGTCCTCGACTCGGACATGCTGTGCGGCAAACTCAGCGAAGCCATCGGGCTTCCCGTTTACGACCTGCTAAAAAACAACCGACAGTAGCAACATGCAACTGAAGAATGTCATAGAATCGCCTTGCGGACTGCGTTTCATGCTCGATGAGTTGGAACTGCAGTCGGGCTATGCCCGCCGCTGGCTGCTCGACGCGCCCATGATGACGCATGCCGGGGAGATTGAGGCGTCCTATGCCGAGTTGCACCGTTTTGCCGACTTCCTGCAGCAGGTTGATACCCCCTACATCAACACGCTGCTCCACAAGCTGTGCGGACTCAAGGACATCCGCACCACCGTGCGCCACCTGGGGCAGCGGGCCACCTTGGACGACATCGAGCTCTTTGAGGTCAAGCACCTGGCGATTCTTGCCGGTGACGTGAGGACCCTGCTCGAGCAACACGGCATGGGTGGGGTAGTGGCGATTCCCGATCTCGACGAGGTCATTTCCATCCTGGACCCCGACGGCATGAAGATCGCCACATTTTATATCTATGACGCCTATTGCGCCGAGCTCAAGGACCTGCGGTCGCAGATGCGCCAGCATCCCGAGGGTCAGGACGACCTGTTGCTGCAGGCCGGTGAGCTGGAAGAAAAAGTCAGGATGGATCTGAGCCGGCAGCTGCATCCGTTTGCCGGTGCCATCGAGCAGGCCCAAGTGGCCCTGGCACGCATCGACGTCAACGTCGCCCGTGCCATGCAGATGCAGCGCATGGGACTGTGCTTCCCGACACTGTCCCACGATGGAACGAGCCAATTCGAGGCCATGTTCCACCCGCAAGTGAAAGAGGCCCTCAAGGCCCGTGGGCGTGAGTTCCAGCCTGTGGACATCGCCTATGGCACCGAGCCGACCCTTATCACGGGTGCCAATATGGGCGGCAAGACCGTCGTGTTGAAGACCCTGACCCTGTGCCAGTTGCTCTTCCAGTTCGGGTTCGGCATCCCTGCCCGCGCGGCACGGATTGCCGTCAAAGATGACATACACTTCTGCATCGGCGATGACCAGTCAGTAGAGAAAGGACTCTCATCGTTCGCTGCCGAGATGAAGAATATCGATGCCGTCATCAAGGCATCGCGCGAGAACAAGAAACTGTTGGCGTTGATTGACGAGCCTGCCCGCACCACCAATCCCGTCGAGGGGACCGCCCTCGTCACGGCTCTGCTGGGCGTGCTGGCCGGCAGGGACATGAGCCTGGTCATGACGACGCACTATGATATAGAGTCGGGCAATGCCCGTTGCCTCAGGGTAAAGGGCTTCGAGAACGGCTCAATGGATTACCGCCTGGTCGAGGTGCAGGACGGAGAGGTGCCCCACGAGGCCCTCAACATCGCCCAGAGCCTGGGCATCGACAGCGAGTGGATCAACAAGGCGAGGGAACTGCTCATGGCTGTCCCCGAGCGAGGCAGAGACGACAATCATTGATACTATATACTATAATACTATGCAAAAAAGCAAGTTAGGACTAGATTTTGAAAAAGTGGAGTATGCCAGAGGCCTGGCCAAAGGCATCGCCGAGGACGTACAGTCCTTCGTGGAGCAGTACACGACGGTGGCTGTCGAGCGCACACTGTGCCGACTGATGGGCATCGACGGCGTGGATGACAACCAGGTGCCCCTGCCCAATGTGGTTGTGGAGGCTCTGAAGGACAAGGGTGTCCTGAACGAGGGCGCGCTGTTCTTCATCGCCAATGCCATGATCAGGACGGGCATGCAGCCCCAGCAGATTGCTGAAAAGGTCGCTGCCGGCGAACTGGACATCACTCAAGTGGTCACCCGTGACCCCAAACAGATTGCCGATGCCCTGCAGCCCGTCATCGACGAGAGCATGACGCGCATCCGCACTCGCCGTGCACGTCGCGAGCACTACCTCGAGACCATCGGCGAGGGACCGAAACCCTACCTCTACATCATCGTGGCAACAGGTAACATCTATGAGGACGTGGTACAGGCTCAGGCAGGAGCCCGTCAAGGTGCCGACGTCATCGCCGTTATCCGTACCACCGGACAGAGCCTGTTGGACTATGTACCCTATGGCGCTACGACCGAGGGCTTCGGTGGCACCTTCGCCACCCAGGAGAACTTCCGCATCATGCGTAAGGCACTCGACGAGGTCGGCGAGGAGCAGGGCCGTTACATCCGCCTGTGCAACTATTGCTCAGGCCTGTGTATGCCCGAGATTGCCATCATGGGTGCCTTTGAGGGCCTGGATGTGATGCTCAACGATGCCCTCTACGGCATCCTCTTCCGCGACATCAACATGCAGCGCACGCTCATCGACCAGTACATGAGCCGCATCATCAACGGCTTTGCCGGCGTCATCATCAACACCGGTGAGGACAACTACCTCACCACGGCCGACGCTGTCGAGGCCGCCCACACGGTGCTCGCTTCGGACCTCATCAACGAGCAGCTGGCCCTCATGGCCGGCCTGCCCGAGGAGCAGATGGGTCTGGGACATGCCTTCGAGATGGACCCCATGCTCGAGAACGGCTTCCTGCTGGAGCTGGCCCAGGCACAGATGACCCGCGAGATCTTCCCCAAGGCCACGTTGAAGTACATGCCCCCGACCAAGTTCATGACGGGCAACATCTTCCGCGGCCACATCCAGGACGCCCTGTTCAACATGATCGGCATCTGGACCCACCAGGGCATCCAGTTGCTGGGTATGCCCACTGAGGCCATCCACACCCCCTTCATGAGCGACCGCTACCTCTCGATCGAGAACGCCAAGTACATCTTCAACAACATGAAGAGCATCGGCGAGGAGATGGAGTTCGTCGAGGGCGGCATCTGCCGCAACCGCGTCAAGGAAGTGCTGGGCAACACCATCAAGCTGCTTGAGGACATCACCAAGGAGGGCCTGTTCACCGCACTCGAGAAGGGCATCTTCGGCGACGTGAAGCGTCCCAAGAACGGCGGTAAGGGTCTCGAGGGTGTCACCATGAAGGGTGACAACTACTACAACCCGTTTGTCGAGTTGATGAAAGGTAAGAGATAAGAAAACATCACATCATCTATAAGGTTACTATATTACTATGAGCGAAGGATTATATAGCATGGAAGCTAAGGATTTTGACAAAACCTTAGACTTCACCAAGATAAAGCCCTATGGCGACACGATGAACGACGGTAAGGTGCAGCTCAGCTTCACCCTGCCCGTCCCCTGTGGCGCCGAGGCGGTCGAGGCCGCCAAGCAATTGCTCCGTAAGATGGGTCTCGAGAATCCCAGCGTCGTCTTCTACAAGGAACTGACCCCGGGCTTCACTTTCTTCAACTGCTACGGCAGCTGCACCCACACGGTGGACTACAGCACCATCTATGTCCCCAAGGTCGAGAGCAACACGATGGACATGTATGAGACCGACGAGTACATTAAGGAGAACATCGGCCGCAAGATTGTCATCGTCGGCGCTTCGACGGGTACCGACGCCCATACCGTGGGCATCGATGCCATCATGAACATGAAGGGCTATGCCGGCCACTACGGACTGGAGCGCTACGAGATGATCGAGGCCTATAATCTGGGCTCGCAGGTGCCTAACGAGGAGTTTATCGCCAAGGGCATCGAGCTCCACGCCGACGCGCTGCTCGTCTCACAGACGGTTACCCAGAAGGACGTCCACATCAAGAACATGACCGAGTTCATCGAGCTGATGGAGGCCGAGGGCCTGCGCGACAAGATGATCTGCTGCTGCGGCGGCGCCCGTGTGACCCACGAGCTGGCCAAGGAGCTCGGCTTTGACGCCGGCTTCGGCATGAACACCTATGCCGACGACGTGGCATCGTTCGTCGTGCAAGAGATGGTCAAGAGAGGCATGAAGTAATTTTAGTTCCGGCATGCCGGAACTAAAAGATTAGTGATTAGAGATTAGTGATTAGTGAATGACTAATCGATAATATTGAGATAACAGTATAAAATAACTTTTTAAAAACATATAATTAATCTCAAATAACTATTTACATTATGGATAAATATCAAATGAGAGAAGTCATCGCAAAGCGTGCCGCCAAGGAGCTGCACGACGGCGATGTTGTGAACCTGGGTATCGGTATCCCCACCTTAATCCCTAACTACCTGCCTGAAGGCGTTTCGGTGACCTTGCAGACCGAGAACGGCGCTATGGGTATGGGCCCCAGCCCCGAGGAGGGCAAGGAGGACAAGAACCTGATCAACGCCGGTGGCGGTGCCATCACGTTGAATCCCGGTGCTTGCACCTTTGACTCGGCCACGTCGTTTGCCATCATCCGCGGCGGCCACGTGAACGTATCGTTCCTGGGTGCTCTGCAGGTCGATGAGAAAGGTAACCTGGCCAACTGGATTATCCCCGGCAAGATGGCTCCCGGTATGGGCGGTGCCATGGACCTCGTTGTGGGCGCCAAGCGCGTGATTCTGACCATGGAGCATACCCAGAAGGGTAACCCCAAGATCCTGAAGGAGTGCACGCTGCCCCTGACGGCTGCCGGACAGGTCAACATGATCATCACCGAGATGGGCGTCATGGACATCACCCCCGAGGGTATCGTCCTGCGTGAGCTCCATCCCGAGTTCACCGTCGAGGATGTGCAGGCCGCTACCGAGGCCAAGCTCATCATCTCGCCCGACCTGAAACCCATGGACATCTAATTCCTGCCCAGTCATGGATTATCAATTCCTGAAGGTTGAGCACAACGACGGCATCACCGTGCTGAAAATCTCGGCACCCAAGTCGCTGAATGCGCTCAATTCCACTATCCTCAAGGAACTGGATGCCTGCATCGGACAGGAACTCACCGCCACCCGCGTACTCATCATCACGGGTGACGGCGAGAAGTCGTTCGTCGCCGGAGCCGACATCTCCGAGATGGCCCACCTCAACGAGCCTGAGGGCTTCGAGTTCGGCCGCCTGGGAGCACAGGTGTTCCGCAAGATCGAGGTGCTGCCCATCCCCGTCATCGCCGCTGTCAACGGCTTTGCACTGGGTGGCGGCTGCGAGCTGGCGATGGCCTGCGACATCCGCATCGCTTCGAGCAAGGCCAAGTTCGGCCAGCCTGAGGTGGGCCTGGGTATCATCCCCGGCTTCTCGGGCACTTACCGTCTGCCCAAACTCATCGGCCAGGGCTATGCCAAGGAGATGATCTACACGGGCAAGATTATCCGTGCCGACGAGGCCCTGCGCATCGGACTGGTCAATGCCGTCTATGAGCCCGAGGAACTGATGGACAAGGCCATGGAGATGGCCCAGATGATGCTCAAGAATGCCCCCGTGGCCATCCGCCTCGCCAAGCAGAGCATCAACGAGGGTTATGACCTGGATGCCGACGGTGCCATCGGCCTGGAGAACAAGCTCTTCGGCAAGTGCTTTGCCACTCATGACCAGAAGGAGGGCATGGACGCCTTCCTGAACAAGCGCAAGGCAGAATTCAAAGGAGAATAATTAACAACATTAATCAATAGAATAAAAGTAGAACAGATTATGAAAATTTGTGTTATTGGAACAGGAACGATGGCCAAGGGTATCGTCAAGGCATTTGCCGCCAAGATGCCGGTGGTCATGAAGAGCCGCACCCAGGCCAGCCTCGACAAGGCTATGGCTTCTATCTCCAAGGGCTACAACAAGCTCGTCGAGAAGGGCAAAATCACCGAGGATGCCATGAAGGCCATCCTGGCTAACATCACCACGACAACCGACTATGCCGACTTCGCCGACGCCGACCTCGTCATCGAGGCCGCAGTCGAGAACATGCAGTTGAAGAAGGAAGTGTTCATGGAGCTTGACAAGATCTGCAAGCCCGAGACCATCTTCGCCACCAACTCGTCATCGCTCTCGATCACCGAGATCGCTGCCTGCACCAGCCGTCCCGCACAGTTCATCGGCTGCCACTTCTTCAACCCCGCCGACCGCATGGCGCTCGTCGAGGTCATCAAGGGCCAGCTCACCAGCGAGGAGACCGCCAAGTGCATCGTTGACCTGACCACCGAGATCGGCAAGACCCCCGTGCCCGTTAACGAGGCTCCCGGCTTTGTCGTTAACCGCATCCTTATCCCGATGATCAACGAGGCCGTAGGCATCCTTGCCGACGGTATCGCCAGCGCCGAGGACATCGACAAGTGCATGATGCTGGGTGCCAACCATCCCATGGGCCCGCTCGCACTGGCCGACCTTATCGGTAACGACGTGAACCTCGCTATCATGGAAGTGCTCTACAACGAGTTCGGCGATCCCAAGTATCGTCCTCACCCGCTGCTGCGCAAGATGGTTCGTGCCGGTCTGCTCGGCCGCAAGACCGGAGAAGGCTTCTACAAGTATTAATCAACAAGTTGTCAGTTTTCAGTTCTCAGTTGTCAGCGGCATACGCTAATACTGAAAACTGAAAACTGTCAACTGAAAACTAGAAACTAATATGGATTTTAGCTATTCTAAGACTGAACAACTGTTCTTGCAGATGGTTCGCTCATTTGCAGAGAACGAGGTGAAGCCCCTTGCCGCCGAAATCGATGAGCAGGAGCGCTTCCCTATCGAGACCGTCGAGAAGATGGGTAAACTCGGCATGATGGGTATTCCTATTCCCAAGCAGTATGGCGGTGCCGGTGGTACCGTTCAGATGTATATCATGGCTGTTGAGGAGCTTTCCCGCGTGTGCGCCACGACGGGCGTTGTCCTCTCGGCCCACACCTCGCTGTGCATGGCTCCCATCCTGGAGCACGGCACCGAGGAGCAGAAGATGAAGTATCTGCCCAAGCTCGCTTCGGGCGAGTGGATCGGCGCCTTCGGTCTGACCGAGCCCAACGCCGGTACCGACGCTGCCATGCAGCAGACCACCGCTGTCGACGCTGGTGACCACTGGGTGCTCAACGGTTCCAAGATCTTCATCACCAACGCTTCTAACGCCCACGTGTTCATCGTGATGGCCATGACCGACAAGTCGCAGGGCACCAAGGGTATCTCGGCCTTCATCGTCGAGAGGGATATGCCCGGCTTCTCCATCGGCAAGAAGGAGTTGAAGATGGGTATCCGCGGCAGCGCTACCTGTGAGTTGATTTTTGAAAACTGCATCGTGCCTAAGGAGAACCTCCTCGGCCAGCTCGGCAAGGGCTTCAAGATTGCCATGATGACCCTGGACGGCGGCCGCATCGGTATCGCTTCCCAGGCTCTGGGTATCGCCCAGGGTGCCATGGACGAGACCGTGAAGTACACCAAGGAGCGCAAGCAGTTTGGCCGTGCTATCGCCAAGTTCCAGAACACCCAGTTCCAGATGGCTGACCTCAAGACCAAGGTCGAGGCTGCCCGTCTGCTGGTGCGCAGTGCCGCCTGGAAGAAGGACATGCACCTGCCCTACAGCGCCGATGCCGCTATGGCTAAGCTCTTTGCCGCCGAGACCGCTATGGAAGTGACGACCAAGGCCGTACAGTTCCACGGTGGCTACGGTTACACCCGTGAATATCCTGTTGAACGCATGATGCGTGACGCCAAGATTACCGAGATCTACGAGGGTACCTCCGAGGTTCAGCGCATGGTAATCGCCGGTCAATTGTTTAAATAATCAAGTTGTCAGTTGTCAGTCCTCAGTTGTCAGCGGCCTCCGCAGACTCTGAACTGAAAACTGAAAACTAAAAACTGAAAACTAATATGAACATTATAGTTTGTGTAAAACAAGTTCCCGATACCACCGTTGTCAAGATTGACCCCGTGAAGGGTACTTTGATTCGTGAAGGCGTTCCCAGCATCATGAACCCCGATGACAAGGGCGGCCTCGAACTCGCCTTGAGACTCAAGGACCAGTTTGGCGCCAACGTCACCGTGATCTCGATGGGTCCGCCCCAAGCCGATGTCATGCTGCGTGAGGCCCTCGCTATGGGTGCCGACCGTGCTATCCTCTTGAGTGACCGCAAGTTTGCCGGTGCTGATACGCTGGCCACTTCCTACGCCCTGTCGGGCCTGTGCCGCGTCCTGGACTATGACCTCATCATCGCTGGCCGTCAGGCTATCGACGGTGACACCGCTCAGGTGGGTCCCGAGCTCGCCGAGCACCTTGACCTGCCGCAGATCACCTATGTTGCCGATGCCAAGCTTCTGGAGAACGGCAACCTGCAGGTGGACAAGGAGAACGAGGACGGTGTCCAGGTTCTCGAGGTCGAGGGCAAGTGCCTGCTGACCGTGCTCGCTTCAGCCTTTGATGCCCGCTACATGAGCGTGAGCGGCATCATGGAGGCCTATGACAAGGAAGTCGAGGTCTGGAGTGCCGACAAGATCGACGTCGAGGAAGGCAAGCTGGGTCTCGCCGGCTCGCCCACCAAGGTGTTCAAGTCCTTCCCCAAGGCCATGAAGGCTCCCGGCGAGGTACACGAGGTAACTCCCGAGGAGGCTGTCGAGCTGATTGTTAATCAACTGAAAGTTAAACACATTATCTAAAAGTCACTGCATTATGGATAAGAAAGATTATAAAAACGTATTCGTTTTTGCTGAGCAGCGCGAAGGTGTCATCCAACCTGTTGCACTTGAACTTTTAGGTAAGGCACGTGACCTGGCCGATGCCCTCGGCGAGAAGGTGGTAGCCATGTTGCTGGGCGAGGGTATCAAGGACCAGGCCCAGATG
The DNA here is from genome assembly GCA_902760865.1 of uncultured Bacteroidales bacterium. Classification (GTDB taxonomy): domain Bacteria; phylum Bacteroidota; class Bacteroidia; order Bacteroidales; family Muribaculaceae; genus Sodaliphilus. Next base: position 106,751 of record CACWID010000005.1, on the reverse strand, counting down.
CTTATCGAGTACGGTGCCGACGAGGTCATCGTCGTTGACGCTCCCGAGCTGAAGGACTTCCTCAGCGAGCAGTATTCCCAGGCCGTGGGCCAGATCATCATCAATCGCAAGCCCAGCATCGTGCTCTACGGTGCAACGACCATCGGCCGTGACCTGGCTCCGCGCATCGCTTCGCGCCTCAAGACCGGTCTGACTGCCGACTGCACCAAGCTCGACATCGAGCCCGACGCCAATGGCGAGCCCGAATTCCGCATGACGCGTCCCGCATTCGGCGGTAACCTGATGGCCACCATCATCTGCCCGAACAACCGTCCGCAGATGTCCACCGTGCGCCCCGGCGTGATGCAGAAGATGCAGCGCCAGGCTGGCCGCGAGGGTGTTGTTACCGAGTTCGCACCCAAGTTCGACGCCAGCAAGTTCAAGGTAAAACTCGTCAAGACCATCAAGGCCGACAAGACCGTTGCCGACATCAGCGAGGCCAAGATCCTCGTCAGCGGCGGCCGTGGCGTCCATGACAAGGAAGGCTTCGACAAGCTGCAGGCTCTCGCCGACGTCCTCGGCGGCCAGGTGGCTTCGTCGCGTGCCATGGTTGACAACGGCGTGATGCCCCACGAGGTACAGGTAGGCCAGACGGGTAAGACCGTCCGTCCCAACCTCTACATGGCTTGCGGTATCAGCGGTGCCATCCAGCACCTTGCCGGTATGGAGGAGAGTGACTTCATCATCGCCATCAACAAGGACAAGTTCGCCCCCATCTTCAGCGTCGCTGATCTGGGCATCGTGGGCGACCTCCACAAGATTGTCCCCATGTTGACCGAGCGCATCAAGAAAGAACTCGAGAAGTAAATTCTCCCTGTTCTATTCCCCCTCAACAAAGCCGGCTCCACCACTGAGCCGGCTTTGTTTTGCCCTTGTAGTGCGAGCCATTGGCACGTAAGTCCACCCTCAGCAGTTTTGGCACAGTTCTTGCCCTTCTTAATAGAAACATGTTACCGAAAACCAATGAAACGGAAAAAGAAGAAGCAGCCCGTCAACCTGGATGATATCGTCAAGGCGATGCGTCGTGGCAACCGTGAGGGAGAGCAGGAGGTGCTCGGCCCTGGTTTCCATGCGACCAACCGTGTCCATCGTTCCAAGAAGACCTACACTCGTAAGGCTAAGCATAAGAGTGAAATTACTGACAACTAACCGATTAACACGCTGGATGATGAAAAGCAGAATAATAAGAATCATGGTGTGCCTGATGGCCGTGATGACGCTATGCCTGACGGCTTGCAGCCACGATACCAAGCCGCAGCAGCCCAAGGCCCAACAGACGGCCAAGACCGTGAAGCAACCTGCCAAAAAGGCGCAACCGCAGCCGATGTACATCTATATGTACCGATATGACAATTTCCCTGTCGCCCAGGCACAGGCCCTGTGCAGCGAGCTGGAGAAGGTCTATCCTCATGTGCACCTGGTGAGTTCCGCATTGCCCTTGCCGGCCAAGGAGTATTACAAACAAGGCAACCGCTACCGTGCGCGCGGACTGGTCGAGGACCTTTTCCCCTATCGCCACGGTGGTGTCGCTCTGGGAATGACCACCCAGATTGTCTATAATCCCAATGAAATATCGCCCTATTGGGGCATATTCGGTTTCAGTCTCGTGGGCCATCATTCAGCTGTCATTTCGTCGATGGTGCCGAAAACGCACAAGCGGCAGCCCCCTGAGGACATGCGCAAACTCATGCTCCATGAGCTGGGGCACGCCTTCGGCCTGTATCACTGCAACGACCCGCACTGTTTCATGGTCGATTTTGAGCATGGCAACAAGTTCAGCCAGACGCCATCCTTCTGCAACGACTGCAAGCGTTTCCTCAACAGCAAGGGTTGGAAGCTTTGACCAGTGATGACTAGGGCGGTCATGCGGCGGCATTGGCCCGATCCGTGAGGGTCATCGAGCACACGTAGTTTAACAGTGTTTTAACATTCCCCCCCCGAATCTTTTCATGGTAACCTCCATGAAAAGTGGGGGATTCTTTGTAATTTTGCAGCAGCATTATCACTGATGTGTGATAGATAGTCGTTGTGTCATTTTTCTGATAGTATGAATTTTAATTTCGCTGCTTGATTATGATTTTTAGCAAGGAGAGAGTGAGTGATAAGCAGGTTGACGAGTTGTCGAGGCGCCTGTTTACCAAGCGTGGTGTGATCAATCTTGATAAGAACGATTTGTGGTCGGTCCTGGGGCATAGGGACGGAGTGCTGTTCAGTGCTCAACAGGAGAACGAGGACAGCACGACTTTTATGCGGTCCTTTTTGGCGCGGCTGGCCGAAGCTCCTGAATTGAAGCAGAGCAAGTCGATCTTGTTCTACTTCGGCAACTCAACTGAGACTCCGATGTATATGTCAGACTTGTCGATGGTCGGGGATGTCCTCGCGCCTTATCCCGAGATGGACTGCATCTGGGGAATACAGAAGAACGACGAGGGCGTCGGCTTGTCGGCGGTCGCCGTCTTCAGTGTGGAGCGCGAGTGAGGCACACGGGGCATCCAGGCAATACCTTCATGGTCAAGCACAGGGGCAGAGAACAGGTCCTCTGTGCCATGACTCTGTCATGGCCTTTCAAGATTTGAGAACTTTGTTGTATCTTTGCGGCATCGTTCAATTAAAATGGATAACCCAATGAGATACGCAAAGATGATTGCTGCAGCCCTGCTCATGACGGCAGGCCTGCTTGCCGGTTGCAAGAGCACCCAGAACATGGCTCAGGTGAAGGACAAGACGATGGATAGGAGCGGTTTTGTGAGCATTACCGACGTGGTGCCCGACGCGATTCTTGAAATTCGTTATTACAGCACCTACAACTTTGTGGGGGCGAGGATTGACGGATATGAGGAGCCCGTGGCACTGATGACGCGTGAGGCGGCCGACAGCCTGCGGGCTGCCAGCGACGACCTGAAGCGTCACGGCTATTGCCTGAAGATTTATGATGCCTACCGTCCGCAGCGTGGCGTGGACCACTTCATGCGCTGGTCGCAGGACCTGTCCGATACCGTGACCAAGGCCTATTTCTATCCCCAGCTGACCAAGAAAGAAGTCTTTGACGGCGAATATGTCGCAACCAAGAGCGGCCACTCACGAGGCTCGACGGTCGATCTGACCATCGTGGACATGAAGAGCGGCAAGGAGGTGGACATGGGCGGCACGTTCGACTGGTTCGGCCACGCGAGCCATCCCGACTATGGCGGCAACCCCGATACGATGGAGTACACGGGCATCGACGCTGATATCACGCCGGAGCAGTTCTACAACCGCATGGTGCTGCGTGCCGCGATGGTGCGTCACGGTTTCAAGCCCCTCGACAATGAGTGGTGGCACTTCACCCTCAAGAACGAGCCCTATCCCGACACCTACTTCAACTTCCCGATTATCCTTCGGCCCGCGCGCCGCTAGGCCCTCAACGGGATGCCCTCTGCCAGGGCATTGAATGTGAATTACTTGCTGATCTTGAAGCCCAGCTTCAGGATCAGCTTGATTGTACTCAGGCTTGTCTGTCGGTCATAGTCCTTCTCCTCCTCGGTCAGTTCCTCGTAGGGCACCAGGTCCGGGTGCGTCTTCGCGGCGTCGTCACGCTTTTCGCCCCAGGTCCAACCCTGATCCATGCGGTTTTTGGACCACACCTCATGCACATTCTTGGCCATATGCTCGACCAACTCCATCAACTCCTTGGACACCTCGACATCGCTAGTATCCACCGGCTCCGGCCTATATTGCTTCTTCTGTTTCTTTGCCATAATCTTTAATAAAACAATCGTCAATAAAGAGCCCCATCGCCCTCCATTTCTATCACTATATCTAGCATAAATAGTGGTATTGCTAAGCGGATTTTGTAATTATTGTAATGCTAATTAGGTAATAACTCAATGAGGTCATTGTTTAGAATTTTATTAAACTGCGATTTCAAATGTTCAATATCCTTGTATTCTGTCCAGTATTGATGTGCAGAATTGATTTCTTCTTTAATCATAATAGTTTCTGAATTATCGATAGCATCTTGTTTTGCAAGTGCTATAATTTTTGGCTTTCCATTCTTCATGAATGCGTTCATTGCTACTTGATACTCCTCTAGGGTAATGCCACCAATTTTTCCATTAATAATAATAAGGACCCAGTCGGCATCTTTTTCAATAAACTGATTATATTCTTTCTGTCGCCCTCCAATTACAAATGATTGATCAAAATCCTCATATGTGTATGATAGAATGCTAATTTTTTTGTTCTTCCATCTGTTGTGCATAATGCTAATAATTGCCCTTAATGCATCTCTTTCGTTTTGGAGAGCTTTCGAGCCAGCAATGAAACACTTGATTGTTTTGCCATTTGAAGTTGATCTGCCATTGGAATCTACAGAGGTCTTAATCAGCCTTTGTAGAATCAATGGTAAAGCAGAACTTTGCTCATTGATTGCCGTTAATAATTCTGATGCATCATCAACAAGCAGAACTCGTTCTAATTGTTTTGTGTAATGGTGATTAATTCTGTCCTTTTCTTGGGTTAGTTGATAAATCTTCTTATCTTTATCTTTCGATAACACTAATAAATCTTTCTGATCTTTCAAGATCCTCATTAATCTTTCGAGTTCGTCTTTCTTATCTTTTTCCCACTTAATAATTTTCTTATCTATACTATTATACTTACTAATAATGGCATTGTGTTGAGTCATGAACTCTTTGATAATTCCAGCTTTTTTGAGAGCCGCCCTTAACGAGTCCATGCTCATTTCTTCCAGAGAAGTATCTATATCATAGTTTTGTAGGATTATTTGAATACCTCTGATAATTTGATTCTTTTGCTGAAATAACTCATCATTGTTTTCTTTCTTCAGATTCTCAATATTATTTGAGAGGATTTCTATGTATTGTTGGACGTTGTTTGAGTCAGGAATATCCCTAGCTTCATCAAGTTTTTTATTGACTGAATTGATGTCGGATTGATAGTCATTAATTATTTTAATGGGCTCTAATAAAGAATGAAGATCTTCTGTGCTTTCTATTGAAAATATTGAAAATTGACGAGTGAGAGAGAGGATATCTTTATTGTCCTTGTTTTTATTAATAAGAATGAATGCAGGCAATTCGCATTGCTTGATGTCAAAAAACTTACATAGTTCCCCTGTCGTTTCATATGTTGTCTTAAGTCCTACTCCATAATAGAGGCCACTACGGGTCATTCTTTGGACAGCTTCAGAATTTATATGATAAATCATAAAATCTTCAACTGATTCTGAATGATTTGGACGTATGAAAGAGTCTTGTCTGTCTTCATTCTCAATAAAGTAAAGGAAGCAGACCAAATGTCCTGTTTGGGCATCTATTAGTTGCCTATACTTTAAAACTTCTTGGCTAATTTCATAGTCAAGCCTACTTGCTCCACTAGCATATATCAGCAGATAATTATATTTAGACTGGAGGAACCATTCTAACGCTCTGTTTATTTTAATTGAGGTAAGATACATATTAATTATCAAATATGATATAGAATGAAAGAGTATTATTTATGGCAATTACGTCAATGGCGTTTGGTGATGTTGAAGCCGAGTTTCTTGACGAGCTTGATGGTGTTGAGGGCCATCAGGCGGTCGTACTCTTTCTCGCTGTCGGGCAGGGCGGAGTAGGGGAGGAGGTCGGGGTGGTGCTTGAGGGTGTCGTCGCGCTTGTCCCCGTAGGTCCACCCTTCGGCAATGCGGGCGGCGGCCCATACGTCGTGGGCGTTCTCGGCGATGGCTTCGCGCAGTTCCATGAGGTCGTCGGTGAGGGGGATGTCCTCCAGGTTGATGGGCTGCGGGTCATAGTCCTCGATGGTCTGCAGGACGCGGACCATGTAGCCTTGTGATGGTTGCCATGCGCTGGCAAAGTGGTCGATGTCCACCGTGAGGTAGCCTCCCTGCTCGGGGTCATAGAGGGTGACGGCCTGCCCGTCGGGGGCGACGGCAGTGACCACGACGGCATGGTTGGCGGCAGCATCGCTGTCTTCGTCCGGGGCCATGTGCAGCCTGTCGCTATCCACGGCGACGATGATGTCGTTGTCGCGCTCCAGGGCCCGCCTGATGTCGTCGAGCGTGGCGTCATATTTGCGGCTGATCATCAGCCCCTGGTGGGCCAGCAGCTGCCCCATGGCGTGGAGCGGAGAGCCCTCAGTCTGCAGCCAGTTGTTGTCGCGTGCGGTCCGCAGTAGTGCCTGCTCGTCACAGTCCATGCCGCGGCGGTTGAGGATGAATGCCTCGCACATCACGCTGCACAGGTTCTCACCGCTCTCGGCGGCCATCTGCATCATGGGCAGGACCTCGAGCGGCTCGCTGTGGGTGTTCAGGGCTATTTCCATTGCCTCGCGCAGGCTGGCATCGCTGTGCATTGCCTCAATCACCTGGCGCGTTTCGGCCTCGTTGGTATTGCCGTCGAGGTAGGCTGCCAGCAGTTCGTCAGAGATTGGATTCTTGTCGTTTGCCATATTGTTGGATGTCTTTTAGGGCGACACGGGTGAGTTGTGCCATAGCGCGTCGCTTGATGTTATACAGATTTGCAGTCGAGATGTTCATCTCGTGGGCGAGCTGTTCAGGCTCGCGGTCCTCGATCACCAGTTGCCTGATGACGGTCACATAGCGCTTGTTGGGCATCATGGCGAACAGGCGCTCCAGGTCGCCAGGGGCATGGTCGTCGGTATGGCCGCTCTCCTCTTCATGAGGCGGCTCGTGGCTCACGTCGTCAATCACGCGCCCGCGCCGCTTGATGAAGTACCTGATGGCCACCACCTTGACCCACTGATAGACCGAGCTGCGGAACTTGAACTGCCGCAGCCGTGCGGCATCGTTCTCCATCAGGTAGAGGTAGAGCTCGCCCACCAGCTCGTCATAGTCGGCGGTGCCGTCAAACACAAGCCCGATGATCGAGCACAGCAATGGCCGGCAGTTGACGAAGAAGAACTCCGTCGTCACCTGCTCATCGCGCCCGATCAGCCCCTCTATTATCTCCCGGTCAGTCATCAGTAATTAGTCTTTGGGATTGATGTCTTTGGGATTGATGTCTTTGGAATTGAGGTCTATGATAAGGCTCTTCAACATGTCAGTATATTCTTTACACTCTTTATTGCCATCTTTGTATGTTACTGTAGTCGTCTCGGTTTCTACACCGTTTACAGTTTTCTTCTCTTTTATCACCTTATCGATAGCTCTTTTTTCCAAAAAGTTGAGCAACCTCTCGCGGTACAATTTTTTCTCTTTAGCTTCCTCTAGTTTTTCCTCTTGGGTTTTCCCTCCCCCTGCGGCGCCTTGTTGAGTTTGATTATTAACGACATTGGCTTGATTGTTGAGTCTTATGCTTTTGCACTTATAAATACACATGTGGATAATAAGAGCTAACAACAGAATGGTCAAACAGATGATGGCTGTGATCCATACACTGCTGTTCCATGAATAAAACAAATTATAACAAGAGCAAACTTTAGCCCCTGTCACGTAGCCGGTAATAATTGTCAAAGTTTCCATAATAGTGGTTATGTTTTAGTGAGTTGATAATTCGTCGTTAAAGCCATATTCGATCACTGACACGTCCACCGTGTTGTAGTCATAGCTTCGCTTTTCATCATCGAGCTTTTCCCAGTCACACAGACAGTCGTGCAGCAGCCGGGCTTCGTCTTTCGTTTTGGGTACACACTTGTATCCCAGAGCCTGGTGTGAGGCATTCCACCTCAGGTGCTCTGTCTGTGCCAGGGTGTCCATCACTTGCTGCACATGGTCAATCGATATATTGGCATGGTCAGTCCAAGTGTAGATGGTTTCACCGGCCTTTCTTGTCAAACCATGCACATGGATGTCGTTATACTCGTCCTTGAGGGCGCGCTTGGCAAGCATCACCTTGGTGGCGGTGTGCAGGCTGTTGGCGATATTCTGGTTCTGGACCCTTCGCAGTTTCATGATGCCGCTGTAGGTCGGCGAGTAGCCGAGATATGGCTCAACCAGTTGCATGGCCTTGTTTCGCTCTTCATCCCAGCTTTCAATGGGGTAGGGCGTCTGGCCGGCCGCCTTCTGCTGCTCATAGAGTGAGATGTCATATTTTTGCTTGAACTTCTTGGCGCTCTCCTTCAAGGACTCGTTGACGATGTGGTCATAGGTATAAACTTTCTCTGCCGAGCCAAAGAGGGTTATCGGGCCGTCGATGATAGCATTCTTAGCCAATATCCTTTGGTTGGCTTTATGGCCTCCGGCCTTGTTGGCGGCCCACAGGCGGTTATAGTGCTCGACAATCTTGGAGAGGTGCCCGTTCTCGTCGTGCTTGACGCGTGCCATGATGCGCAGGCGGTCGGTGTTGACGCCTTCACGGATGGCAAGCCTGAACAGACGCACTGCATGAGACACGTTCAGCTCGTCATTCTCGGTTGCCAGGACGATGTAATTGAGCTTGTGGATCCACTCCCTGACTTGGTCATAGAACTTGACGCTCTCGCAGTCCATCTCGTACAGCTTGATCAGCGGTTCTGGGTCGGGAGCCAATTCGCCCCCGCCTTGCTCATCGGGCTTAGCATTGCCCTGGACACTAGGTTTAACATGATCTTGGTCAAATTCCAGGCTGAGGGGGATTGTCGGAGCGTTGACCACGAAGGAACCAGCCAGTGATGACATGCATTTGTCCACCACGTGGCAGTGGAATTCTGAACGCGTTGCCTTGTCACGGGTATTGTCTGTAGCGACGAATGCGCCGAACTCAAACAAGAAACGCACCATGTCGTTGCCCACCTCGCTGAAGCCTACTACCAGCGAATTGAATGCCGACGACACCGACGCCTTGTCGGTGATGTCCACATAGTTCACCGGCTGCAGGTGGATGTTCTCGGGCTGTTTCAACAGCTCGACGCTGATGTGTGACGAGTCGATGACTCTCACCTCCATGTTCTTGTCGGAGGGCTCATCCTCAATCACGCGATGCACACTGTTGTAGCGAGCGTGGCAATAGAACTTGATTCTTCCCTTCTCGACAAACTTCTTGATAGATTTGTCGCGCTTCATGTTGCCGACGGACTGGATGTTGAACACCTCATCGTTCTCGAGGAAGAACATGTGCACCGTGTTCTTGGTGCGGTTCATCAGTTTGACGATGCTGCTGAGTCGCAACTCTCGCAGCAGCATGTCCCCGTCGGGCTGCATGTCGGTCAGGGAGCCGAATGTGCTGTTCGTCATGCAGCCCAATTGCTGCAGCTCCTGCAGCTTCTCCAGGTTGTTGTTGGTCAAGGACAGAAAGCTGAACAGCCTGTCCATGCCAATGGGTTTGTTGGTGTTTTCGTCATTCTTGTTCACACGGATGATGACGATGTGGGCATCCGGGTCGTGATTGCCGTTAATCAGGTCTTTGGCCAGATAATAGGTCGCATCGTTCATGCCCCAGAAGATGTACAGGTTCTCGGTATTGCGCACCCAGATGTAGGTCTTCCACAGCCTGATGCAGCTGGCTACAATGTTGAATCCGAAGTGCTTGATGACAAACACCATGCTGATGAATGCCGCCATCAAGTGGGCGATGGAGAAGAAGAACATGAACCAGCTGCTGTTGAAACATGCATCATGGATGGCGCTGACGTCGCTCTGCAGGATGAACATCCCGAAGGCATGGATGATGGCCATCGGAGCAACGCCCAGCAGTGACCATAAGGCCCCGGTACCGTCCAAGCTGTGGTCCGGGTACATACCGATGTCATAGACCACAAAGCCCAGCATCCACACAGCGATAAACGCCGGCGTCAGATACCTGTCGCACCAGTCCAGCGCCTTCTGCCGCTTGTAGAAGAAGAACACCAGCCCCATCATCAGCAGGACGAAGACGGCCATCGCCAGCAGCCCGTCCCCCATCAGAGGCCCCGTGTTTTCCTCAAAGGTGTAAAAGTCCTCTTTCTCGAGATTCATCAAGAAAGCCTTCAAATCCTCTATGCTGAAATACCTCTTACCTATCAATGATATCAATAAGTTCATCATAATCACCGTGATTTAATGGTTACAATAATTAATCGCAAACGGCTTCATTATCATATACGGCTCTAATACTTCTCCCATAAGTAGAATATCCATCTTCAACATTGCCCTTGCCTTTTTTAGGGAACGATAGGCCTCGGGAAAGCAGAGGAGTGGAGCGTTCGCATGTCCAGTAATAGCCAAATTGATTCTGGAATTCAATTTCTCCTTCTGGGTTCCGTCCAGCGGCTGGCAAGAAAATGCTGTTTCCATTTTTCCCAATGACTTGAAATCCATAATGGCCATTGATTTTTTTCCAAACCCAGCGACATGAAGATAGTAATTCATTAAATTGCTCAGCTGTCGGTATTGACCACTCGGGACCAAGTATTGCAGTAGCTGCATCGTTCTCTGCAGTAGTGATTCTTTTTAAATATGATCGAAGGGATAAGGTATAAGGGTTTTTCGGGGTGATTTCTCCCCAAGCGTACAAGTTGCCGAAATCTGTGTACTTCTTTGCTCCGACATTTCGGTCGCCCCAAAGTGTACCGCTTGGTAAACCTAGGTTAACAGGAGTACAAATAGTGTCTTGCACTTCAACGGTATCAACAGGAGTGGAAGTGTCAGTTAAAGTAGAATGACCAAAATGATTCTTCCCAATGATAAAAGGTATGAAGACTATTGCGAGCAGAGCTAGAACACAAAAAGAAGCAATGCGTCCTTTTCTGTTATTGATGAAAAGCTGTTTAATATTCAATTTGTGTTTCCATGTAATCTGCACGTTTTTTTCTTCTACCGCATCGATATTCTCATCTATAATCTTAGTCTTTCCTGTTGAATCATTTATGGCTTTGAAGCGGTAGTCGCCTTTGCGGTTGACGGGGAGGTAATAGGGCTCGTCGGACATGCCGTCGAGGCTACATACCAGTTTGCCGTCCTTGAATACCTGGCAATTCTCGTTGGAGTAGAATTTGAAGACCGATGTGGCCTTGTCTTGCTTGTTGGGTACGGATATGAGAAATTTCTTCTCAATCAGCCTATCGATGTAATTCCCAAAGAAGGAAAAGCTGAACTCTGGTGCTTGCTTGAGGCTTAATGGCTTCATTTCATCGGGGAAGAAGCTTTCGTCTGGCATTTTGTAGCCACCGAGGAGAATCGGGATGATGTTTTTCTCTTTCTTGATTGCGTAGGCGATTTCTCGACAGAACCAATCTTGCTGCCAAGTTCCGTCCTTGCATGCGTCAAGAGAACCCTCCTCCAGGATGACAAAGACATCTTTAGCGTTAGCGATGTATTCAAGAATTTGGGTATTGAAATTGTCTCGACCCATCTCTTCAAGGTCATAGAACGTTGAATAGCCTCGGGTTGTCAACCGATAATAAAGGTTGTTGGCCGTTGCCAGGCTTTTGCGCTTATAGCTGATGAAGATATCGAATGCCATAGGAAGGGATCTCTTGTGTGGAACTTAACTGTGAGGGATTACATCATCTGATGGCCGCACTCGGGGCAGAACTTGGCGGAGGCGGGAACCTTGGTGCCGCAGTCGGTGCAGAACTTGGTGTCGCCGGACACGAACGGGGATGCAGTCGGGGCTGTGGCGAATTGCTCGGCGATGGCCAGGGCGCGGTCATCAAGTTTGGCCTGCTGGACGAGTCCCCAAATCTGGGTGACCAGCACGGGCCAGAAGAAGAACATCGAGATGACTGTCGGTATCGCCTGCTGGCCGAAGATGCCGACGTTGGCCTCGAAGAAGACGCCGTCGGACTGCGGCGTGAGGGTGACTTTCAGCGCCGACTTCATGCCGATCACGGCCTGGAAGAAATCGCCCTTGGTGATGCTGATGTCTTTGCCTCCGCTCATGAGGTCATCGACCATGACGACAAACCCCTCGCCGGTGAATTCTCGCTTTATCGCCTCGGCGATAGCGGCAATCTGGGACGGATGTGCTTGGAGCAGTTTCTTTTTGCTATATGTTGCCATGACTATTTCAGATTTTGAAGTTCATAATAGTGGTAGAAGGCCGAGAGGACGTTGGTCTCGGCAAACAGCTTCTTGATAAAGGCTTGGTCCTGTTCGCTGAACCGCTGCTCGGCCTCACGGAGGAGCTTGATGACCGTTTCGCTCTGCTGGCGCAGTTCTTCTTCGGACACGATGCCGTCGGCCATGACCTGCTGGAATGACGATTCGTTGGCGATGAGTCCGTCAATGTCTAGAAGTCCTTGTTCGTTGAAAATCATAGTTCGTATAGAGTTTTGTTGATGTTACAGTTGATGTCCGCAATTACGGCAGAATTTCCAGCCCGGGTCGATGCCATTGCCGCAAGCCGGGCAGACGTTACCGGGTGCATCGATGGTGAAGTTGCCGTTCTTGATCATGTTGTATTGTTCACTCTCGCCCCACTTGAGGATTTCGCGCACGCGCACGGCCGAGAAGGGGTGGCTTTGTCCGGCAATCACCGAGAGCTGCAGTGCCTTGTTCCACATGCCGGAATTCTGTATGCGGTCATATTCCTCGGCTTGCTGTGCCCATTCGCGGAGGTCGATCTGCGAGGTGATGCTGTTGGGCCCGCCTGAGAGTCGCGCCATCGTGCTGGCGACCACCTCTGGCGAGGTGATGATGCTGGCGGCACGGTCGGCCGAGAGTTCGCTCTTGCGATACCAGTAGAGCATGGCAAACTCGATGGGTATGGCCAACTTGCCGAGTATTCCCAGTGAGGCGATGCCGCTGCTGATCCATTGTGCGACGGTGTGATAGAGCACATGGCGGCACATGATGTGCCCGCACTCATGGGCCAGGATAGCGTCCAGTTCCTCGTCGCTCATCATCTCGACGAGGGCCGAGGTCACGGTGATGTAGATGCGGGTGTCGCCCATTGTCCATGCATTGGGGACCGGGTCCATCTGCAGGTAGAACTCGGGCTCTGGGATGCCCATGCGCTGGCAGATGGGAGGAAGATGGCGATAGATGTCGGGCAGCTGCTTCTCGGACAGCCTGATGGCCGAAGCCATATTCAGACCATACTGCAGCGTCTCAATGCCCAGGGCGAGAACTTTTTTGATAAAAGCAGCGAAACTGGGGATGCTCTCCATCTGCCTGATGGCAGCGGCATCTTCAGGGTGAATGAAATCAGTCGGTTTCATTGGCAGGAAATAGGTTTTATGCTAAGGTTAAACAAGTTGTTGGAGGAACTGGGAGGGCATGGCTTTGCGCACCGATGCTGTCCAGTATTGCATCCAATGCAGCAAAGTTAATGAAATTCTGTGAAGTTTATAGTACAGGAGGCGGTTTTTTGTTATTTTTTTAGGCAATCATGTGGGGATGGGCTGGAGCGGGGGGCGACAGTGTTGCCGAGGCAAAGCCTCGGCCCACGGGACAGGACGCGGCGCTGTGGGGCTGGCGAGAAGCGAACCGGCAGGCGAGGGTGGTGCCCTGCCTGCCGGTTGTTGTCTGTTGGGGTGTTGTCGCTGGCGCTTACTTCAAGGTGAAGGGGAGGCGCTGGACTTGGCGGCTGTCGGTGCCGATCATGGCTTCGAAGTCACCGGGCTCGCAGACGAACTCGAGGTCCTTGTTGTAGAACTTGAGCATGTCGGCATTGATGTTGAAGGTGACGGTGCGACTCTCGCCGGGCTGGAGGCTGATGCGCTCAAAGCCCTTGAGCTCCTGTACAGGGCGTGCGATGCTGCCCACCATGTCGCGGATGTAGAACTGGACAACCTCGTCGCCGGCACGGCTGCCGGTGTTGGTGACGGTGACGGTAGCCGTGATGCTGCCGCCCCGGGTCATGGTGTTGCTGCTGAGTGTCATCGGGCTGTACTCAAAGGTCGTGTAGCTCAAGCCGTAGCCGAAGGGGAACAGCGGGTCGTTGGGCACATCCAGGTAGTTGCTGGTGTACTTGGAGAACCACTTGGGATTGGGACGGCCCGTGTTCAGGTGGTTGTAATAGACGGGAATCTGGCCCACGTTGCGCGGCATCGATGCCGACAGCTTGCCGCTGGGCGACACGTCACCGAAGACCACATCACAGATGGCGTCGGCTGCCTCGCTGCCGCCAAACCACACGTTGAGGATGGTGGGGATGTTCTCCACCTCCCAATCCATCACCGTGGTGCGTCCACTGAAGTTGAGAAGCACGATGGGCTTGCCGGTGGCCATCAAGGCTGAGAGCAGGTCCTTCTGTGCGTCGAGGATGGTCAACTCGCTGCGTGAGCTGCTCTCGCCCGACATCTCGCTGGGCTCGCCCATGGCAGCCACGATGACGTCACACTGCTTGGCGATGCGCACAGCCTCGTCGCGCATGACATCCACGGGGCGGTTGTCACGCATCTCGCGGCCGAACATAGTGGAGTTTTTCTCCAGTTCGGCGTCATAGCACACGTTACAGCCCTTGGCGTACATCACCTCGGCCTTGTCGCCCACGGCGCGGCGCATGGCCTCGAGCAGCGTGCTGTATCGTTCGCTGGAAGCAGCGACGCTCCAGGTGCCTGGCATATTGGCGCGGGTGTTGGCCAGCGGGCCGACGAGGGCGATTTTCCCCGAGCGTTGTAGCGGCAGCACGTTGTCCTTGTTCTGCAGCAGTACGAAGGTCTCGGTTGCCAGCTTGCGGGCGGCGGCGCGGTGCTCGTCGGTGTAGATGTCCTTCTTGGCGCGCTTGCTGTCCAGGTAGCGGTAGGGATCCTCAAACAGGCCCATCTTGTACTTCGCCTCAAGGATGCGGCGGCAAGCCTTGTCGATGTCTTGCAGGGTCACCTTGCCCTCGTTGAGCGACTTCTCCAACGTGCCCAGGAAGCCGTCGGCTACCATGTCCATGTCGGTACCTGCGTTGAGCGCAAGGGCCGAAACGGTCTGCAGGTCACCCATGCCGTGGTTGATCATCTCGCTGATGGCGGTGTAGTCGGTCACGACAAAGCCGTCAAATCCCCAGCGGTCGCGCAGCACCTCGGTCATGAGCCAGCGGTTGCCCGTGGCGGGAATGTAGTCGATGACGTTGAACGACGTCATGAAGCTGCCGGCTCCGGCTTCGACACCGGCCTGATAGGGCGGGAAATACTCGTTGAACATGCGCACGTGGCTCATGTCGACCGTGTTGTAGTCACGGCCACCCTCGGGGGCTCCATAGAGCGCAAAGTGTTTCACACATGCCATCATCGTGTTGTTGTCGGCCAGGTCCTTACCCTGGTAGCCCTCGATCATCGCGCGGCAGATGGCAGAACCCAGGAAGGGGTCCTCTCCGCTGCCCTCGCTCATGCGGCCCCAGCGGGGCTCTCGGCAGATGTCCACCATGGGGCTGAAGGTCCAGCAGATGCCGTCGGCCGTGGCCTCAATCGAGGCGATGCGTGCCGAGTTGCGGATGGCGTCCATGTCCCAACTCATCGACATGGCGAAGGGGATGGGGAACACCGTCTCATAGCCGTGGATCACGTCCATGCCGAAAATCAGGGGGATGCCCAGGCGGCTCTGTTTGACGGCCACCTCCTGCAGGGCACGGATGCTCTGGACGCCCTTCATGTTGAACAGACCTCCCACCTGTCCCTGCTTGATCTTGCTGACCACGTCGCCGCTGACCGTCGAGCCGGTGATGATGTCGCCGGTGACGGGCAGATTGAGCTGTCCGATTTTTTCCTGAAGGGTCATTTTCCCCATCAACTCATCGATGAACTGGTTCATCTTGGCCTGGTCCACTGCTTGTGCCGACATGAAGGCACAGGCGAGGGCCATGGCCAGTAAAATGCTCTTGAATCTCATCATAATCGATTATTCTTTAATGTTATTCATCTCTTGAAAGTGCAAAAGTAGCAAATTAATTTGAGATGGTGAAACCTAGCCCCTTGAGTCCCTGTTTTACCTGAGGACAACATCCAGTCGCTGACGGGACGACCGACCTGCGACACGGGCCTCAATCTTTCGACCAAGGAAATAGTCCAGTTCAGGGCCTTGTGCATCCGCGGTGTGTGTGGCCGCTACCTCTGGAACAGGATGTTCTGCCTTCCCGAGGGAGCCGGCTAGGTGGACTTTCTCACTGACTTCGAGTAAAAATTGTTGATGAAACGAGACAATCATTTGCTGAATCAGATTTTTTTTGCTATTTTTGCAAGGGAAAGCATTGAATGTGCAGTACGGATATTTATTAACGGTTTAACACATCATTGACACATGTACAACAGAGAATATACCCCCGATATGATTTCGGCACTGGCCGAGAATGAGATTTTCGTGTTTGGCAGCAACCTGGCTGGGGCACATGCCGGCGGCGCGGCACGCGTGGCACATGTCCGCTTTGGCGCTGTGTGGGGACAGGGCGTCGGCCTGCAGGGGCAGAGCTATGCCATACCCACCATGCAGGGCGGTGTGGAGACCATCAAGCCCTATGTGGATGAGTTCGTTAGCTTTGCGGCTGAGCATAAGGAGTACAAGTTCCTGGTGACACGGATCGGCTGTGGCATTGCCGGTTTTACGCCCGACGAAGTTGCCCCCCTGTTCGTTGGCGCCTTGAACTTGGAGAACGTCATTCTCCCTCGGGATTTTGTGGAAGTATTAGAAAATTAAGTACAAGGTCCTCTTTATATAAACATGAGGTCACCGGCTCCTGGGGTTCAAGCATCGAACGCTGAGCAGGGTAGGCCATTCGTTGTTATAGGAAAAAATAAGATATTCAACTGATGATGGTAGTAATACATGCTAATGACCCAACGACCGGATTCCTCTCGCGACTGTATGACCAGCGGAAGGATGTCTCGGTGCGCATTGCCGAAGGCAGCACCAATGAAGCGGTGCGCCGCGCCCTCCGTGAGGGTGATACCGTCATGATGCTGGGACACGGCAATCCTTATGGCCTGTTCTCGACACCTGACAAGAATGGTAGATATGAGCGTTTCCTGATCACTGACAGCCATGTGCAGTTCCTGCGCGACAAGACCTGCATCGGCATCTGGTGCCATGCCGATCAGTTTGCCCAGCGCTATCAGTTGCATGGCCTTTTCTCCGGGATGATTATCTCGGAACTGCAGGAAGCCATCGACCACGGCATCGAAGCGACGAAAGATGAGATTGATCGCGAGATGGTGAAGTTCGCCCAGCGCCTGAGGCATTGCATCGATAATTATGACCTGGAAGAGGTCCCCATGAGGATGAAAGAATTGGATGATGTGAAATCGCCATTGACCACATTCAATTACGATCGTCTATACTATTATTAACGTGAGCATATTGAAATTAAAAACAGGGAATTAAGTTATGTTAGGAGCAGTTTTTGGAGATATTGTGGGTAGTGTGTATGAGAGACACAACGTGAAGAACAAAAATTTCCCGCTGGAGTCCTCGGGCACGAGATTTACCGACGACTCGGTAATGACCCTGGCTGTGGCCCGGTGGCTGTTGGAAGACCAGACGCATTCGTCTGAACACTTGGTGCACTGCATGCAGGAACTGGGACGGATGTTCCCCAGGGCGGGTTATGGTGGCGGTTTCAGGCGTTGGCTGCAGTCCAGCGATCCTCAACCCTACAACAGCTGGGGCAACGGTTCGGCCATGCGCGTGAGTCCGGTCGGCCTGTATGCCACATCGCTTGAAGAGGCGCTCCAGCTGGCCAGCATCTCAGCGAGTGTGACCCATAATCACCCCGAAGGCATCAAGGGCGCGATGGCCGTCGCCCATTGCATCTTCCTGAACAAAAACCGTGATAACGGGAGCATGGGCCTCGATGGGGTGAAGGAATGCATAAAACGCGAAATTCCGGAGCGGTACGGCTATGACTTGAGCCGCACGCTGGACGAGATACGTCCTGGCTACAGGTTTGACGTGAGCTGCCAGGGCAGCGTCCCCGAAGCCATCATTGCCTTCTTGGAGAGTGAGTCGCTTGAGGACTGTGTGCGCAATGCGATATCGATTGGCGGTGATTCTGACACCATCGCTGCTATCGCATGCTCCATCTTTGCGGCTAGTCCTGATGGCCGCGATGAGGATTTGATGAACCGCTTTGTCCGGTATCTGCCTGACGAACTGATGTCGGTCATGGACAAGTTTGAACAGATGGTCTTTCCCGCCCGAAACACTTGAGTCGTGTGACTTGTAGATTGAACAGTAAAAACACAATATGAAACCAGAGATGAAGAATCGGCTCTTACTGATAGTGGTATTGCTGCTCACGGTCGGCACACCCATTGCCGCCCAGAGCAGTTACTACATGGACAAGGCCCGCAGTTACATGCGCGACGCGGAGTATTACATCGGCAAGGCTGAGGGCTATGACCGGGAAGTGGAGTACCACCTCAAGAAAGCCAAAGAGTACCAGCGCGAGGCGGAATACTACACCCGCAACAAGCAGGATGATAGGGCGCGCAGCTACAGGCGCAAAGCCGAGGACGAGACCGACAAAGCGCAGTATCAGAAGAAACTGGCCAACGATGCCAAAGAAACCGCCCGCCAGCGGTTGCGCAGCGCGTCTGATGCCATGGACCGGGCCAAGCAACGCTAGCTGCTGCTGTGCGCCAGCAGGGATGGGTGTGCTATCGGCCGACTTGTTGTCGTTGCAGTGATTGACGCATGCTCATGAGTTCCTGGATATTGCCGATAAATGAGGTGATGCCAACGGTCATCAGCAGCGAGATGGCACTGACGGCGATGACTCGGGAGTTGCCGCACAGCCATTCCAGGAAAAAGATGTTGTGCGTGTCGAAGTTGAAGAGGGGTGTATCGCTCGGCGACGCGAGTAGGTAAGCGATGGCAATACCTCCAACGACAAGCCCCGCAAAGAATGCAACTACTACAGCCATCTTGTAACGACGGATGGTCGCCTCCTGGTACTGCTTGATGTACTCCACGGCATCAAGGCGCTTGGTAAGTGAAGCCATGAATGCCTCCTTGTCATCAAATTGCGGTTTATTGGCGAGGAACAGTTCCTCGAGTGCTTTATCTTTGTTCATAACTGTAGTTTTGCTTTTAGTTTGTCACGTCCTCGCGAGAGTTGCTGCTTGACTGCATCCTGCGATACATCGGTAATGGCGGCAATCTCCTTGATGCTGTAGCCATTGAGGTAGAAGAGTGTGATGGCCGAGCGTTCCTTGGGCGGCAGGGTGCGCAGTGCAAGGTAGAGGTTCTGGTGCTCAAAGGCTGCATCTGCCTCGGTGCCGCTGATGAGCGTACGCGCCTGGTCGATGCTCTCCATCGTGCGGCAACTTGCCTTGTGGTTGAGGAAAGTATTGTGGGCAATCTTGAATAGCCACGAGCGGAAACGGCCCTTCTCCTGATAACCCGCCGACGAGATGTAGGCCTTGACCAGGGCATCTTGGGCAAGGTCATCGGCATCGCTCTTGTTGCCGCAGCACAGGGCGAGCAAGAAACCTCGCAGGGCCTCTTGCTCACGTTCCACTTGTGCTATGAAGACTTCGCGCGTCACAGGTTATACTTGCTCAGTCACACTTTTTCCTCAGCCTCAATATCCTTGGCGAGCATCTTCTTGCCCACGAAATAATTGATCATGAAGGCAATGCCGACCCCGAGGGCAATCAAGCCAAAGCATACAGAAAAGAACTGGTCATCGGTGCCGCCGAGATGATTAGCGCCAAGATAGATGCCAAAACCTATCAATCCGAAGCCAAGCAGCGTGGCGAGACATCCCCACAGCAGTTTCGTGAGCAGTTTTTCCTTCAGCAGTTTGGGTTTGGGCGAAATCTTCTTCATGATTTCTTCGATATCCATTTCGGGATTCTTCTCGATGGCGGCCAGCACGATTTGGGTGCGTTTGTTGGTCTCATTCATCTTCTTGCGAATGACAAACCACACGAGCATGATGGGAAGTACACAACAGATTGCAATTGGCACTAATATTTCAGAAATTGGATTCATTTTTTTTGAATTATGACGTTAAACTTTTGACTTTATAAACTTACCCGGGTTCTGCGGCTTGCACCGCAGTTCACTCATATAACAAGCCAGGACGCCAAAAGGTGACATCCAAGGCGAAAAATGTTAGGTTTTGAATTGTAGAGACGCAAAATCTTGCGTCTCCCTACGAGCTGTCCCTAAATGACTTTGCGCCTTTGCGTCTTAGCGAGGGGCATTCCCAATCGCAGATTAAAGCAGGCCATGGATGAAGGCGTGGAGCACTGCATGAAAGGGTTACTGTGCCACCTTTGTGCTAAATCCCAAGTTCAAGACACCAGTCATATACCGGTTGTATTTTGATGGTTTGCCCAGGTTCTGTTACAATGTTGTTCTCATTGTCGGTGAGCAGCAACAGGTTGGAACAACCAGTTTTTCTTGCGGCAAGGAGCAACCCTTTGATTTCACGTGAACGGGTCTTTTTGGTCGAGATGTCATAGGAAACTTGGACCGCTTGAATCACGGTATTGCCACGACATACAATAAAGTCGCATTCTCCACTACGGTCACTCAGATAGTAAACGTCAAGGCCTTCGATCTTGCATTTGCGCATGAGGTGTATAAGCACGATGGTCTCTAAACGATGGCCTAGGTTTTCACCTGCAAAGGCATTGTCCCGCTGGTCCATCATTGCTACATCAACAGCATATATTTTTTCTTGCACAACTCGAAGTTTACTTTTCTGAGAATACTTCTGCACCCCAATCAACAGGTATGCTTGCTTCAAGTAGTCAACATAGTTCTTTGCTGTTTGGTCTGACTTGAAGTGGAAGGTGTCGGCTAACGTTGTCGAGACAACAATGGTGGAAGAATTGTTTAACAGATGATGCGCAAGCCTCTCAAACGCTGCTTTATAGGCAATATGGTACCGCTGTTCGATATCTCGCTTCAGTATATTGTCAACAAGGTTCTTGACATAAGATTTATTATCATTGATGGTCATTAGTTCAGGGAAACCTCCTTGTTTCATGTACTCATCAAATGCTGCCCTGCGGAACGCTTCTGCTTTAGTGGTTTTTTTATCTTTATCTACACCCTTCATGTCACAATACTCCCTGAATGAGAAAGGGTAGAGTGAGATTTCCTTATTCCTTCCTGAGAGATGCGTAGCCAATTCTCCACTTAAAAGCTTTGCATTAGAACCCGTAATGATGACATGCATTTTATTCCTGAGCATTCGGTTCACAAACAGATGCCATCCCTCTACATTTTGGATTTCATCCAGAAAAAGATACTTAAAATCACCATATACCTTATATAGGATTTCCAAGACATCGTTTAGTTGTGATGCTTCTAAACCTGCTAACCGTTCATCATCGAAATTAGCATAGGCGAATTTTAGGCCTTTGCTCTGCAATGCTTGATAGCAAAGTGTTGACTTGCCGCTGCGGCGCACCCCAATGACTACCTGGGCCTGTGAACTTGACAAGTCAACAAGATCTTCTTCATTACGATAGCAAAAAACCTCTTTGGCTTTTTCATCTAATTCCTCTCGTTGGTCACTGAGGACAAATTCTAATGTTCTTTTGTCGATTACCATATTATCTGCTCATTGATGCGCAAAAGTATAAAGATATTTTCAAAAATTCATGATATTTTACAGATTTTTTTATTCTAAAACATGATATTTTGCAGAATTTTGAGTCAGCAAACACGATATTATACATTTTTCAACTATGATGAATAGGAAAAATGACAGTTCTTGATGGTTAAGCCTTACTGCCTGAATTGTTTGGCTATGTTGTTCTTGCCGTCTAATTGAGCAGGCTGTGGATAAAGGCGGACATCATCTGGTCGTGGCGGCGGACGTCTCGATACAGCGCGAGTTGGTTGCGGGTGCGGTCCAGGTTGTGGGTCGGATACTTGATTTTGTAGTAGGTGTCTCCGTTGATGTAGTCGGCCAGAAAGCGCACGCACTGCATGAAGGGGAACAGCGCCGCTGCGTAGGGCAGCAGTTCAATCTCGATGGGCGTGAGGAAATCTCTTGCCGACTCCAGATAACCCGTCGTGAAGGCCTTGAAAATCTCCTCGTTGAAGCCCACACGCGACAGGTCGGGATCGTCCTCGGCGGTGAAGTTGGCACCGGTGCGCAGGAAGTCGCCATAGTCCGAGAAGATGAACGAGGGCATCACCGTGTCGAGGTCAATGACACACAGCACCTGGCCCTGCTTGTCAAAGAGCATATTGTTGACCTTGGTATCACAGTGGCAGATGCGCTTGGGCAGACGGTCCTCGCGATAGAGGCGCTCGGCCTGGCACATCTCGTCGGCATCGCGCTCTAGCTCATCGACGATGTCACGCACCTCGTCGAGACGCCCTGCTGCGTTATTCGCCACTGCCTCGCGCAGTTGTCTCATGCGCAGTTCCATGTTGTGGAAGTCGGGGATGGTCTCGCCCAGTTGCTCGGGCACATCGACCAGCATCTTCTCAAAGTTGCCGAAGGCCCTGCCGCAATCACGGGCGTGTTCGGGTGTAACGGCCTCGTGGGTCACCGTGTCAGGGATATACACCATCACGCGCCAGTAGCGGTCGGCCTCGTCGCGGTAGTAGGTCTTGCTGTCGCGGGCCCGGACGAACTGTAGCACCTTGCGGTCAATGTCGTCGGTGCCACAGGCTTCCAACTTGCGGCGGATGTGGGCGGTCACCACCTCGATGTTATGCTGCAGCAGGTCCACGTCCTGGAATATGGCGTTGTTGATGCGCTGCAGCACGTAGTCGTTCTCACCGTCGGTTATTACATGGTAGGTGTCGTTGATGAGCCCGTTGCCCAGGGGCTTGACCTCCCCAACATTGCCCGATATCTCAAATTGTGCCAATATGCTGGCCGTGTCGATGGTTGCCATTATTCTTTTGCTTTTGTTTCTAGATTGTCTAGATCATCTAGATTATCTAGACCGTCTAGAAAAGTCAATTCACTAATCTCTAATCTCTAATCACTAATCGGCGGCGTTAGCCGCTTCTTTCCAATACTTGGCACCTTTGGCCTTCAGTTGCTTGGTAAATTCCATAGCTGCGGCACGTGTTGCGGCTTCGTCCTCGGGCTTGGCCCAGGCATGGCGGTATCCACGGAACCTGCTCCACTCGCCTCGGGTGAAATCGGGCACCTGTACAGGCTTGTTGCCGTTGTCCATCGAGAGGCTGCCCAGTTCTGCCAGGCAGCACCATTCTGCCAGGTCATACACGTCAATGTCGAGCGGCAGGCCGTTCTGCAGGCAATAGACCAGGCGCGAGTCCATGATGAAGTCCATGCCGCCATGTCCGCCCACTTCCTTGGCCTCCTCGCCATAGCGGGTCACGAGCGGCGAGGTGAATTTCTGCAGGAGCGCCTCGGTGTCCTCTTTGCTCAGGTAGGAATGGCCCGTGTAGTCCTTGCTGACGTTGATACCGGCCTTGGTCATCACGTCCTTGGCCAGTGCGAACCCCTCGACGGGATATTTGTTGACAAAGCCCTTGGTGCCGGTGAGCTGGTACATGCGGTTATAAGGTTGCGGTGTCATCACGTTGTGGTGGATCTCGATGACCTTGCCTCTCTCGGTTGAGATGAGTGTAGTCGTGTGGTCACCGTTCCTGAAGTTGAGGGCATACTCGCCTGTGCGGGCCTTGAACAGTTCTTGGCCATTAAAGGAGCGGGTATCCATCGCTACCAGCGTTCTCATGCGGTCGCCGCGGTGCAGGTTAAGCACTTGCGCGATGGGTCCCAGGCCATGGGTGGGATAAACGTCACCGCGGAACTGGCTGTTGTAGTCCAGGCGCCATCCCAACTTGTCATCTTCACCACGTTTCCAATACTCGTCCCAATAGGGCGAGAGCTCGTGGCGGTAAGCCCCTTGAACATAGATGACTTCGCCCAACAGCCCCCTCTGGGCCATGTAGAGCGAGTTGAGCTCAAAGAAATCATAGCAACAGTTCTCGAGCATCATCACGTGCAGGCGCTTGCTCTCGCTCAGGTTGATGAGCGACCAGATTTCGGTCAGGTTCATCGCCGATGGCACCTCGATGGCGACGTGGTGGCCATGCTCGAGCGCCTCGCGAGCAATCACGTAGTGATGGAGCCAGTCGGTGGCGATATACACCAGGTCGATATCGGTGCGCTTGCACAGGTCCTTGTAGCCATATTCCCCGTAATAGACGTCGGCGGCAGGCATCGATGCCTTGCGCAGAATCTGCTGGCACGCCTCGGCGCGGTCGCGCTCATAGTCACACAGCGCTTTCACCTCGATGCCAGGGATGTGTGTCCAGCGCTCCACAGCGTCGGGTCCGCGCATGCCCAACCCGACAAACGCCACTCTCACGACAGGAATTTTGGGCACCGTCATCCCCAGCGCCGACCGTTGCCCCGCCGGCCGCTGCGGCACCTCGGTCACGATGGTCCCGTCCTGGATGGTATAAGGCCAGTTGAATTGCGCCTGCAGACCCACCGGCAGCAGCATAAACACTGCCAAGATAAAAGAAATGATGTAGTATCGCTGTCTCATGATTCAGGATTTTGAATGATAAATTTCTCTGATAATGAGCACAAAAATATAAAAACTCTCCGAATTCACAAAAATATTCCATTCAAACCCTAGCGATGTCCCTGTAATCGAAACGAGTGGTGTCTGATTACCAAAATCAGGATCAAGAGTGGAATCCAATATGTAGTTCACTGTCTCCTGTGAATTGAAATGAAGTGTGTTATAACCTAGTCATGGTGGTGAACTTGAATGTAATTAAATGCAATACATCGGACCGTATAATATCATGCCCAACGATGTTACCATGATTTATCAGTTAAGTGCGAGTGAAATCAGTAACCAATATCTGATAATGGGCTATAAAATAACGTGTTAAACCTTAGGCTTTGTCTTACTTCTTTGCACTGTAATTACCATTCATTTATATTTGAGCTGTTCTCAATTTGATTCTCAACTTCATCTGGGAGAAGAGGAAAGAAATCAATACCTGTGACTTGTTCAACGTGGTCAACGGTACAGATAGCATTTTTTAGGCTATGGCTCTCATTGTCATTTGCATAGATGAAGCCGATAGCCTTTGGATTATCATTAACGCATAAAACGACCTTGAAAAAAGCATCTGGTATAGCGACTTGATTTTTACCAAAGGTTCTGGTTATTTGATGATTGTAAAAGACAGGTCCGGCTACGATATAAATGTCCCCATAATTATTAGCCCACTCCCGGCATTTGCCTTCTAGTTTATTCCAACTTCCAGTATTGAGCCTTTCTGTTTGAGGGCAGATATTGGACAACAGCGAACACTGGTTTTGTGCCTCTTTACTCCATTTGTTATCTGCTGCTGGACATAGGTGCCCGTGTGTCATCTCAAGTCCATTCTCGGCCCAATCATCATGTTGTTGTCGCGGGCCGTTAACTTCCAGATCAACAATGTAGTGATTATGGGAAAGCTCAGAAGAGAAATGTGCAATGCCATAAGCATGCCCATTTTCGTCCAAGAATGGAACTCCCGTCCGCTTATAAATGCCTTGGGTATTATCTCCAGTCAAATGCCAAGCGACCCAATTAGGGCACTTAGTCTCGTTATTGTAGGACACCACATAAGCATCTCTTGAAATGATTTGCTCAGGAATGGCCTGTAATGTCTTTGGAACCTCTAACTTTTCCTCATTCTTATCTTGAACTGTTCTTTTGCAATAAAATAAAACAGCAAAAATGAAGAGCAGAAATATAAGAAATTTTAAAAATCGGCTCATGAACTAAATGGATATCCAAGTAGTCAGAGAATAAATGATAATCAGTACTCCAATTATCTTAACTATTGTGGCGAGAAATCCTTTAATGTTAAGCCAATAAGGAACCTTTTCAATAAGGATCCAACCAATCAAACAATATACCAGTGTACTAATAATTTTAGAGATAATCATAACAAATTTATTTATTTAAGATATTACCATAAACATCAATAACATGCTCAATCCGAAACGTGAGATTTTGGAGTGTCATATGTCCACCTGCTTTTATTATCTTGTCACGAAGCTTGTCTGGACTACTTGATCCGGTTTCTGTGTAATAACATACATGGTTGTGCTCATTAAGGCCAAACATGCCAGTCGAAGTATCGTAAGCCATGATAACTCCAGGTGGACTCACTAAACGTCCTGTTTCCCGATGTATAAAATCAAAGAATTTTCCTTTTTTAACCCATAAATACTCTGTTTGTTGCTCTAATAGATTTATCTGATCATATCCAGTTCTTGCCAAATAACGATTAAGGATGGGATCATACCATCCTTTAGAGTTATAACAAGACAGTTCAACGAAAATGCCGTTTCTTTCAATCTTAATATATTCAAAGTCAGAAATCAGTTTATTCTGAGAGCAATCATATAACGCCCAAGAATCCTTGACCCTTAATGATACCAAATTTGCGAAAAGGATTCTGATCTCATCAAATACTGTGGGAAGGAGTACCTTCTTGTCTGTATGTTGAAGTCCGAAGTAGCATTTC
Source organism: uncultured Bacteroidales bacterium (assembly GCA_902760865.1). GTDB lineage: Bacteria > Bacteroidota > Bacteroidia > Bacteroidales > Muribaculaceae > Sodaliphilus. The sequence goes on along the minus strand of CACWID010000005.1, from coordinate 80,434 downwards.
CGTTTTACAACCATCAGTTCCTCGGCAACTGCAACGGCATTCATTGGCAAGAAAAATAAATTGTCATCTCTTTTCTTGCGTTCATCAAGAATATTCCTGATATCTTGAAAGCCAATCATCCGAATCAACTTATTATAATCCATAAGATGTCGCAGCATTAAGAATTCTAAGTGTTGGAAATGAACCGATTCCGAGATCAATGGAAAGATCCAAAATTTCATCGCAAAAGCCAGAGCGTCGAGATTCAATGATCTTAAGTGCGTGATTAAATACAGGCCAAAGAGATGAGCCGATAGAGCGCCGGTGATAATTCTTGAAGAAAACTCTGTCAAGGATGATGTGATCCTCATTTGGACATAGAATGTCAACAGATTTACAGATCCCCAATTGATTACCTTCTGCAGTAGTTATAGATGCGTTACCTTGAAACACTACAAGGGAACCAAAGGTCAGTCCTTGTCCTGTATCCAGATTAAGATATTGTCCATCTTCCATCTTAATCAATAGAAAGTGCTTTGACGACGTCATCGTCAGATCTAATGACTCTCCAGGCAATAATTGGCTATCGCCAATCCCATCACTTTTTGTTCTGGTATATTGAGCGTCAAGACTGTCTAATCGAGTCAAAAAACTCACAAAGTCATCCCTTCTAAATGAAGGAGTATGGGAAAAGGCTTGTGGTTTGATTCTTTCCCAAATTTGTGAAAGAAAGCTTGCGGATTGCAAAGGGAAAGAGAACTGTCGTTCTAATGAATCGTATGTCAATGAACGACAGCACTCTTTAACAATCAAATATCGAAGAGAATTATTTTCCTCCATATTTAAGTCCCAATTTGTCCAAAACGGCCCTAAGCTGCAGGGCGTCAATGCCATAGTTGATACCCTGTGCGCTCTTGTCACCCATTTCATGGATGGCAATGATTTGGCCGTAGATATCACATACGGGTCCTCCACTGTTACCGCCATTAGTGGCCATATCATATTGAAGAACTTGTACATCCCTTTGCGGGTTGATCGGGTCGGACCGGAAGGCGCTTAAGACTCCAGAGGAGTAAGACGCCGTCAAGCCCTTGGGATTGCCGTAAGTAGCAACCTTGTCGCCTTGATTAGGGCGTCTCTTCACGATATCAAAGTACGGGACTTTCTCATTGTTCTCAAGATCAACTGAAACAATTGTGATATCAAGTCCCTTGATATCCGAACTCCACAAGATGTTCTTGAAGTTGCGTTTTTTATCGGAATAGACTTGGCTATCATCTGGACTATCTTGGTATAGAAAAGCAGTTGAATTCTTCTCTTGTCCTGGAGCCAAGACATGCCAGTTGGTAACAGCAAGGCCATTCTCGTTGATAAAGAATCCGGTTCCAATTCCTTCAGGAGTCTGGATGAGGAATGTTCGCTGTTTCATGTAAAGTGCGAGATTCTTTTTCTCAACTGGTGCTGCATTGGGCAGCACCCACCCTGTTGAATCAAAGATCTCAATCTCATGATAACAGTCAGGATATTCCCTAACCACCTGCCTGTTAATGCAGTATGTCTTTACACTATCCTCTACAACATAGACGTCAACGGTTTGGTTTGAAGATAATAAATGTTGGTCTTTGCTGTGTGAATCGGCGTACAAGATCACTTTTTTGCCTAAAAACTGTGATCGAAGAAACATTTCCACATCGACTCGATTAGCTTCCACTCCAAGTAGTCGGGCTCGCACTCCGGATGTTAACACGAGAACGTTGCCCTCAACATCGCTAACCACCCCAGTATAACCATTGATTGAAGTATTTGAGCTATTAGGGGAACAGTTCTTTACAATAAATATAACTGCGAGTGCAGCAAGAAGTATTAAAATGATTTTCTTCATTGTCTTTTCTAAGTGAGGATATTACGTAAATTGAACCTTTAAGGGCTCCAGAATCTTGACAAATCGACTATTATTTGTAGTAATAAAGATTCCTTTGCCAGGATGTAGAATCTTAAATGTGCAATCTGCAGTCAAATCGCCTGATTTGATACAGACCTCAGAAGGCATTCTTTCAGTCATGTTGTCTTTGAATACCTGCGGATCTCCCATTATTTCACACAACTCAAATTCACAAGAGTTGTCTGAGAAAATCTTGATTTTAAATGTTGAAGCATTTTGCTGTTCATCCTTCAGATTCTTGAAGATGTAGCTCCCGTCTTCCTGTTTTATTGGAGTTACCACATACCTAATAGCAACCAGCTCTCGTTTTTGGGCGCTGGCAACATCAGTCATATCAGTATAGCTTTCGGCAACTTTTCCTTGGGTAGCATCATCGCTATGGTCCTCGGGTTGAGATGGGCTTGAACTCATGTCAATAGGAAAAGTTCCTCCTTGCTGGAGATACTCCAGCAAAGCATCCGATACAATCCGCCAAGCCTGGGCGAATTCGGGACTATTAATTTTATAACTCATAGAATTAAAACCTTAGTTATAGTTGTTAGACAAATTTGATTTCCAGCGGATCATCGACAACCCATAATGCACCTTGCTTAGAGATGCGTCCAACGGTTTTATCTTCAATAGTAGCATTGGCGATGTCTCCACTGAAAGTAAAGGGCTTCACAAAATCTTTCAACATCTGCAGATCAGACATGATAACTGAGACTGCAATAGGATTGATTCTATAGACACCCGTTCCGACTTCAGGATTTATCTCCAGTAAGAAGAGCTTCTGTGGCGAAGGTGTATCGGTCATGGAACGCTCGGAAAACCTTAACACGCCATTTTCGTCAGGGGCTTGCAGTGTGGCATAACGAATAACTGTTGTTTCTTTCGTGTTTTTAACAATTTTCTCCGTCTTTTCTGCTTTCACTTCCTGTTTGGGTTGTGAAACAGTGTTTGAGCCCCGTACCGGTGAATGACTCTTTTTCATGTCTTTGATTTCTCGATATTGCAAATCTAGAGACCCAGACATGGATTCGACTTTTTCATTCAGTTGATTCAAGCTATCGTTCACTTTATTCTCTAACTGAGATAATTGACCTTTGATTCTTTTATTTTCGGCCTTGAGTGAACTGATAATCCTCCAGAAAAAGACCCCTAGGCATAGTGCCGCAAATAGTCCCAGCCAGCCCCCCAGGTCGCTGGCACCCCAATCTCTCGAGGTGCCAACATTCCCGTTGGTTTGCTCCTCCTTGATAATCACTGTGTCGACATGATTGTCGGTCGTGATTACTTGGGGGTCATTCTGCTGGACTATCATGGATGAGTCGTTGAATGGGGTTACGTTCATTATCATGTTGTATGAATACTCAAATCATCCACGGCAGGTCCGACAAGTTCTTTGCTGATGACATACAAAGAATTCTTCATAGGCCAAAAGAACAATGGTTCTGTCACCTTCTGCTGCTTCTGCTGTTCACTGGTTATGGAGTTGGATTGCATTTCTTGGTAGCTTGACCTAGCATACCGTTTGAGTTTTCCAATCACATCACTATTCACCTGGCAGCCGAGATAATCAAATACGTCAATAATCTCATCAGTCGTGAATAGACCCAAGAATTGGTCAAAGAGTCCGATTACTTGATTTTGCAAGTTGTCGTTCAGGTCTCTGTACCTTAACGTGATTGCTTTATCAGCCTCGCCCATGTACCCGTAGAACAGATCCTCGGAGGGATTAATCTGACGATTAGCGACACGAGAAAGCAAGGCCCCTTTTGCCGTTACTTCCTTGGGATTGTCAGCAAATGAAACGCTCACGTTAGCCTTCGACAGCCGTTCGTCATTAAATTGTTTGCCAACATAATGGAAAATGGCATTAACCAATTTTGATAGAGATTGTTCGTTGGAACTAATCAATTTGATATATTTACTACCCATTCCGGTGAATGACAATTTCGTCGGTGGTTTATAATCTGCCATATACATAGTATATCCTGCGTAGAAGATTAAAGCCGAGAAGTGTACAACCAAGAGTTGGCTCATTATGGGAGAACTCTTTATGGTGTCGGATAATCTGGACCAATTATCATTGGCAAACAGATAACTGATAACATCCTCAGAGGATGCTGCCATCTGCTTTACTCCGTCAAACTCTGCCTTCTTATCACCGAGGCGCTCACTTTTAACCCGTGTATAGAATTCAAGGAAGCCGTTTTCTTTGTTAGCTCTATTCAGGGTATCCAAACCATCATTCCAAAGATCGTTTGCCGCAAAGAATGCGGAAAAGACGCTAGCCTCTTTTGAATCTGGGTCGTAGTAGAAGATATCGGTCGTTCCGCCTCCAATATCCATGTTAGCATATGGATCGCCATATTGGAGTTGTTGCAGATAGGAATAATAGGGGGCGACACTCTCTGTCTTATAGAAAATCTCGACATCGCATTTTACATCTCTTTTTGCCCGCTCCCAAGCAGCGCGGAAACTGTCTTGATCTCTCTGTGGCATTGAAATGGGATAAGTCACAACAAGATCAAACTTGGTGGAGCCATTGTTCTGAACGCTCTTGTTCTTCATCATCCATAGCATCTGGGCAAAATATGTGCTCATTCGGTCAGCTGACAAGGTGTCATATCTGCCCCACTTAATATTTGTTTTATACTGGGCGGAACTTGAGATATCCTCACCATAATTGAAACCGATATTTGAACTGAAGAACATCTCCAGGCTATTAGGCATTCCTGAAATCTGATATGTTGCAGTTCGCATTGGGAATTTGATCGTTGTGCCCAAGACCTGTGGCACTAGTTCACGCTTGATAGCTGTGTTGAAAGCTCCAAATTCAACAACTCCACTCTTGCTGTGCAACGTTTTCATCTGCGTGTCTGCGTCTGTGTATTCAAAAGGCAAGACTGAGTCGTGTCCAACAACATTGTTTGAAGAGACAGAGGCATATGCTACATGTGTGTTAGTGGTACCGAAATCGATACTGAAAGAACAACGCTGTGTTGCATTTGTGGGGTCGGAATCAATTTTATTGAATAGTGGCAACAATAGGGCATTAGTGCCATTAGGCAGCGACAGTTGGATGTAGCTGAACGCTCCGTTGATACGGATATGGGCCGTGGTGAGCTGGGATTTGCTCACTCCCAATCGTGACCTGAGTTTACTTGTCGCCTCAACCTGATCCAAGCCGTTGGCCGATGGTTCGTAAAATTCAAGTGTCACATCTCCCTGGACTGTGTAACCCAGCATAGCATTATACACGTTCTTACTCGTGTCAGGACGCAGCCTATAGAACGGGAACATGGCCAAACCAAAGGTATTGGAACTGTCATAGCAATCAACCTTATCATTGGCGTCTCTGGTCTTATATTGTTTGTGGAACGTAATCACGTGCCCATTAATTAATGGCAACTTGAGTTCAACGGTTACAATGCCTGCCTCGTCATCATGGACCAGAGTAAGCATATCCGTAGAATTTCCGTTGTCATCAAATAGGTCAGCTAAATCAAAGTATTCAAAGAATAGTTTCTTCAATGGCAACAGGTATGTAATAGGTGTTTTGCTGCCTGTAAAGAAAGCCTCATTGTTGATTGCATAGCTGACTTCAATGATTTTGTCTTCTAAGAAGTCTGATACAGTGAGGTATGGGTACGTAACATCTAAGCCAGGCAGTTTACGCTTTGACAAGTCCGGATCAGGTGCAATAATTTTGTCCGTATTCTCATTAAACACACGATCAGAGGCGTACTTCATGTTTTTGACTCCACCTTTGGTTAATGCCAACGGCGTCTTGACGTCATCTTTGCCGTGTTTATATCGATCAACGGTTGGCTTGAGGATGTAATCTGATGTGGTCTTATCTATTACTGGAATATGGTCCGAGACCTTAAGTTGTACTCCGCTTATATCTATGGGTTGTCCATGAGATGTCAAGTCTTTGACACGAGTGTAGTCCGCAGGTTTGCGTTTAATCTTTGCTTCAAGGTCTGGCATATAATTGCTTGCACTGTCCTGAATGTATTGAACTAACTGATAGATCGGTTCTTGGGCTGCAAAGCGGTTCAGATCTGTATAGCGTAATCGATACAAATATTCTTGGAAGGCAATATCTCTCTCATGCAAGGGCCAGGGATCATCGGTAAAAAGCACATTGCCTGCGTGACCGATAAAGACATAGTTATTGTCTTTTATCAACTCACGCAAGTTTGCAGATGTGTAAACTAAGGTAATGGGGGAAGATCCTCCGATTACATGATCCTTCCACTTAAACAAGAATACTGGCTGATTCTGTAAAACTCCATAACTGAAAGCGGATTGCAATGCCGATGCAAGATTTTTATGGGCAGGAGTCCCAGAATTATTCAACTCTTCACATTCGTTATTGCAGTTCCATCGATACACATGGAAATCACGATAGTCTCCATACTGGAAGATAAACTCCAGCATATCAAGCAACTCGCCGACCAGATCATGGTAGGGGGTTGCTTCAACCTTATCTGATGTGGGATTATATACACCATTGTGACCCTCACTGGGATTCTTCGCTTCCATCGCATTCACCTCTCTCAATGCTGCTGAGAACAGGTAAAGACGCGCCATGGGTGACGGCATTGAAGAGCCCAGTTTCCCCAAGGAGGCTCCTCTTTCAGTCAGCCCATCTACAATCTGAGCGGGATTAATTGACCCTGGGATGATTCCGAAACTGCCGGAGGTGTTGGTTACTAATCCGGGATCTTCATTGGTAAAATAGTTAGACATAATCAATAAGAATATTAATTATTATTATTGTTGTTGTTGTTAGCTTTTTGGTTGGTAAGTTGCATAAAACCATCAACTGATGCTGTATGCAGGATGTCGGCAAGAACCCATTCTGGCTCATGGTTAGCATACAATTGATTCTTGTCGGTATTATAGTGGGGGCCAATGTGATAATTCATTCTGGTCAACAAGAAACCAGCAGTCAATTTTGTCCCTTTTCCCACTCCCAACTTTTTGATACCCCTACCAATATCTTCAATAAAACCTCCCTGGCTGGAGCCATCCTCTGACTTGTGGGCTCCTTTTAACATGATGTCAGGATAATCCTTCGTCATATCACAGAGGGCAAAACGGTGAGAGTTGGCGGGTATAGAATCTCCATTTCCCTCAAAGTCAAGCTCTTTTAACCATTCCTGATATTCTTCATAGAAACTATCAAGAGCAAAGCAAAGGTCACGAAGCGGGTCTTCTGTAGTATCGGCAACCGCTTCGGGTGCCGCTAGGGCACGATCCAATTCGAGATAGCTATAGAAGACGGAACTCGCAGCTTTCTTGGTCTGAATGTCCTCATGGAAATATTTCAGGCCAATGGCAAGTTGAACAAGATGATTCAATATCTGTTGCTTTGAAATGTCGTCGAAATCCTTGATATACAAGCGATCACCACTCCTTTCTCCTGAAGCGACAACAATATTAGCATCTAAGGAGAACTTGAATTCCCGATGATTTCCTCCACGGCCACTGACGTAGTGTTCAATCATCATGGCAGCGATAAGTTCAACTAGATTGGCATTATTGCGTTGATTTCTACCGCCCTCACAATAGGGTATTACAGTGGGGTAAGGGTCGCCCACATAATAGGTCTTGTCAATCTTGCCCATGAGCTGTGAATCCTTATAGAAGCTTATGGCCGCTTTAGTCTTGGAATTGAATCGTGAGGCCTGAATAGCACCATCTATTTGCACCATTGGGTGGAAATAGGGCAGTACCATGATTACGCCAACCTTTGCTTGAGGATTGTGCATGTTATCTATGGCTTTGACAATCTCGGGAATACCAGAAGCTCCGGTCCCGCCAAATAAGGAACCAATAATGACGACCTTATCACCATTCTGAGGTTTGAAAAGGGATTTAAACTTCAGGAACTCGGGCGTTTCATTAATCGTGTGGAATACCACGCTACCGATATTGGGATTACCCTTGAAACCCACCGTCATGTCCAGATTAAGCTCTGTATCAGCCCTATCAGACTCGTCATAGATGCTGGTCAGCAGCTCTCCTGTATGAATGGTATCTCCGGCTAAATTATCATAGCCGATGTGCTCACGGAATTTTTCATTAGCCCTTGCCGGTATGAATGGGAATACGTAATTCTCCAACCCTTCCATATTCCTCAGACGCGAAGCAAAGAACTGGTCCGTTTGGCCGCTTCGATCATTGCCTTGCCCGTGCCGGCCAAAGGCAGACCTGTTAACCTTGGCATAGTTCTGCAGCAGCTTTACCGTTCTATTTTTGTCCTCGTTGTTTTGATCATAGTCGATAATAATGGGATATACCTCATAGTTATCAAATGTTCTGGCACCAGAGGCGAGCACCATTGTCAACGAACGCAATACTCGCTCCCCCGTTCCGCCAATTGCAAATACAAATAGTCTTGGCATAATAATATGATGTTTTAAAGTAGTTTTATGGATTCTTACATGGAATATTTTTTCCGTTGATAGTAAACCTCTTCACAATGAAGCTAGTGAAAGTGAAGAAGAAGATCGTCCAGAAAGCGGTACTCAAATCAAAGGGCAGTCGGACATCGCCACCCTTGTCAAGGTCGCTGGAAATCTTAACCTTTTGATCATTAAGGTCATTGATCATGGTCTCAGAGTCAGCATGGATGCGTGACTGCTCGATAAAGAAATCCTCGTTAGCATTATAGAAAGAGTGCGTACGGAACACCGACTGGGAATCATTAACATTGGATGCACCAATGACAAACAAGTCGGCGTAGAAGTAACCGATTAGGGCGCTTATAGCAAGAGAAATCCACCAATTGGTCAGAGTGGCCATTTTAGCCGAAGTCTTACTGTTACAACAACCAAAGTAGAATGCTAATGCGCAAAGCGCACCAATGATAATGGCACCAATCAGACCCCACATGAAACCACCATGAACATTAAAGAAATTCTCGTGGTAAGTCTGGGTCCAGGAATCGGAACTGGTGACTAAAAAGTAAAAGAAACTGTACATAATCCTAGAAATTAATTGTTTTATTTTTGTTTATAAACGAAATCTACTTTGAGGCTATATTCACCAGGCTGCAAAGACCGTGCCATTCCGTCAATCAAGGTGCTTAGACCGAAAGTTGTCGGATTATGAGGGTTCTCGCTATCTTTATTGCAACTCCATGTTGTGAGCCATTCTGATGGTATCTCATTGGCCACAGACATGGTAATCCGATAGCAGTCTCCTTCTGGAGAAAGTGCAACCTCCCGAGGAATCTGAACTTGGAGTTTTTTCCCTCCTTTATTTTCCACAGGCAACTGAATTTGTTTTTTGTTATTTGACAATTTGACTGAAGACGCATCCAGACCTGTTAGGCAATTGGGCAGGTCCAATATCAAGGTAATGTCTTGGCCCTTATTCTCTAAGGGTAGTATGTCCTCTCCTGAAGTCAACTTGGCCTTGTTGCAGTGGCCATCGAAATCATGTGTCCCCAGATACAACGATGCTTCAGGGTTGTTGAGCGTTGTGCTGGGACGATGGCTCAACCACCTGATGGCGCTCTTCTTTCCCAATGCAATAACAAAATAGGGTCTCTCTCCTTTAAATGGAACTTTCTTGTCGGTGTAATCATAATAGGTACCATTAAAGTCTCCGATGTATCGGTAGATTGCGGCTGCGAGGTCGTTATGGCCCTTTAGCGAGTTCTCAATCCAGCCCCGCAACTCGACCAACGACTTTGAAGTGTTTTTACCGATACTCATGATACCGTCGGTAAGCAGATAAACTACCGTGTTGACGGTGTCAATTCTATTGGCCATTTCGCCAAAGAATTTATCAAACGTTGACGTGGCCTCGCTAGGTTGGTTCCTCACGTCTCCGATGATGTCAGCAATTAGCCCCGTATAGGGTTTGGGTTTGCCGATAAAATAAATCTGGGTATTTTTTTTCAGATTGTTGATTTCAGATACTGTATAGACCATCCTAGAATCACTCGTCGTGAAATAAGGTTTCATACTGGCCGAAGCGTCAATATAGATTTCAGCGATATCAGGCTCTGCCTCTGGCTCGTTGATAGTGCCTTTGGGATAGCTGGCCATAATCTTGTTATTCAGCCAGCAATCAGTTTTTGTGCCGGAGCATACCTTGACGAGAAAGATTCCCGCAATGATTGCAATCAGGGCAATTATTATTTTCTTAATCATATCTCTCAAATTTAATAGGTTAAAACGGAAGCTTTTCTCATGTGATTACCATCAATGCTATAACCGATGTTGACGATGTCTACGATAACATTGGCCGGCTTAACGTTAGTGTCGATGTTGTCAAAGTGGTTGCGCGAGTTTTGGCACAGGTTGTCCAGATCGCCATAGGTCTTGCCGGTCAGGTTCTCATAGTCCCCTTCATCAATGCCCATCACAAACAGAGCGGGTATATCAAGATTGATGCCGTATTGTGCATACAGGTCAGAGACGGCAGTGAATAATTCTGCCATATTGCGGCGGTTGAAAGTGACACCATGCTCGCGAGAGGTATCTGTCATGAATGGCAGGCGTGAGTAGGCATAATAGCGGCAGATTGTATTGACAACGCTGTTATCCTTCATGATTTCCTCTTCCAGTAGTTTTTGGATGTCCTTTTTGACTTCAGTTGGTCTTGCAGTATCATTGCAGTCGAAAGTCTGTAGACGGCCGACGAGATCATTCAACTGGGCAAAGAGGCGATCCTCAATGTCTGCACACTGTGCCTCGTACATGTCAGCACACGGCTGCAGGATCGTCCGCCATGCCTTTTGCACCTTAGCGGCTCCCTGATGAAGTCCATCAACCAAGTTTCTTGATTCGGTCATCAACGTCTTCTTTTCGTTCTCAAGGTCATCAATCTCTTTGTCTTTGCTTGTTATCGAGTCGTTCAACCTGCTGATTTCTAGGTTTTTGCTTTCTATTTGAGATTGAAGGTCGGCTTCTTTGTCATTGACCGACTTGATGTACAAGGGCAAGATTTCTTTAGCCGATTGGTTGCTAGAGACGAACTGGCTGTCACGCAAAGCCATGTTTTCTTGCAACTCGTCAGTTACGTTTTCATAATCCGTCTTGAAGTCTTTGGCCTTTTTAAGAAGTTGGTTGATAAGTTCTTGCAGGGTTTCGACAGGAACACCAGGCAGCAGTTCCTGGAGTCTGGTTTCGATAGGTTTCTTGATGTCTTCGAACTGACTGTTCAAAACAGCTGTAGGTACATCTTTTAACTTCTCAACTTTGTATTTTCCAAGTAGACTCAATGCCTGATCATAGATGGATACATTCTGATTCCACATGTCGATAATGTCATCCAGGGAATTGGCTGCAGATGTGTTGAACTTCTTTTTGAGCAGTTGCAGAATTGTCTGGTCGAGGGCGGATTTAAGCTCTTCTGAACCAAATTCATTCAGATTGCTGCCAAGTAGTTTGTTCACCGCAGCGAGGTTGTTCATCCTTTCTTGAGCTTGGGCCTCATCAAAGGAATTTGGCATTTGGAGCCGCTCTGCTACCAACCTCAGATAATCATCAGCTGTAAGGTTTTCATCAACCTTAAGATCATCACGTTCAATACGTTCATTCAGTTTGGCAATCAGTTTGCTGATAAGGTTTTTCTTGTCATCGTCGCTCAGTTTGTCTTCCTTGATGGCACGTGACACAATCACGTTGTCTGGAATACGTCGCTCGGGTTCTGTACTTACCGGTACCGGTTTGGGCAACTTGATTTTTTCCGCCAACTCTTTCAGATAATCCTCCAGATTAACAAGATCATTCCTGTTGAATCCAGTAAATCCAGCATCTTCAAGTTTGCCAATCATCCATAGTTTTAATTTTCTCCGGTTCTCAGGTGAGTTTAACTGTGAATCAGTTATTTCAACTGATGGTTGATTGTTTTGTGAATTAGCGCTCTGTCGTCTTAATTCTGATGGCAATAGATCCACCATCTTCATGAGAATATCAACAGGAGAGGATGTTTGAACTTGATTTCGTGCTTTAGAAAGAAGTTCCTTCAGCTCTTTGCTGTCTTTACGCTCAATTTTTCTGATGATTTCCTCACAATCGGATTTCTGGGGGGCCGGTTCTACAGGCTTCGTCTCAGGCTCAGGTTGTGGCTGTGTTAACAGGTTGATTTTCTGCAAAAGCATATCCACAGGTGAAGAGACGGCTAAGCCTAAAGCATCGCAAATCTTATCAAATGATTCTTTAATTTTGGAGAGATCAGCTAGTTTTTTACTGATCAAATCTTTTTTCATACTAGCTAGTTCCTCGCCTGGAAGCAATTGATTGAGCAGGTCTGCTTCAATCTGGTCCTTAGTGCTAGGCTCCTCTATGGTTGCTTCCTCGCTCTTTCCATCATTAGGACCATCGGATGGGGCGGGAGTACCTTGTTTTTTCTTGCCCTTTTTGGACTTTTGGGCCAGATAACGCAACAAGAGCATGCTTCCGGCTCCAAGGATAGCACCTCCGACTAAGCCTAGCAGAAGAGCGAGCCACCATGGAAATGATGCTTTTTCTTCGGCATCGATGGGCTCTTCAACTGGAGGTGTCGGCTCTGTTGGAGATGTAGTGTCAACAAAAGTCAACTCCCACTTCATGTTACCATGAGTTATCAAATAATTCTTATTAGTTAAGAGTATCAGGGGGGACAATTTTGACATCTCTCTCTGGCTGTTTGATCCTTTAATAGAATCGCTCCACTTGTATTCACCATCCTTTTCTTGAATAGAAAATTCTGTTTTTGTTTTTTCTCCACTATACATAAGTTGGATTTCGTCAATCGGTAGAGAATCAGGGAGTTGCGAATTTCCCTTTGCTGTAAACTTCTGATGAAGTGAATATTGTCCGCCAACACCATCAATCAGAATACAAGAATCCTGAAGTTCGAGTTTATAGGCATAGCAATCTATTGATGTTGACATCAATAGCGACGCCAACGAGAATATTGCTGCTACTGTTTTTACAATTAATCTACACATAACATTTATCTGATTTTTATATGGTTACTGGCCAGATGCTCCTCTTGGTAATCTCGCTGGTCAAGTCAACGCCCCTGGGGGTGCTGCCGATTGAGATTTTGCCATCAACGTAGAGCGATATATTGTTTCTATAATCCAACTGGAGTTGGGCATTCAGTTCATTCCTCCCGCCAAAATCGGCCATGTCGTACTCCTCCATTTCAGCAACAAACTCCAAGTTACCCTCGGTGTAAGCTTTTTCAGTCTCTTTTGCAGAGAGATATGTCTGAATGAGCTTAATGTTCATAGCTGCAGCAGTACCCGTTACTATAACATTGGGCCCCATAGAGGTATCAAGCTTTGTCGCATCGGTAATGAAAGGAAGCTGTGAGCTGTTCAGCAGTTCGGTATATTTGAACTTACCGCCCAACTGCTGATAAATTAAGCCATAGGATGCATACAGCCTCCTCGACCTGATGACCACCGGTGAGTCGGTAGAGCTGAATACGCCGGCCCTGATTTTGGCTCCCGTTACGACCACGGTCTTCTCTTCGTCATGGGAACTGTCAAATTGAACGATATTATCGCATCCACGTTCCTCTAAGGCCGCTTTCAGCGCTTCTTGCAAGGGCTGCAGGCGGCAGCTGCGCCCCGACATGATCAATGTGTCGATATGTAGCGAGGGCTGGCCTATGTAATTGAGCAACTTTGATATGATGCCTTCGGTTATCTGTGATAAAAAACTGGTGAATTGCTCGTTCTCAAGAATAACAGAACTATTAAACTGGCTTGAGCCAAAAGAAAGCTTGTTGTCTGTCTTAAGCTCTGGTTTAATGGAATTTTTGACAGTTTCCTTAACGTCCAGTCGTTTAAGCAGAGTCTGAACATCATAAACAGAATCAGTGGATACGATATTCTCACCATGGATGGCATCTGGCAACTTCTCCTTAATGATTTCACTAATAATGTAATCAAGATAATTGCCAGCTTTACCGGTACCGATTTTTCCTAGAATATCTACTTCTATCTTGCCGTTCTTGTAGCTTTTGGTGAACAAGGTCAAGTCAAGAGTTCCTGCACCCATGTCATAGACAAGAACGGTTTCTGAACTGTTGATTTTCCTTCCTGCGCCATCATTGAATCTGTGCCAATTCTGCAGATAATATGCAGCCACTGCATCAGATTCACTCACAAACCTGAGATAGCCGTCACGTACCTTGGGGAATGCCTTTGTGGCTATTTCCCTGAGCATTTTCAGGTGGGCAGGAGTGTACGTATTGGGATAGGTCAGAACCAGTTTGTTAATGCTCTTGTCCTTACTTTCAGGAAGGATAAAGTATCGGAATAATGCCGCATAGGCCTCGTTAAAGACAGTGAAAATGCGCAAAATGCATGTTGTCAAGTTAAGGGCTTTAGCCTGTTGGGCTTCTATGGGCTTTGTGTCTCCGTTATCATCTTTATATTTGTATTGGAATGTTAGGAAGTCTGCCTTATTGGGTAGGAATTCATTTCCGACAAGGATCTTAAGGCATGGCAATTGAGTCCTGATGTCATTCTTGATGAGGCTGGATGTCGGTGACAAGCAGACGGATAAGTTCAGATACGGAGGATTGACTGTTGTTGTGGGGTGTTGCTGACTGCACAAAGTGCTATCATCCGTATCTCTCACTGTATGTAACACAATGTCAGACGACAGGAATGGAGTGTTTTTTTCGATGTTGTCATCCATGAATTTACCATCTTCGGCCGTCCTGAAAATGCTATCCTTCTGTTGTTGTAGATTTAAGATGCTATTATCGTAAAGGCACACAATTGCCGAAGAACCATAATCGACGCAAAGCCATTGTGGGTTGGGCTCCAGGTGCAACTGCCAAGTGATGGGCACTCTGCCATGCTTCTTGGTCGCATCAGTCAGGATGCCTTTGCCGTCCTTGTCTTCCCAATAATCAAATAACAATGTGGACTTGATGCTAAAGTTGTAATCAGGTGCACCAATCAAGTCAGCTATTCTTGATGGGTCGAAAGTGACGTCTATAATTGTCTGAGCGTTTGGTCCATTAGGAATAAACAATCCGTCGGATCCCTTCGTCATCGCATCGACATCGGGGCCTTTGAGGGAAACAAAACTGGTCAGCCTGACATCGTTGTCCCCCATGACTTTAATGTCATCTTGCGTTGGTTCCTCAATGAGCGTGAGATTCTTGATGTATAATCCAGCTCGTGGGTTGGAGTTATCTGTCGCGATATTGGAAAGTGTGACTTGGATCTGGCCCATGAGGCGACTGCGTGGCACAAAACGCAACTGACATGCGGGAATGTCGCTCTCTCGTTCACAGAGTATGGGACCGGCTTGCGGTAGGCGAACATACTTTTTCAGCTCTGTGCCCTGCAAATCCTTGAGTAGGTACAAATGCTTCTGTTGCAGTTTGGTCTCTCGCACCTGAGGGCTATAGGAGGCAGATGAAACAATCTTAGTCTCAATAGTGAAGTCTTCCTTCTCGTCTACGGGATTCATGATGTTGGTGAAATCCAGATAAACGTTAAAGGTTTTTGCTTTGTCTCGGCCTGGTTTAATTTCTAAATCCGTGATCTCTGACTTGTTGTTTTCAAAAGTAATAATTCCAGGCATTTCCTGCTTGCCCCTATATAGTTTCATGGAAATCGAGGCGATTTGGTTGGGTGTGAACTTGAATTGTTCATCTATCCAAGCTGCAAATGTCCCGATTTTCTCCTTTCGCAAAGCAGCGGAATACTGTATGTCATCTTCCTCAAGTTCCAATGCGAAGTTGGCCTTAACTCCTAGAGGCTCAAAGATAACGTCTATCTGCTCTTCAGACTTATCAACGGTATTGCCGTCGTCATCATTCAAGGACACCGTAAAATTAATCGGACAGCTTCGAGGATTCTCGTCCTGCGTTTTTTTGCAGTCTTTGATTTCGTGTTTGTGGAACAGAAGCTGGAATGGGGTTTTCATTTCAGTTAATTCCACAGACAATGGGAACTGATCTTGGGTATATCGCACCCCGTCAAATAATACTGAAAAGAGGTTCTCCTTGTTGCATTCAATATCTTTGGACACAACAATGTCTTCGACGTTGAGTCTTAATGTCTTGTTGACACGGTTATATTTCCGGAATAATTTAGGGAGCCGGCCAGGCTTGGGGCTCGTGACCCTAATGTTCCACTGCAAATCCACATTTACAGTTTCATTGTCCGTACGGTTCTTGAGATTAATTTTTACTTGCATATCTTGTTATATTTTTTCTATCTTAATGTTATTGTTAGAAGGCTTATATGAGTTGATTCTCACAAACAATCTATAGAGTATAAATCCGACGAGGACTATAAGAGCCAATAATAATAATAAATCCCATATCATTACAGCCGTAAAGACATCATTTGGAAACCACCACCAGAATGAGTCAGATAGCGGGAATAGCCCAATTACTTTGGCCTCGTCTTGCAGTTTGACAGCTTGCTTGACCCACATTCCGTCATTGTCGCCAGAGATTCTCATTCCATTGTACAAGCCGTCCTTAAGGCGCAGTGACATCTTGATGCAGATTGAATCACCTGCTTTGACTTCGTTGGATTTTAATAACACATCAAGTGCGCCGTCTCGTGACTCCGTTAATTGCTTCCCTGATGCATCTGTGATTTCAACATGACTGATTGAATATTTGTCTTTTAGTGAATGAGGGTCGGTTTTGACCATAAACCCACCTCTTACTCTTACCATGGGAATCGGAGACGGCAGATCGGTCACAGAATGGATTGACGGCCTTTCTGCTGGGACGACCTTGTAGGGAATAATGCAATACGTTCCATCAGAAGAAACTGGGATTGTTCCGCTTGCTCTGTTATTGGAAAGATTAACTTGGAACCGAATGAATTTAAAGTCCTCATTGAATGCTCTCATTTTGGAAAAAACCGTTTGTTCTTGTTGTTTGAATAATGAGACATTCGCAATGGGAATTGTAGAGACGTGTTTCCACTCACGTTCATAATCATCATCAGTGCCGTTTACAACGTTATCAGAGATCAATAATATAATTGTCTGATCAACGGTGATTGTGTCATCTCCTGTCAGTTTTGTTTCCATTACAATAAATGGTTTAGCCAGTGATTGCATTGATGCGTAATCTGCTGCACGGCCACTGCGTGCAGGTATACCTATTGGCCATCTTGGCAAAATATTAGTAAGCCGTCGTGAACCTAGATGTTGCCAAATAAAGGCATTCTCGTTATGTGTACATGGTTTAACGTAATCAGAAAGATTGGGATTGCGAACGTTCAATGTATATGCAACCATTGAGATATAGTCATGGGCCCTGTCAAAATCGTTTTTGTCCAGTATTTCATCAACTAGAGTAAGAACTTTTGGGGAAAACAAATCAGTATTATATTTGCCTATGGATTGGTCAAATGCAACAATTACGTGCTTTGATTGTGAATTACTGGTCGCAGAGGCAGGCAGATGAAAACCACACAAAAGAACCAACACATAAAACAACTTTATGTGAACAAGTGTCAATTCCGTTTTTTTGATAACTTTCTTTTTCTTCATTATTTTAATGGTCAAAGATTACATTCCACGTGTCCAGCTTTTAATACTCATTAAATATAATGAGCCGCCCGAATCCGATAAACTATCATTTTCAAGTCTATCTTTGCTGATGATGGGGTTCGGACGTTTTTTTTCAGTTTTTAAGATTTAATTATCGGCTGCAAATTTAAGGTTTTTTTTTCAAAACGACGATATTTGGCCATATTTTTTAATTATTTGTTGAAATACAAGAAAAGTCTATGCCAATTCTGCCGAATCGGGAACTATTCCTAAACACTGTGACTTGATTGTCAAGATTACTGACTGCATGTTTCCCGTGGTCTGCTATTTATGAATGGGGACTGATTATTTTCGGTATTTTTATTGTGGGTTGCGGGAAATGTAGTACCTTTGCGGCGAAAATGTGGCAACTGGGTGCTCTACAGCGCTTGGTTTTAGGGAATCCGGTGAGAATCCGGGACTGTTCCTGCAGCTGTAATCCCCGCGAACAGGTCTGCCCATGACACGCCACTGGCCCCACCAGGGGGCTGGGAAGGCTGGGCAAACCGGGGTAAGTCAGAAGACCGGCCATTGAAAATCAACTAGTACGCGAGCCCAGGAATAGGCATCGACGGAATGCAGAAATGAGAAAAAGAAATAGACTGACAGCTACGTTGCTGGCTTTATGCGCGTTTGCGGCTGTCAATGCACAGAATGACATCTGGCGGCAGGATAGTCTGCCCGAGGTGGTAGTCACGGGTACTGGCACGCAGCACCTGCTGAAGGATGCGCCCGTACAGACCGAGGTGATTACCAGCAAGATGCTGCAACAGTATTCGGGCAAGAGTATCGAGGATATCCTGAGCGGTCTGACGGCGTCGTTCGCCTTCAGCGAGGATGACATGGGCTCCCAGATGCAGCTGGGCGGCCTGGGTAACAGCTATGTCCTGATCCTGATTGACGGCAAGCGCATCCACGGTGATGTGGGCGGCCAGAATGACCTGTCGCTGATTGACCCGCAGAACATTGAGAAAATCGAAATCGTGAAGGGCGCGTCGAGTGCGTTATATGGCTCGGACGCCATTGCCGGCGTGGTGAACATCATCACCAAGAAGCACCATGAGGAGGGCGTTCTGGTCGAGAACACGACGCGCGTGGGCAGCTATGGTGACGTGCGTCAGCACAACGGCCTGGCATTGAATTACGGCAAGTTCAGCAGTTACACCAACTTCCAGCTGCAGCACAGCGACGGCTGGCAGAATACTTCTGTCGAGCACACCGAAGGCTCGGAACCGCCCATCACCGACTCTCGCAACAAGACCGTGAACCGCCACACTAACTGGCAGGTGGCTGAGCGCCTGACCTATCAGGCGGCTAAAAACCTTGAGTTCTATGCCGACGGCTCGCTGTACTGGAAGCGTATCTACCGCGTGAGCGGCCATCACCCGCACTACGACGTCAAGACGTGGGACATGGAGTACCACAACGGTTCGGCGGCCGTGGGCGGCAAGTGGAGCAAGTCAAAGACCGACTACATCTCGCTCGACGTGGACTGGAACCGCCATGCCTATTATTACTATTACACGGCCATGACGCTTGTCGAGGACTATGACAAGAGCGCCGGAACGTCCTATTATCCCTATTTCCCGTATCTTCCTGACCAAAAAGAGTTGCAGAGCGACCAGCAGCGCACGATGGCGACCCTGAAGGGCGTCTTCACGTTGCCGCTGGAGAACCGGCTGAGCGCGGGGCTGGAATACCGCTATGACTGGCTGAATGCACCCACGCGCGTCAAGGGCGGCAAGGCCAGCGACTGGACGGCGGCGGCCTATGTGCAGGACGAGTTCAACCTGATTCCCAACGTGAACATCACCGCCGGCCTGCGCCTGAACCAGAACGAGCAATTCGGCACCAAGTTGACGCCCAAGGTGTCGGCGATGTGGAAGGTGGGCAATCCCTGGCGGCTGCGCGCCACGTGGAGCCAGGGCTTCAAGACGCCCGCCATCCGCGAGCTGTTCTACCGCTACGTGCGCCAGATGAGCGGCACTTACCTCTATCTGGGCAATACCGACCTCAAGCCTCAATCGAGCAACTATTTCTCGCTGAGCGGCGAGTATGGCTGGCACGGATTGAATGTCACCGTCACGGGCTATTATAATAAGGTCAAGGACATGATCGCGCTGGTGACCATTCCCAACTATCAGGCTCCCGACGAGTACATCATCCAGTATGACCCCGTCAAGACCCGCCAATACCAGAACATCGAGGACGCCCGCACCAAGGGCGTTGACGTGAACGTGAACTACCAGTGGCGCGAGTTTGCCTTCGGGCTGGGCTACAGCTATCTGGACACCGATGCCAACCAATATGACACCAACCACGACAAGATGCGCGAAGTCATTATCGACGGCACGGCCCACCACAAGGGCAACTGGTTTGCCACCTGGGGCCACCGCTTTTCGCCGGCCTACCGCTTGGGCGTGGGCATCTATGGCCGCATGTCGAGCAAGCGCTACTACCAGGACGACGGCAACGGCAAGGGCTACCAGATCTGGCGCCTGTCCACCAGCCACGACGTCGGTCATTTCAAGGCCGTCACCATGCGTGTCGAAGCCGGTGTGGACAACATCTTCAACTACTGCGACCGCACGCCCCACGGACTGCACCTAGGTACGACAACGCCGGGCCGCACGGGCTATGTGTCACTGACCATCCGCTTCAACCAAGGAAAGAAACTTTCAAACAAGTATAAGTCTAACTTTAATTCAAAAACACAAAACAATGATGAAGATTAAATCTTTATTGATTGCCATGCTGGCAATCTGTCTGACGATGGGCTTTACCTCTTGCAAAGATGACAAGGACGATCCCATCGAGAACAACTACACCATTTACCAGAAAGCCGTTACTCAGACCGTTAAGTCTCAGAAGAAGAGCGACAAGGTTATCCTGTTGGTGGCCTTCGGCTCGACCTGGGAGCAGGCCTACAACGCATTTGATGCCACTGTAGCCGCCTACAAGCAGGCCTTCCCTGGTTATGACGTGTTCCTGTCATTCTCCTCAGCCATCTGCATCAACCGTGCAGCTGCCGGTGAGAATGTTGATCCCCGCAACTTCTATGCTCCTCCCTTCTGGCTCAATGCCTTTGCCGAGGTTGAGTACATGGAAATCGTTGTACAATCGCTGCAGGTGATTCCCGGTGAGGAATATACCCGCGTGATCAACTACATCAAGGACTTTGCCAACAATGCCAACGGCGACATCAACGACAAGTATCTGTCGATTGTTGACCTCAAGCTTGGTGTGCCCCTGTTGCAGGATGCTGAGGCTGACATTAACCTCGTAGCCTCCGAGCTGAACAAGCTCTACAGCAAGCAGGCCGGTGAGGGTGTTGTTGCCTTTATGGGCCACGGTAACCCCGACAGCTATGATACCTACAAGGCCAACGTGCGCTACACTCAGCTCGAGGAGGCCCTCCAGCAGTTCAACAGCCACTACTTCGTGGGCACCGTTGATATGATGGACAACTTCAAGACCGACGTCTACGAGCGCATGGTTGCTGCCGGTTACACCAGCGGTAAGGTTTATTGCCACCCGCTGATGTCGATCGACGGTGACCACGGTCACAACGACATGGCCGGTGACGATGATGATAACTGGGACGGCACCAAGTTCACCCCCAACGACGAGGGCGAGGTAGAGGACACCTCTTGGAAGATGTACTTCTATCACCTGGGTTATGAGTGCAACAACTCGACCATGATCGAGAAGGGTCTGCTCGAGCTCCCCACCATCCGTCAAGTGTGGATGAACCACACCCGTGACGCTATCAATGGCGATCCCCTCGACTTCTACCACAGCAAGAATCCCGAGTGATCCAACGATGAAGTCCTTAGGGTCCTTAAGGTACCTTAAAGACCCTAAGGACTTTACAGAATAGAACTAAGAAGTGATTAAGAAAATCATACTGGCTACAGTAGCACTCCTCACCTGGAGTGCTGCTGTTTCCCAAATCCACAAGATGGAACGCAGCGACTCGTCGATGATGAGCCGCTCCTATACCTTAAATCCTGTGGTCGTGACCGGATCGGGTCACCACCAACGCCTGAAATCCACCGCCACTCCCGTCCATGTGCTCAGCCGCCAGGAAATCAAGGAGCAAGGCATCACCACGTTTGACGGAGCCTTGACCCGCATGATGCCGCAGGTGTCGATGGCCCCCAACTCGATGGGTACCTTCTTGAGACTCAACGGACTGGGAAACAAGTATATCCTGATACTGATCAATGGTCAGAAACTGACTGGCGACATCTCGAACAATGTCGATCTGAACCGCATCAACATGGCGCGCGTGAAGCGCATCGAGGTGCTAGACGGTGCCGCATCGTCGCTCTACGGCTCTGACGCCATCGCCGGTGTCATCAACATCATCACCGATCAGCCCACTCGCGATTTGGTGAGTGTGACCAGCGACACCCGCGTGTCGGGCCATGGCCAATTGACCGAAAACATCACCCTGGACATCTACAAGAACGGCTTCGGTTCCTATACCTCGTTTTCGCGCGACCAAGCCGACAGTTACCGCATCAACGATGTGGAGTATGTCAAGGGCTCTGAAACCGAGACACAGCCCACCATCGCCCCGTTCTTCACGGGCTATCGTGCTAACCTCGTGGGCCAGAAGTTTACCTATGCTCCCAACGAGCATCTGGCGCTCAATGCCGGCATCGACTACTCCTACAAGATTACTGACCGTCCCAATACCCGCAAGGACATCACCGGCGGCACCGACTACGAGATGCGCTACAAGGGCCTGCGCTGGAACGTGGGCGGCATCTACAAGTTCACGAGCCGCAATTCGTTGCAGGCCGACTTCACCATTGACCGTTTCCGCTACGGCAAGCAATATGACGTGGCCACCAAAACCTATGCCATCGACGACTATGTGCAGTCCAAAAAGCAGCGCTCGATGGAGGGCCAGCTGAAAGCCATCCTGGGGCTGATGAATAACTCTACCACCATCCTGGGTGCCGACTGGCGCAAGGATTACCTGACCGCCACCTCGGGCAACATCAACCAGAACGCCTATACGGCAGCCGCCTTTGCCCAGCATGAGATGCTGTTCTTTGACCGCTTGACCGCCACCGTGGGCCTGCGTCTGACCTATCACGAGACCTTCAACTGGCACCTCACGCCCAAGGCCACGCTGATGTATGCCCCGGGCAACTTCCGCCTGCGTGCCACCTATTCGGCCGGCTTCCGTGCGCCGGGTCTCGATGAACTGTATTACCATTATTTCTCTGTCAACCGCGGCAAGGCCCAGATCATCTTTGGCAACAAGGACCTCAAGCCCGAGAAGAGCAACTACTTTTCGCTCAACGCCGAGTACCGCAGCAATATGCTTGCCGTGAGCGTGACCGGCTTCATGAACCGCATCAACGACATGGTCATCAGGGAGAACATCGATGTGGACGCTGCCTCACTTGCTATGCTCCAGACCGAATTCCCCGAGATGACCGAGGACCAGGCTCAGAAACTTGAGCGCTACTCGCTCTATAAGAACAGCGACAAGGGCGACGTCAAGGGCGTGCAGGTCAATGTCTCGGCCAATCTGTTCCGGGGCTTTAACCTGTCGGCCAACTACGTTTACACCTATGCCCGCACCTGCAGCGGTGACCAGTGGACACCGCTGGAGCGCAGCATCCGCCATGCCGCCACCGTGGCTGCCAACTATTTCCACAGTTGGGGCAACTACGGCCTGAACGTGAACATCAACGGCAGGCTGCAGTCCAAGACTTACTACCCCGACTATGAGGACGCCCCGGGCTATGGGGTATGGAACCTGAACACGACCCATTCGTTTGACGGGTTGAAACATCTGTACCTGGAGCCGAGCATCGGCATTGACAACATCTTTGACAAGGTGGACCGCCGCATCGACTCATCCAACCGCAAGTATGCCCTGTATTCTCCGGGACGCATGCTCGTGATTGGCCTGAAATTGAGAATCAAGTAACCTTATAATTTACCATAATGGAGGATTGTCGGGAGACAGTGCCTCCATTTTTTATTATTTTTGCTAAATTTGCGACTGTTATGGGTAAGATTATAGTAGCAGGCATCGGGCCTGGCAGTAAAGAAGATATCACGCCCGCCGTACTTCAAGCAGTGCGGTCGGCAGACGCCATTGTGGGCTATAAGTATTATTTCCAGTTCATCCAAGAATACGTGAAGGAGGGCTGCGAGTGCATCGACACGGGCATGAAGCGGGAACGCGAGCGCGCCGAGCAGGCCTTTGACCTGGCCGAGCAGGGCAAGACCGTCGTGGTCATTTCTTCGGGCGATGCTGGCATCTACGGCATGACGCCGCTGGTGTATGAAATGCAGCGGGAGCGTGGTTCTGATGTGGAGATAGAATCGTTGCCCGGCATCTCTGCCTTCCAGAAAGCCGCTTCGTTGTTGGGCTCTCCCATCGGCCATGACCTGTGCATCATTTCGCTGAGCGACTTGATGACCCCGTGGGAGGTGATTGAACGCCGCATCAAGGCCGCCGCCGTGGGCGACTTCGTCACGGCTATCTATAATCCCAAGTCCAATGGCCGCTACTGGCAGCTCTATCGCTTGGTGGAACTGTTCCTGCAGCAGCGCTCGGCCGGGACGCCTGTAGGCTACGTCCGTCAGGCGGGTCGCGACGAGCAGGAAATCAAAGTGACCACGCTCGGTGAGTTTGACCCCGAGGAGGTGGATATGTTCACCGTCATTCTCATCGGCAACTCCCAGTCCTATATTAGCAACGGCCGCATCATCACACCTCGAGGCTATTACCGCGAGCATGGTGGTGAAGGCATCAAGCCCGGCCAGCAGATCATGATTGAGTCGTTTCGCACCATTGAGAGCGAGCTGCGTAACAAGGATATACCACTTGACCACAAGTGGGCGTTGCTGCATGCCATCCACACGACGGCCGACTTCGAAATGGAGCGGATACTTTATACCGATGACCATGCGGTAGAAATGCTCTATAAAAAGGTAGCAAAGGGCGAAATCAAGACCATTGTGACCGACGTGACCATGGTGACCAGCGGCATCCGCAAGGGTGCCTTGGCGCGTCTCGGCGTGGAGGCCAAGTGCTACTTGAGTGACCCTCGCGTCGCTGAGATGGCTGCTGGACAGGGGATCACCCGCACCCAGGCGGGCATCCGTCTGGCTGTCGAGGAGCACCCCGATGCGCTGTTTGCCTTCGGCAATGCGCCGACGGCATTGATGGAGTTGTGCGACCTCATCCGCAAGGGCAAGGCCCATCCCGCAGGCATCATTGCTGCGCCTGTGGGCTTTGTTCATGTGCGCGAGTCCAAGCACATGGTCAAGCCGTTCAAGGACATCCCCAAAATCATCGTCGAGGGGCGCAAGGGTGGCAGCAACCTGGCAGCAACCCTGTGCAATGCCATCTTGACCTTTGACGATGCAGAACAACTCAAACCCGGTCGCGACCTTTAATCCTCACGCTAAGTCGCTAAGCCGCTAAGTTTTTTATTATCAGAAATCAAGATGAAGTTTTATGTGATAGGCATCAGTGACGCGCCGCGGCCTTATTTCCCGCCGGAGGTGATCAGTATCATCTGCAAAGGGCGCGTTTTCTCGGGCGGCAAGCGCCATTATGGCCTTGTCTCGCCCTATCTGCCGGTAGGGGCAGAGTGGATTGACATCACCACGCCGCTGGATGCGGTCTTCGAGCAGTATCATGACGAGGTGATTGTGTTTGCCAGCGGTGACCCGTTGTTTTTCGGCTTTGCCAATACTATCAAGCGCAAGATGCCTGATGCCGAGATCATCCTCTTTCCCGCCTTCAACTCGTTGCAGATGCTGGCGCATCGCCTGGTGATGCCCTATCACGACATGCGCATCGTCTCATTGACGGGACGCCCTTGGCCCGAATTTGACCGAGCGCTCATTGACCGAGCCTGCAAAATCGGTGTGTTGACTGACCGTGAGCATACGCCCGCCGCTATCGCCCGCAGGATGCTGGACTATGGCTATGACGGCTATATGATGCATGTGGGTGAGCATCTGGGCAACCCTGATGAGGAACGTATCACCACCTGCTCGCTCGAGGAGGCTGCTGAGCGTGATTTCGATTATCCTAATTGTTTGATTCTTTGCGGCCATGCCAAGGCGAGGCACTACGGCATTCCCGAGAGCGAGTTCGCGTTGCTCGATGGCCGAGAGAAGATGATTACCAAGGCTCCCATACGCCTGCTGACCCTGCAAGCCCTGGAATTGCCACAGAAAAAAGTCCTGTGGGACATCGGTTTCTGCACCGGCAGCGTGTCTATCGAGGCGCGGCTGCAGTTCCCTCACCTGCACGTTGAAACCTTTGAGGTCAGGCCCGAGTGCGAGGCCTTGATCGAGGAGAACTGCCGACGCTTCGGCGCGCCGGGCATCAGTTGGCACATCGGGGACTTCCTCCAAGCCGAACTTGAAAACCTGCCGCGTCCCGATGCCGTTTTCATCGGCGGGCATGGCGGCCACCTCAAGGAAATCATGGCTCGCGTGCTGACCGTGTTGGCCGATGGCGGCTGCATCGTGATGAACAGCGTCACCTCGCCCATGGTGCATACCGACAGCCACCAACTGTTTAACGAGGCGTGTGCCGAGTTGGGTTTGGCACAAGAGCCGCCCACACGCATCATCCTGAACGACAATAACCCGATAGAAATACTGAAATGCAAAAGATAGCCGTTATTAACATCAGCAAGGAGAGCATAAAATTGGCGCTCACGCTTGAACAGGATTTACAGGCCCGAGCCATGAACCGTGCCGATGTCGGTAAATACTGGAACAAGTATGATGCTTTCATCTTTATTGGTGCCATGGGCATCTGTGTGCGCACAATAGCTCCGTTTATCGAGGACAAGCACACCGATCCGGCAGTCATCTGCGTGGACGGCATGGGAAACCACGTGATTTCGGTTTTGTCCGGTCATGTGGGCGGCGCCAACGACTTGACGCGACGCGTGGCAGCGATACTCGGTGCTGATCCTGTCATCACGACACTGAGCGACAACGCGGGACAGTGGGCGCTCGATACGCTCGAAGATCGCTTCGATTGGCCTATCGCCAGCGAGGACGACATGAATGCTTGCATCTTCGCCTTTGTCAATCGCAAACCCACGGCTTTGTTCATGGAGGTGCGTGACGAGGGTACCGACTATCTGGAAAAGACCCTTCCCGGTCACGTCACCATCATCAACGACCTGAGCGAGGCAGACCCCAAGAAATACCGTTTGCTTATCATGGTCACACCCTTCCGTCGCTATGCTCCCGAAGGCATGTTGTCATTGCATTTTGTGCCTATGGTCGGCACTATCGGCTTTGGTTTGGCTCATCACCCAGACGATTACAAGTTTATCTATGACCAGATGGACGAGGCCTTGGCTGAATGGGGTATCCTGCCCTGCGCTTGCCGATACTGCACGATTGACGTCAAGGCCGACGAGCCGTTTGTGCAGCTATTAAAAGATGGCTATGACGAAGAGGTCGAATTCTTTACGGCCGAGCAACTGGCTGCCGTCGATGTACCCAATCCGAGCGAAACGGTGGCCAAGCACGTGGGCACGCCCAGCGTGTGTGAGGCCGCAGCCATTCTGGGCTCCAATCACGGCAAACTGATTGTTCCCAAAATCAAAGGCAAGAATTTTACCGTTGCTTTGGCCATCGACCATCGCTACCTGCGCGACCAGCAGGGGCACATCGAGATAGTGGGCGCTGGCCCCGGTGATCCCGATTTGGTATCGGTGCGAGGCCGTAAAATGCTGGAATGCGCTGACCTGATTCTCTATGCGGGTTCTCTCGTGCCGCGTGAGCTGACCCTGTGCGCCAAGCCCGGTGCCGTCGTTCGCAGTTCGGCGGGCATGAACCTGGAGGAGCAGTGCGCCTTGATGAAGGAGTTCTATGACAAAGGAAAATTCATCGTGCGCCTGCACACTGGCGACCCGTGCATCTTCGGGGCAATACAGGAGCAGATGGCCTTCTTTGACCAGCACAATATGCATTACCACATCACGCCGGGCATCTCGTCGTTCCTGGCAGCAGCTGCCGAGTTGCGCAGCCAGTTTACCATCCCCGAGCGCACACAGACCATCATCCTCACCCGCGGCGAGGGCCGCACGCCCATGCCCGAGAAGGAACAACTGCATCTGCTGGCCAAGAGCCAAAGCACGATGTGTATTTTCCTCAGTGCCGCCATCGTAGATGACGTGCAGCGTGAATTGCTCATGGAGTACCCAGAGGACACGCCCGTCGCTGCCTGTTACCACCTCACCTGGCCCGACCAGCGCATCTATCGTGGTGTGTTAAAAGACCTGGCCCGGATTGTCCATGACAATAACCTCACATTGACCACGATGCTCGTCGTGGGCGAGGCCATTGACAACCGCAAAGGCTTGTCAGAACTCTACAACAAACACTTCACCCATCTTTTTCGTCAGGGAGACGGTAATGACTAAAGACTAGCGACTAGTGACTAGCGACTAATAACTATGATCCTGGTATTCGGTGGAACGACAGAGGGCCGCGTGGCGGCTAAGGTGCTCGAGGAATCGGGCGCAGCCTACTACTATTCCACCCGTAGCGATACCCAGGATATCCAACTCGTCCACGGGAGCCACGTCATTGGTGCGATGGAGATGCCCGAGATGGCCGCTTTCTGCCAGGAGCATGACATCCGCTTGATTGTCGATGCCGCCCATCCGTTTGCTGTCAATCTGCACCGCAACGTCATAGACCTTGCAGGACAAATCGGCGTGCCTGTCATCCGCTATGACCGCATCTATCAGCCCCATGACCAGGACCTCGTCTGGTGCAAGGACTATGAGGATGCCATCCGTCAGCTAGGGGCGCATGGCGTTCATCGCCTGTTGGCGCTCACCGGTGTCAACACCATCGCAAAACTGCGTGATTACTGGCAAGAACATGAATGCTGGTTCCGCATCCTGAACCGCGATGAATCGTTGGCGGGAGCCCGAAAAGCCGGATTTCCTGTAGACCACCTCGTTTATTACGAGAAAGATGATACCGCGTCGTTGATTGAACGGTTGCGTCCCCAAGCCATCATCACCAAGGATAGTGGGGCAAGCGGCGGCTTTGAGGAGAAAGTTGAGGCAGCCCGACAAGCAGGTGTCAAAGTCTTTGTCGTCGAGCGGCCCGATTACCCCGTTGCTGACGGCGTGAGCGTAGCGCATGTCAACGGACCCCATGGCTTGCGCCGCATGGTGGAGAAACTGTTGCCAGAGTTCTATCCCTTGCATAGCGGATTGACCACGGGCACCTGTGCCACGGCTGCGGCTATCGCAGCGACACATCGGCTTTTGACGGGAGAAGAACCGGCAACGGTTCCTGTCGTCCTGCCCGATGGGGAGACGATTGACGTCGAAGTGGCCTATGGTGACGGCTATGCTGCCGTGTTCAAGCAGTCGGGCGACGATCCCGATGTGACCAACGGCATCGAGATACGCGCTCATGTCGAGCCCGGTGACCGTTTCGAGATACTCGGCGGCGAGGGGGTAGGGCGGTTTACCGTCCCCGGTTTTGATTTCCCGCTAGGCGAGGCCGCCATCAACAAGGCACCGCGCCAGATGATGCGCGACAACATCCGTGAGAACGTGCGCATCACCATCAGCGTCCCTGAGGGGGCCGAGATAGCCCGTCGCACGTTCAATCCCCGCTTGGGCATCGAGGGCGGCATCAGCATCATCGGCGTGTCGGGCATCGTCAAGCCCTTCAGTGAGGAGGCGTTTGTGGCAAGCATCCGCAAGTGCATGCAGGTGGCCAAGGCTTCGGGAAGCGACCGCGTGGTCATCAACAGCGGCGGCAAGAGCGAGCTCTTTGTAAAATCGCTTTACCCCGACTTGCCGCAGCAAGCCTTTGTGGAATATGGGAATTACATCGGTGAAATCTTGGCCATAGCCCATGAACTCGACATCAAAAACGTCACCATGGGCGTGATGCTGGGCAAGGCCGTGAAACTCGCTGCAGGCAACCTGGACACCCACAGCCGCCACACCACGATGGACAAAGGTTTCGTCATGAGCATGCTCCACGAGGCGGACATCAATATCGACATCAGCGATCTCACCCTCGCCCGAGAACTGTGGGAGAGAATCCCCCAAGAAAAACTCCAGGATTTTGCCACGGTCGTCATCAACCACTGTAACCGCTACTGTTCTCCTCTACTCCCCAACGGCCACCTCACTATCCTCCTCATCACCGACACCGGCACCATCTACAATTCATAACAGAAAGGCCAAACGGTAAAGAGGGAAACCGGAACGCTTCGGTTGATGGGCAATCTGGTCAGACCGAGCACAAACTCCCATAACAAAGTGCTGTATTTCATTTTTCGAGAACCCGAGGGCGCAACTATGCGTCCTCGAGATTAACGTCATTTCTATTTTCCTCAAATTCTCGCATAGAGAATGCCTGTTATTGAAAATAGTAGTACCTTTGCAATAACCAATCTAATATTATTATGGCTTTTATTCTTGACCGAACTGACGACAGGGCGAGAATGCCCAAGAGGAGAATCATTGCAACAGCAATCATCTGGTACTTTATCTTCCTTCTAATTAATTTCGCCATTATTATCGGAGTAACCAGCATTTACAACAAAATGGGTGTGGAACCACGTCAACTGACAAAATTTGCCGGTGACCGTAGTCTTTTTATGGATAGGCCGCTTTGGTATATTGCCCAAATACTTCTCATTGCCCCAATCGTCGAAGAAATCATTTTCAGACTAGAACTGTCGTTCAAGCGTCAGACCGTAGCACTATGGGCAGGGTTGTTGCCCGTCTCCATCGCGGGATACTTATTAGATTGCTCCGAGAATTGGATGCTGATGGCAGGTATGCTCTTGACTGGTGGCGTACTTTATTGGCTGGTTATGCGCTACACCACCGACGAGCAGTGGTCACAGTGGCGCTCACGTTATCTACATTCTGTGATTTGGTTATCGGCTTTAGCCTTCTGCTTCATGCATCTCAGATTCACTGTCCTTACCTGGGGACTGCTGCCCTATTGCCTAGCCATTATCCTGCGTCCCGGCCTAGTGGGGTGTATATTAACCTATGTCCGAGTCAATCTTGGATACTGGTGGGGAGTGCTTTTCCATGCTGCCAACAATGCGCCCGCAGCTATCATGATGCTGTTTGCATTGTATGGACAGTAAATCTAAGCTGAAAGCAAAAAAACGGTTACTCGTAAGAGGTTTTGCGACGGCGATAGAGGACGTAGATGATGATGGGGGCACCGACGAGGGCGGTGACGCTGTTGACGGGCATCGCACCCTCGAAGCCGGGAGCGCGGGCAATCAGATTACAGATTAACGCCAAGGCTGCGCCACACAGGGCGGTGGCGGGCATCAGCTTCCAGTGGTCGCTGGTGCGGAAGATGCCGCGGGCCAGATGAGGCACTGCCATACCGATGAACATGATGGGGCCGCAATAGGCGGTGACGATGGCGACCAATGTACCCGAGCAGATGATAATCCAGGTGCGTGCCCGCTTGACGTTGACGCCCAGGTTGGCGGCATAACGGTCGCCGAGCAACATGGCATTGAGCGGTTTTACTAACAGGAAACTCAGCGGCAGCAGGATGCACATGAGCACGACAAAAAGTATCATCTGGTCACCCGAGACGCGTGAGAACGAACCAAGTCCCCAAACCACAAATGCCTTGACGTCTTCCTCAGGGCTGAGGAACTTCAAGACACCTATGATGGCGGTGGCCAGGTAGCCGATCATCACACCGATAATCAGCAGGGTGACATTGCCCCGCACCTTGCCCGAAATCCACACGATCAGCATCATCACTGCCAGCGCGCCGATGATAGCGGCGACCGAGACAGCAGCTTCTCCCAGGTAACCCAGGCTGCTCAACGCCACGCCGCCCAACTGCCCCGACAGCAGCACGACAAAAGCCACGCCCAGGCTGGCACCGTTGGAGATGCCCAGGATGGACGGGCCCGCCAGCGGGTTGTGGAAGATGGTCTGCATCATCAGGCCGCTCACGGCAAGGCCGGCTCCCGCGGCAATGGCGGTGAGCACCTGCGGCAGGCGGGAACTAAGGATGATATTGGTCCAGATTTCGTTTTCGCTGCCCTGACCGACCAAGATGCGGCAGATGTCACCCACCGGTATCTCGATTGAACCGATGAACAGGTTGGCAATCATCATCACGAGGATTGCCACCACGAGGGCCAGCATCAAGGGAAGCGTTCTTCTCATTTTCTCTAGTTTTTTTAGTCTCTAGAATCTCTAGATTGTCTAGATAATCTAGATGCTCTAGAACTCCTAACTTCTCACTCCTAACTTCTATTGCAGCATGCGGTAGAAGGTGGGCTGGTAGTCTTTCTCCACCAGTTCGGGATGGAAGATGGCGACAAAGTCCTTCAGCAATACGTCGGGCTTGACGGGAGCAATCTCGTAATAGGGCGTCTGCTTCATGTTGCAGTAGATGACCTTTTTCTCCTTGAAGGCCTTGAACATCTCGTTGCGGGGCTCACTGGCCTTCAGCGCCTCGTAGGAGAAATCGCCCTGATAGCTGTTGAGGATGCGCCAGTAGTCGGCGTTGGACGACAGGGCATACATCTTCTCGAACTCCAGGTCCTCGCCCGAGGTCTCGTCATCGTTGATGACGTAGTCGGCTCCCGCGTCGCGGAAGATCTGCGCCAGGTAGTTCTTGCCACCCACGGCATGCCAGTTGCCGTAGTGCATCTCGCCGCTGGTGACGGTGGGACGGCTTTCGACCTTGGCGGCCTTCTCCTTCAGCTCGTTGTAGCGGCTCTCGATGCCGGCGAAAATCTCGGCGGCCTCTTTCTCTTTGCCGATAAACATGCCGATGAACTTGATCCACTCGGCCTGTCCCAGCGGGTCCAGTTCCTTGTAGCCCAGGTGGGGCACGAGGGTGATGCCGATTTCCTTGATGGCATCATAACCGCCGCGCTTGGACGGCGAGATGAAGATGACATCAGGATTGGCGGCCATCACCACCTCGGGGTCAAATTCGCCCTCCATGCCGATTTTGACGATGCGTCCGTCCTTGACACGCGCCTTGATGTCCTCGTTGAAGAGGTTCTTGGTGCCCGTGATACCCTTGACGATGTCATGGGCATTGAGGATGGTGAAATTGGACAGTTGCAGGGCTGTCATGCAGATGGTGCGCTCGATGGGCACCTTGACCTTGACATAGCCCTCGGGAACCGCCGCGTCGGCATCGTGCACAAGTGCAAAATGGTCTTTTTTGCCCACGTCAACCAGTCGGATGTCGGCCGAGTCACGAACGCTGAATCCTGTGGCATACTTCACGGTCACTTCTTCCATCTGATCGGTGCCCGATTTCGACTGCTTATCGCCCTGTGAAGAGCAGGCACAAAGCAGCATCAAAACTGCAATTAATCCAAATAATTTCTTCATTTTTTTGTTCATCTGATTTATGCTACAAAGGTACTACTTTTTTAATGACCAAGCCGCACGAAAACCACCAAAAAAACTAGGAACTAGGGACTAAAAACTAGAAACTTCTTTGTACCTTTGCGCTATGGAAGAAACAACTGTAAAAACGAGGTGGTATGACAGCATTTGGGCCGCGTTGATTTTCTTCACGCGGCTGCCTTTCTGGCGTCTCTACCAACCTCCGCAGGCGAGTTACAAGACGGTGGTGGAGTATTGGCCGTTGGCGGGCTGGCTCACGGGTGGCGCGATGGCCGCGACACTCTACTTCGGCAGCATGGTGTTGCCTCATGCCGTGGCCGTCATCGCAGCCATTGCCGTGCGGTTGCTGATTACCGGGGCACTGCACGAGGATGGCCTGGCCGACTTCTTGGACGGCTTCGGCGGCGGTGGCGACCGTGAGCGCATCCTCGCCATCATGAAGGATTCGCACATCGGCACCTATGGCGTGCTGGGGCTCATCATTTACATGTTGTTGTTGGGGACCGCACTCTATAGCATGCCCGTGGTTGTGGCGGCGCTCATGATTCTCGCTGCCGACCCGTTCTCCAAGATGGTCACGAGCCAGCTGGTGTCGATGCTCCCCTATGCACGCCGCGAGGAAGAGGCCAAGAACAAGACCGTCTATCGCAAACCCACCCTTGCAGCCGGCTTGTTGATGTCGTTGCAAGGCTTGTTGCCGATGGCGTTGATGATTTGGCTGACTGGCATCAGTTGGTATCTTGTCGTCTGCCTTCCTGTGGTGGTGATGTATTTCCTGTATCTGCTTATCCTGCGCAAGATTCGCGGCTATACGGGCGACTGCTGCGGGGCCGTGTGCCTGTTGGTAGAACTCACGGTGTACCTGGTAGCGGTTTCTAGTTAGAAGTTAGGAGTTAGAAGTGAGAAGTGAGAAGTTCTAGAGCATCTAGAATATCTAGAATATCTAGAAACTAGAAACTAGGGACTAGAAACTAGAAACTAAAATGGAAATCATATTGATACGACATACGAGCGTTGATGTCCCCAGGGGGACGTGTTATGGCCAGACCGATGTGCCCGTGCGTGATACCTTCGAGCAGGAGGCCGAATTGACACGCCGGTCGCTGGAGCAATTCCTGCCGTTTGACAAGGTCTATTCCTCGCCGTTGACACGTGCCCGCAAACTCGCGGCTTATTGCGGCTACCCCGATGCCGAGACCGACGAGCGCCTGCTCGAGATGAACATGGGCGAGTGGGAAATGCAGCTCTATGACGAAATTCAGGACCCGCACCTGCAGGAATGGTACGACGATTACATCTTCCAGCCCACGACAGGCGGCGAGAGTTTCCTGCAGCAATACCGACGTGTGGCGGCGTTTCTTGACGAGTTGAAGGACAAGCCCTACCAGCGTGTGGCCATCTTTGCCCATGCCGGTGTGCTCATCAGCGCAGGCATCCACGGCGGATTGTATTCCTGGGACAACGCTTGGGACAATCTAGCCGATTATGGGGATTATATTATTGTAGAGATGCAAAATTTTGCGTCTCCCGAACATAGCGAATGATACTGAGACGCAAGATTTTGCGTCTCTACAAAGAATGAACTCAAATGAGTAAAATCATACTGATTACTGGCGGGCAACGCTCGGGCAAGAGTAGTTATGCCGAGCAGCTGGCATTGAGCCTTACCGACAATCCCGTGTATGTGGCGACTGCCCACGTGTGGGATGAGGAGTTTCGTGAGCGGGTGCGCCGCCATCAGGAACGCCGTGGCCCGCAGTGGACCAACATCGAGGAGGAAAAGCACCTGAGCCGTCACGACCTGACGGGTCGCGTGGCGGTCATCGACTGCGTGACGCTGTGGCTGACCAATTTCTTCTTTGAGCATCAAGAGCAAGACACACAGCAGGTTTTGACGGTAGCCAAAGAGGAGTTTGACCGCTTCACGGCACAGGATGCGACCTTTATCTTCGTGACCAACGAAATCGGCAGCGGTGGCGTGAGCGTGGACGCCGTGCAACGGCGGTTTACCGACCTGCAAGGCTGGATGAACCAATACATCGCCAGCCGTGCCGACGAGGTCGTCCTCATGGTCTCGGGAATACCGGTAACAGTTAAGAGTGAACAGTTAAGAGTGAACAGTGAATAGTTAACAGTTCTAGATTGTCTAGAGCATCTAGAACATCTAGAATATCTAGAAACTAGAAACTAAAGAAAATGAAACAATTCAAGATACAGCACACCGACAAGTCGATGGCTGATGCCATCCAGCAGAAAATCGACCACCTGAATAAACCCAAAGGCTCGCTGGGACGCCTGGAGGAACTGGCATTGCAGATTTGCCTCATCCAGCAGACCTTGACACCGAGTCTCAACCATCCCTGCCACCTGCTGCTGGGCGGTGACCACGGCATCGAGCGCGAGGGCGTGAGCGTATCGCCGCGCGAGGTCACTTGGCAGCAGATGATCAACTTCACCCGTGGCGGTGGGGGCGTGAATATGTTCTGCCGCCAGCACGGTTTCAAACTGCGCATCGTGGACACGGGCGTGGACTATGACCTGTCAAATGTGGAGGGCATCATCGACCGCAAGGTTGCCCGTGGAACCCGCAATTTCCTGCACGAACCCGCGATGAGCGCAGAGGAGTTTGACCGCGCCATCCAGACGGGCTGCGACCTGGTGGACGACTGCATTGCCGAGGAATGCCAGGTGCTGTGCGTCGGCGAAATGGGCATTGCCAATACTTCGCCGTCGAGCATCTGGATGAGTCTGTTCGGCAATATTCCGTTGGACGAGTGCATCGGTGCGGGAGCGGGCCTTGACCACCCCGGCATCCAGCACAAGCGCAAAATCCTGGCCCAGGCATTGAAGCATTACCATGAAACGATGGAGGACACGACCGAGAATGCCATCCGCTACTTCGGTGGTTTTGAGATGGTCACAGCCATCGGCGCAATGCTGCGAGGGGCCGAAAAACATCTTGTGGTATTGGTTGACGGCTTCATCATGACGGCCTGCGCCATCGCGGCCATCCGACTCTATCCTGCTGCCCAAGATTACATGATTTTCACCCATTGCGGGGATGAGAGCGGCCATCGCCGCATGCTAGATATCGTGGATGCCAAGCCCATCCTCAACCTGGGGCTGCGCCTGGGCGAGGGAACGGGCGCTCTCTGCGCCTATCCCATCATCGCCTCCTCGGTCCGCATGATCAACGAGATGAACAACTTCGACACCGCCCACATCACAAAATACTTCTAAACCATATAGCGGTTCAATTTTCATCTCTTTTGTGACAGATACTTTATTATCTGGTGCAAAAAAATTGTTGTGAATTACATTTTTTGTACTTTTGCAAGTGACATTCGTGCAGAAAAATGTCAATAATGTGCATTTTGTCGTGCAGAAAAATGTCATGGTAGGGCTTTAAGGAAGAATTCATGCTCAGATTATCGTGAGAAAGACAATCCCTAATATTTTTCTAATAGAGACAGCCCAAATTACAAAATACTTCTAATCTGCATCTACCTCGACCCGAGGATATCGTTCAACGAGATTGACCGATACTTCTTCAGCGGATGTGCGTGCGCCTACTTCCAGTTAGCCGTAGATGTCTATACCGACTTGAGATACAATGCCGATGAATGGGAATAAGCCTACCGAACAACAGACCCTGCAGGAGCGCCAGAAGTTCGTCTCCGCCTTCAACGACACGATGCTTCGCATCTGGCAGGAGCAAATCACGCTGCTCGGTGTCATCGACACCGGGGCGCTGCTCACATCGCCCAAGGCTTTACCCTTGCGTGCCGACGGTCGTTTCTTCGAAGTGGGATTGTCCCAGTCCTTCCTCGAATACGGCTTGTGGCAGGACTACGGCACGGGCCGCGAGACGCCCCGTGGCAACAGTGGCGATCTCGGCAGAGCCAAGAAACGCCAGCGCCGCCGCTGGTTCTCTCGCAAGTATTACGCCTCAGTCATGAACTTGAAGGAGTTCTATGAGGAGAACATCGGCAGGACGTTCTGTGGGATATTAAGTTCAGCGCTGTCGAAGGACTTTAGACAAAATCACTGAAAGTTTGTGTTTTTCATGGTACTATTACATTAGTAGAGCAGGCCACGCGTGAGTGTCGCCTGTTTTTTAATACCTACTTTAGTTTTTGCCTTCTTTTATTCGGATATTCTTCAGATACTTCAATTGTATCCCCTTTAGATGTGATTGTTTTTGACCACTTTACATACTTGATCCTTTCGTCATCTTGCAGATAGATTTTATATCTTTCATGGTCAAAGTAGATTGTATCTCCTTCACAAGAAAAATATCCTATATGCAAATTGCTGGTTTCTGCGGACCAAAATGGAATACGAAAAGAATTCATCTTGCGTAACGAGACGTTATTTATTGTCTTGCCCGCCAATGAATCTGACTGTGGAGAACGTAAAGCAATAACGACAGAAGTGTCGCCATCTATAATAGTTTGATAGCAAACAAAATGGTTGTAGGTTCTCACTGTGAGAACATCAATATCTTTTTGTTCAACATCTCCATAGTCGTGATCAACGACATATTGTGTTTCCTCAACGGAATATACAAGGAGAGGCAAAAATAAAAATGGTAATATCAACAAAAAAAATCTTTTCATGTGGAAAGAGTTGTTATTGGTTCTTGATGCCACAAAGATACATCTTTTCCATGAAAAAGTGTGTCATTTTAAAAATTCTTGTAACTTTGCCGCATAACAAAAACTTATGACTGTTATGAGAAGCAAACTATTTATTTTTTTGGCAATTGCTATATTGGCTCAAATCAAAACTTTGGCAGCTGATGCTATGTCTCCTCAAGTGTTTAGAGATACCGTTATAGTCCAGGTGCCATCGGACTCCAGCCGCCACAGGGGTACGATCTGTGCTCAACCTATTCCTCCTGATGAAATGCCCAAAGTTTTGTGGGTCGTGGATGGATTGATCTATGACAATATCGTTGTTGACGCTGAAGATATTTCAGAACCAGCTCAAGTATTAATTGAAAAGACTCTTAGAAAAAACGGTATAGTCTTTGGCAAATTGGAAGGTTTTAATACCCTGCCTGGAAACATTGCCACGTCAGTTTATCCTAATTATGGAAAATTGAACGGGGCCATTATCATAACAACAGAGAATAGTAAATTAAAAAAGAAGAAAGAAGAATAATCTGATGAAGGCATAACAAACGATTATGGTAAAATTCATAGGCTCACCGATGACCTCGGTGGGCTATTTTTTTGCCCAAAACCGTGTCTTTTACCACACCGCCCAATCAAAGTAGTTTTGCGAAGTAAAATCGCAAAGCTATTTTGATTATGATTGACATCCAACAATTGACATCCCTGATCTCCGCATTCCGCGTTGAGACCGAGAAATCTGCGATTAAGTGAGAGCAATGTCAAACTTGTTTGAACATTGCCGAACGAGAGCAGATTATGCAAAGAAAGCATCTCGCCCGAGACCGTCGGCTCCATCCTCCAGTCCATCGCCGACCTGCTGGCCACCGCCACCAGCGAGACCGAGTACAACATCATCCGCTTCTGGAAGGAAACGCTCCAGCAGTACCGTTTCCTCTACGACATCCAGCAGCGCAACGTCGATGACCACAGCAACGTCATCCTGCAGCTCATGGCTCGCAGCATGGTCGACGGGGCAACCTCGTCGCTCACGCTCGCCATCGGCCCGGCCACACGCACCCGTGCCGGCGTGCTCACTGCCGAGGACTACATCCGCATCCAGGGCATCGGTGAGACGAACGACGAACTCACCGACACCGTGCTCGAGATGCAGGACATCATCGACCAGCACACCGCGAGGCTCAACGCCATCGGCGTTGCCTCAAGTTTTCTCTACATCGCCCAAACCAACAGGCCGGCGCAGATGATGAAACCGGTGACGAGAAGGTCGATGAGGCAGTAGCCCATGATGTCCTTTGCGTCAAGGCGAGCTATTGCCAGGGCCGGGAGGGCCCAGAATGGCTGAATGAGGTTGGTCCATGCGTCGCCCCATGCAATGGCCATGCCCGTCAAGCCGGGGTCCACGCCGAGGTTGGCACCGGCAGTGAACATCACCGGTGCTTGCACAGCCCAATGACCGCCGCCACTAGGCACAAACATGTTGAGCACTGCGGCACAAAGGAAGGTGAGCAACGGATAGGTGACGGGATTGCTGATGCGGATGCATGCTTCGGCCATGACGCCACCAAGGCTGATGCCGCTGACGCCGATGCCGGTAATGATGCCCATGATGCCGGCATAGAAGGGGAACTGCAAAATGATGCCGGCAGCACCTGAGGTCGCTTTTCCGAAGGCGCGTACGTAGTCGACTGGCGTGGAGTGCAGCACGAGTCCCAGCGCGAGGAATATCATGATGACGCCGCCAAGGTCCAAACCTGCACCGCGCACGCCGAGATGAATCACGAGATAGGCCACGAGCATCAGCGCCACGAGCCACGAGAGTAATTTGCTGTGCTCGAGCCGTTGTGCAGGAGTCTTGGCCGTGGGGGAAGCGCTGGTCGCGATAGGCTCATCGTCCCTAAGGAGCGCAGGGTCGATGGTGAGGATACCCTGCTTAGGGTGCATCAAGGTGTTGGCGACGGTGATGCCGATAATCACAAACAGCACAGTCACCAGATTGTGCCAGTCGAAAATGGTTTGTGCCAATGGCACAGGGTCGGTCAGCGCACCATTGGTGGCCATAGCGAGCGAATCGCCAGGTGTGGCCATCGTGAGGGGAATTGAGCCGGAGATGCCGGCATGCCACACGACGAAGCCGCTGTAGGCCGATGCGATAAGCAGTCGATAATCGACATCAGAACGCTGACGTGCTATTGCCTTGGCGAACACGACGCCCACGATAAGGCCAAAGCCCCAGTTAAGGCAGCAGGCCAATGCCGACACGACAGTCACAAGTGCTATTGCTGCGGGGGCACTCTGGGGCACGCGGGCCATCGAAGCAATGGCTCGCTTGACAACCGGTGCCGCAGCCAGGGTCGATCCACATACCAGAACCAGAGACATCTGCATGGCAAACGCCAACAAATTCCATACGCCGCCACCCCAGTGCTCAACCACCTCGATGGGGGTCTGGTGACACAATGGCATCGCTACAAACGCAGCTACGAAGGTAAGCAGTATGGCGAATATAAACGGTTCGGGCAACCAACGTTGCACTAAACGCACGCAAAATTTTATCATGAGTCTTCTTTTTTTAGATTAATGGCGCAAAAGTAACATTAATTTCCCAAATCTTGCCCAGTTCAACTATGGTTTTCCCTAAAAAGAGGATGTCTTTTAGTAAATGGGGCCATCATTCTACTTTAGCAACAGAATGATGGTTTTCTTCCTAAGAATGGTTTGTGCAGGTTACTCATGGCCGTCGCCTGCTTGTTGCTGATTCAACAGTTGACGATGGGTTCTGGTGCCAGCGACATATTTATTAAAATACCAATTCTTAAAACTCTTGGCATACTCTTTTTTAGAACCACCCATATAACCAACCCAATAATCATAGCGACTGAAAAGCAAAGCTTTTAATCCCAATGGGGTGCCGTCACTTTCAGGAAGGAGATGAGGCAAATCATATTCTTCGGTATAATAATCGATATTTTTCTGAAGCCTATCAGATCCTTCCAGGACCCAACTTGTCCACACTCGTTCGTAGTCCCAAAAGAGTTCCTTTCCTTTAGGTAACGACTCCGGTGCTTCGCCTTCGCCATTGTAATAACGGCAATCCAGTATCAATTCTTCTCTAGTCGTCATAGGTGCAAAGATACTGCTTTTTCACAAATAAATGTGTCTTCTGTCTTACTGTCCTCATTACCAAACTCTTCTAGAAACAATCAAAGAGATAGTACCGTGACAAATGTCAAGGCAAGCATGAGGACCTCGGCAAGGCGGTTGATGCGGACGGCGGTGTGCATGTCCTGGGTGGTCAACTCTCGGTCGTTCTCGCCGATGAAGGGTTTGTCGAAGAGTTCGCCGAAGTAGTAGTGTGGACCGCCGAAACGGCAGTTGAGGATTCCAGCCAGGGCGGCCTCGGGGTAACCG
Organism: uncultured Bacteroidales bacterium; assembly: GCA_902760865.1. GTDB lineage: Bacteria > Bacteroidota > Bacteroidia > Bacteroidales > Muribaculaceae > Sodaliphilus. The sequence goes on along the minus strand of CACWID010000005.1, from coordinate 39,504 downwards.
CTATTGGGGCTGGCGTGCTTGCTGCCGTTTTTCCACACGAATTTCAGGAGCGACAACTTGCCTGACGCGATGACCATAAGCATGGCGGTCAGTCGAGCAGGAATATAGTTGGCCACGTCGTCGATGTGGGCGGCCCAGCAGCCGAAGTCCTTGTAACGCTCGGTGCGGTAGCCGATCATCGAGTCGAGGGTGTTGACCATCTTGTAGGCCAGCATGCCCGGCGTGCCTAGCAACGCAAACCAGAACAGGGGGGCTATCACGCCGTCGCTCAGGTTCTCGGCAAGGGTCTCGAGGGCGGCGGTCCGCACCTCTTGGGCCGACAGTTGCGAAGTGTCGCGGCCGACGATGCGGGCGACCTGCTGGCGTCCCTCGTCCAGCGAACGGTCCAGCGCCAAGAACACCTCGCGTACCTCGCGGATGAGCGTCGTCCCCGCCAGGCAATAGAAAATGATGATGGTGTCAAGGATGAGCCACAAGACCATGTTAGGCATCAGCCGTTTCAACTCCCAAACGACAAAAAATACCAGCAAGATGAAACAGATGGCCATCACAGCACCCTTGGCCATGCGATGCGCCCCGTGATTGAGGCGATGCTCGCCCCAAGAAATCATCTTGCCGAACCACACGACGGGATGCGGCAACCGTGACGGGTCGCCAAACACAAAATCCAGCAACCAGCCCAGCAGCAATGGCAATATTAATATCAATGCTAATGCCATTCGTTTAATTCGTGTAATTTGTAGTTTCTTATTGAGGCGACGAGGGCGTCGTTCTCTTGGGGCGATTGCGTGGCGATGCGGAAGTGGTGCGGAGTGAGCCCTGTGAAGTTGGAGGCATCGCGGATGAGGATGCCGTGTTCATGGGCCAGGTATTCCTTCAGCTCGGACGCGGTGGTATGCCGAATGGAGCACAGGAAGAAATTGGTCTGGGTCTCCAGTGTGTCAATCCCCTCGATAGCATTGAGTCCCAGCATCAGTCGCTTGGTCTCGGTGAGATAAGCCTTCAGGTCGGGAATGGCGACAGCTCCACGCTCGACGAGCCATTTGCCCGCCTCGAGCGAGAGGGCGTTGATGGCCCAGGGGCGGTACTGTTCCCGCAGGCGGCTGATGACGGGAGCCGAAGCGGTGACATAACCCAACCGCAATCCCGGCACGGCATAGCGCTTGGTCATGGAGTGCAGCAGGATGATATTGTCGCGCCTCACGGCATCGGCCGGAGCCAACAGGCGGGCCAACGTGTAGTCCTCATAGGATTGGTCCACGACGAGCAGCCGGTGCTTATCAGCCAGCGCCAGGACCTCGTTGACGGGCAGCACATGGCCCGTAGGATTATTGGGGTTGCAGAGCCAACACAGGTCGCCATCCTCACGCTCATTGAAACCGAACACGCGGCATGCGTCCTCGTATTCCCTGAAGGTGGGCTGCATGATGCGGCAGGAGCCCATCTGCCTGAACGTCTGGGCAATCAGGTAGATGGCATCGACCGCGCCGCTGGTGACCAGCACCTCGTCGGGGCTGATGCCGCAGTCGCTTGCAATCATCTGCTCCAGCGATGCTGCCGACGGCTCGGGGTAGGAGCGCATAACCTCCATGCGGGAGCACAGGAAGTCTTGCAGAGCGCTCAGGTCAGTCCCGTTGTAGATGTTGGAACTGAAGTTCATCTTGATGCCCGGGTACTTGTAGAGGTCGTCGCCGTGTCCTTCAATCATGGTCAGTCAGGATTTTGTAGATTTGTTCCATATCGACATACCGGCGCACATGGTCGGCGAGTTTGTCGTATTGCTCTTCCTTGAAAGCGGCATAGTCAAACGGCCTGTCGCCCTCGGCAATCTTGTCGCCGAACGGCTCCAGCAGGAAGTCCACAAAGGGGGCATTGTCGAGGATGCCGTGGACGTAGGTGCCCATGCACTTGCCGTCCACGATGTAACCGTCGTTGCGCCCGTCATCCAGGTGGAGCAGGGGAGAGGCCGTGGCTCCGCCCACGGGGTGTGTCTCGCCCTGATGGATTTCGTAGCCCTGCCCGTACTGGCAGGAAACTTGGCGCGTCTGCTTGTCGCCGTTCATCGTCGTGGTTGTGGGTAGCAGACCCAGGCCAGGCAAACGTTCGATATCGCCCTCCACGTGGTCGGGGTCAAGCACCTCCATACCCATCATCTGGTAGCCGCCGCAGATGCCCAACACCGCCGTGCCCTCGCGATGAGCGCGGATGATGGCCTGGGCGCAGCCGTTGCGACGCAGTTCGTACAGGTCATGCAGCGTCGATTTAGTGCCAGGCAGGATGATGATGTCGGCCTTCTTGAGGTCCTCGGTATTATTTGTGTAGAAAAGATGGACCCGCGGGTCTCGCTCCAGGGCGTCAAAGTCGGTGTAATTGGACAGGTGCCGCAGCATGACAACCGCCACGTTGACCTTGCCGCGCTCGGCCTGCATGGACTTCTGCACCAGGGCCACGCTGTCCTCCTCCTCGATGTGGATGTCCTTGAAATAGGGGATGACACCTAGCACGGGGACCCCGCAGATGTCTTCCAGCATCTTGCGGCCTTCGTCAAACAGGCGCATGTCGCCACGGAACTTGTTGATGATGATGCCCTTGATGAGACGGCGGTCCTCGGGCGTCTGCAAGGCGATGCTGCCATAGACCGAGGCAAACACCCCTCCGCGGTCGATGTCGCCCACCAGAATGACATTGGCATGGGCATGACGGGCCATGGGCAGGTTCACCAGATCCGTTTCCTTGAGGTTGATCTCCGAGATGCTGCCGGCGCCCTCCATTACGACGGGGTTGAAACGGCTCGCCAGGCGGTCGAAAGCGGCGCAGACCTCGCTGCGGAAGTCGATGTCCGATGTGCCTCGGCGCCAGTAGTCATAGGCATTCTTGTTGCCGATGGGCTTGCCGTGCAGGATGACCTGTGACGTGTGGTCGGACTGCGGCTTCAGCAGCAATGGGTTCATGTCGGTGTGGCACGGAATCCCGGCCGCCTCGGCTTGCACGGCCTGGGCACGGCCGATTTCCAGCCCTTCGGGGGTGGCATAGGAGTTCAGCGCCATATTCTGGGCCTTGAACGGGGCGGGGTTGTAGCCGTCCTGCCTGAAGATGCGGCAGAAGGCAGCAGCCACAATACTCTTGCCCACGTCGCTGCCCGTCCCGGCAAACATGATGGGATGTAATTGCTTCATTCTTTTTCGTTGGCTAAGACAAACAGATAATCAGACAGGCGGTTCATCATCACGAGCACATCGCTGGCAACCGGATGCTCCCGATTCAGCGACCACAGGCATCGTTCCACCGTGCGTGCCTGGGTGCGTGCCAAATGGACAAATGCGGACAGCTGTGAACCTCCGCCAGGCACGACGAATCCGCCCTGATAATCGGCCGCGTCAATGGCCTGCTCTAGCCGGGCGGTAATCTCTGGAGCATGGAGTGCTCGCGGATTGACACTCCCTTCGGGCGTGGCAACGTGGCTCATCACCGTCATCAGTTCGCGCTGCACGGCATGGATGATTTCGCGGTTGGCATCGTCAGGGCCGAGCATCGACCTCACGATGCCCAGATGGGCGTTCAGCTGGTCTATTTGGCCGTTGACCTCGATGCGCGGGTCGTCCTTCGGGACTCTTACCCCGTCGCGTAGGCTGGTCATGCCCTCGTCTCCCGTTTTGGTATATATCTGTTTCATGTTTAGTTTCTAGGTTTTCTAGATTCTCTAGATTTTCTAGATGATCTAGAACTGTTCACTCTTAACTGTTCACTGTTAACTCTTCACTTTTCACTGTTGACTGTTCACTCGATAAAGGTGTGTGTAGCTCGCCAATATGTTCTTGTAGCGGATGACGGGTGTCGGCACGGGCTCCCCTTTGGCGTTATAGACCTGGGTCACTGATGGGGGCACCTCGCCCATGAACTGCGTATAGTGGAACTCATGCCCACGGTATTCCTCGCCGTCGAGCGTGAAGCGGCGATAGCCCAACGAGAGCCTGCGGTCTTCCTTGCGGGCCGTGATGCTATAGGGCAGCACGCCGCACATGGGCCATTCGCCCTCGTCGGTGACAATGCTCTCACACAGGTACATCATGCCGCCGCACTCGGCGATAATGCGTCCGCCACGCTCGGCATAGTCCCTGATGGCCCGTCGGGCCGCCTCGGCTTTGACCAACGCGTCGAGATGCTTCTCAGGATAACCGCCAGGCAGATAGAGCAGCGTCACATCGTCAAGGCAAGGTACATCGGTCTCGGGGTCGAAGAATGTCACATTTCCCAACCGGTCGATATTCTCCTGGTAGATGAAGGAGAACGACTCCTCGTTGCGGGCAATCAGGGTGAGCCCAACCTGTTTTTCCTCCTTGCCGGGCATGGTCACTGCACTGGCTCCGATTGTCAGTTCCAAGAGCCGTTGCCATTGCACATGCTCCTCCAGAAGTTCAACCAGGAGTCTGCTCTCGGGCTTCTCGCTGAAGTCCAGCCCCAGGTAGCGTGAACCTTGCTCGAGTTCGGCCTTCTTGGGCAGATAGCCATAGCATTCTATTCCCAGGTCGTCACACACCTGCTGCAACATGGCGAAATGCCTTGCCGACCCCACGCGGTTGAAAATCACGCCGCTGATGTGCACGTCCTTACGGAAGTTGACAAAGCCCTGAATGAGCGCCGCCATCGAGTAGGCCGACGACTTGGCATCCACCACCAGCACGACAGGCAGACCCAGCACACTGGCCACCTCGGCCGACGACCCCTTGTCGCGGTCATAGCCGTCGAACAGGCCCATCATCCCCTCGACGATACACACATCGGCATCGCTGCCATAGCGGCCAAACAAGTCCCGCACATGCTCAGGCGTGGCCATGAACGTGTCCAGATTGATGCTCGCACGGCCGCACACCGCAGCGTGAAACTTGGTGTCGATATAGTCCGGTCCGCACTTGAACGGTTGGACCTGATACCCCTTGCGGGCAAACAACGCCATCAGCCCCCGAGCAACCGTTGTCTTGCCCGAGCCACTGTTAGGCGCCGCTATGAGAAAACCGCTCTTCATTTAACCGACAAAGGTAGTGATAATTTCTGAATCCCCGAAGTCGGAACCCCACAAAGCCGACAAAAGAAATCCATCACGCGGAGCCTGTCTGACGGCTGTTTTCCCGGCAGGCTCATTTGCGTCAAATTCTGCCAGACGAGGTCCACCCTAGGGCGCTATGAGGCACTCACGCTTTACTATTGTCATTGAGGTTAAAAATAGCCTCTATTTATTTGGAATAGAGGCTATTGAGAATGGATATGAAGAATGGTGTCAGTTACTCAGGATGATGTCAATAATGGAATTGACGTCAGCGATATTGACTTCGCCGTCGAGGTTGACATCAGCTCGTTCACGGGTTTCGTCATGTGCATCACCGCCCAGGATGATAGCAATGATGGCATTGATATCTGCAATATTGACCTCGTTGTCGCTGTTCACGTCTCCTCTCAAGTAACTGTCCTTTTCGCCAAAGTACATAGATTCCAGTTTGCTCAGGTCCAGCGATGCGCTGGTTTCGTCATTCACCACGATAGCGTGAGGGACCTCATCATCGGTGTTATAGGTGATGACCAGTCCGCTGGTAGAGAACGACACGGAAGTCCCGTCGGCGTTGACAAAGGTCAGGCGCTCCTCTCCGCCGGCGAGTGAGGTCATCACAACCGAGGCAACCAGCATCAATAATATGTATCTTAATTTAGACATTGCGGTAAGACGTATGTAGCGATGAATAACTGAAATCAATACTTAATGTACTTCTGGCCACCCTTGATGTAGAGGCCGTTCGGCAAGGTGTTGATGTCAACCTTACCCAGGTTGATGCCCGTGATCGTGTAAACATCACTGTCGGCGTTCTCGCGGGTCGTGATTTCCTCGATACCCGTATTGACAGCTTCGGTGACACTGGTCGGGAAAATGGCCCAGCGCATCATGTTCCAGGTGAACACGCCGGTAACGGTCACAGCCTTGTCCACAAAGTCGTTCAGGTCGTAACCGCCCACGTTCATCTGGTCCACTAGCTGGATCTCTTCGCCATCAGCGGCGGTGATGAAGAAGAAGCGGCCAGGCTTGGTAACAATCACATTCTCCACTTTCACCAGTTTGCTCATGTTACTGTTGTCGGCCAGGGCGTCGATGCCGATGACCGTCGGGATGAGGTCATTGTTGCTGGTGATGGTCACTTCGTCGAGCGACGTGTTGTCATCATTGTCGGCAGTGGGGATGATGTGGTCGGTGTCGAAGTCGTCCTGGGCACGTTTCAGGTAGATGGTGCCGTTCAGCACGTCGTTGCGGTTCACATTGATGCTGGCAGTCACTTGAACAGCACCTGTCGCATCCTCCAGGAAGGTACCGCCCCAATAGGTGCCGTTGACCTGTGCGTCATTGAGGGCCAATCGTGCGGCAGTGCCCACTTCCAGGGCCAGGAATTCGGCGATGTTGGCACACTCCACGTAGGTGGTTCCGCCGGGAGTGTAGGTGTCGGCATTGGCGTCGTCGGTGGTGACCGTCATGGTGAGCAGCAGCGTCTGGGTGTTGAACTCGTTGGCGGCGTTCTCGTTGTCAAAGGTGATTGCCGTCGAGTTGCCGGTCCACACGTAGTTCTCGGCGTCAAGGGCTCCGTTGCCCTCTTGTGCCTCAAGGAAGAATTTGTAGTTCTGGACTTCAAAGGTCACACCAGTGATGGCACGTCCCTCATCGGCCGTAATCGTGAGTTTGCCACCCACCTGCAGATACTGTACGCCGCCATTGGTGCGCCACATGCGGTTGACTTTCGCGCCGTCGACCGATGTCAGTACAACATCACCTTGACGGATTTCCAATCCGCTGATGACTCCGACGCTGGGATCTTCCCAATCATTGGGAGTGGCGACCTCAAGGTCGAGGTTGTTGTTGGCGAAGTCATAGAGGTTCTCTTTCGTTTCGGCTTGTGCGCTCATGCCCATCATGGCGCAGGCGAGCAGTGCCAATGCACTCAGTTTTGTAGAAATCTTCATAATGTTCTGTTTTTTAGTTTATAATTAATGAATAATATCGTTGTCACTAGAATTGGCATCCGATGGACAAGGCCGCCTGCATGCGGTAACCGTCCTGCAGATAATGGATGTCAAATGCTTGGCTATAGACAAATTGTCCCTCGGCATAGAGCCTCATGCGTTGGCGGTTAACGGGGATTGACCATCGCACCTGTGCACCGCATTGCAGCCGCTGGGCCGAGAGATGCTCAAATTCCCGCATCCTGTATATCAGATAATCGTGTGGCGCTGATGTATCGGCAGCAGGTGTCTGATAGACCCCGTCGCGGGCAGCGTTGCCGCCGCCATTGCCCCATCCGGCCAGCAGCATCAGGGACCACACGTGGTCGTTGCCGGTGAGCCAGTTGTGTCCGCCTTGCAGGGTGACCTCGGTGAAGTGGATTTTCTGCTGGCGGTAGAAGGGGTAAACGCTTGCGGTGACCGAGCGTCGGTTGTGCTGCAACGTTGCCATCACGGTCCAGGTCGCCAGCTGCCGCCGGATGCCCCATTGCGCTTCTGCGTTGATGCCCATGGTGGTCCTGCCATTATCGCTCATGAGGCGGTCATCATAGTAGTTGACGTCGGTGACGCCCTGTGTGGTGATGATGCGGTAGGTGCGCTCATAGTCCTTGATGTCGCTGTGACGGTAGTAGGCCCCGATACGTTGCATGCGGCACCCGTCGTCATGGCGGCCCCATGCCGTGATGTCCCACTCGTCGCCATGATGCCGGTTGAAGTCAATCAGCGAGGGCGACTCCAGGCCATAGTGCCCGTGGCGGTGGCGCCATTGCCCTTCGAGCCCCCAGTTCCACAGGTCATGACGGTAATCGGCCAGGAATGCCACGCCATGCTTGATGTCAAGCAACGGATGCTCGTTAGTGGTCCCTACATAGCCGTTCCCGTCGGTCGATTCCTCTCGTCCGAAGTATGCGCCATGGTCAATCATGTAGTGATAAACCTGGTCGGTGCGCCCCACGGTGCTGACCTTCAGGGCCTCGGTGCTGCGTTCAGCCAGATAGTTGGCCCCCAGGGTGATATTGCCTGTCTGCCACATCGCTCCCACGCTTCCCGCGCAGCGCATCAGCGTGTTGGTGTGGCGAGGGTCTTTCTTCTTGGCGCCGCTGGCCGTCGTGTAGTCAAAACGCCCTCCCAGACTCACGCCGCCGCCGATGTTGACGCCCACGTCGCCCATCAGCCGGTAGGTCTCCAGACTCATGTTGCCGAGGGTCGTGTCGTTGGTCTCGGTGATGTCAAACGGCATCCGCTCGGGGTCAATCCATACCGAGCCACCGCACTGTGAGCCCCAACCATAGTTGTAGTGCATAGCGCCGCTCACTACCACGCGCCGGCTCATGCGGTAGATGGACCTGACCTGCGCTCCGGCAGCCCAGGCATGGGGCGAAACGTCAGGACCCTCAAGATGGCCCTGTCCGATGCTGATGGTCAGCCGTGCGTCTCCCAACAGGCGCTGTGTGCTGTCGGTCGGGTGATAGGTAGTGAGTGCTGCGGCATTGCTGGTGTGCAACAGGGGGTAGCGGGCCAGGGCTTGATCGTAGTCGAGCCACGATTGTGCCCAAGCCGGCACGGCTGCCGATAGCAGAATAGCCGATAAAAGGTGATATGTGATAGAGATATACTTTCTCATGACCGGTAATCGTTATTGCCCCCTGAGCGAGCACTGTTCGCGTTCATAGAAGTCAATCGTTGAGTTGTTGGTGTCCAGATAGACGGGATGTCCCAGCCGCTCACTTTCCTGCTCGTCGATGCGGCGCTCCACTGAATGGCCATAGCGGGCGGTCATGTAAACCGCTCCCACGTCCACGCGGGCCGTCAGGCGCTTGCTGGCTTCATCCCATGCGGTGGAAAACACCTCCACGCCGTCGAGTATGTTCTCGACGGGTACCTTGCGGCAGGCAAAGGTGGCCAGGGCGCGCCCCTCGTCATACCACACATTAGATGCATCGTTGCCAAACTCCAATGGTGTCATCCCCTCGGGAGGCGTGAAGATGAAGAACGCCGGCGACGTGTTGCTCAATGGCCAGGCTGATTCCATCTGGTCGCCATAGCGCACGGCCTTCAAGTAATGGCTCGTGGGGATGAGTTCGCTGGGTGAGGGATAGGCACTGGTGCTGCTGTATCGCTCGATGTCGTAGGTGCAGTAGTAATCGGGATTAGCCAGATTGACGCTGTTGGAGTAGGTGAGGGTGTGGTCGATGGCGCCATTCAGGGCAATTACCCGTTGCTCCCAAGGCTCGAACACGACTTCCTCGTCCTGGAAGTACCAGATGCTGCTGGCGGCGGGAATGAAACCCTCGTTCTCGTAGTTGAGATGTCCCTGTTCGTCATAGTTCTTGTTGTCGCCATAGCTGTTGTAGGGCGTGGCGATAGCGAGGCACAGCCCGGGCAAGACAACGCGCTCAGGGCTGTTGTTGGCGATGATGACATACTTGTCGCGGTAGAACCAGCCGGAGCCGTCGTCCCGCTGGCAACCGCCGACATACAGCTCGCGGATGATGATGGCGCTGCTCGTGGCTGTCGTGAGCGACAGGCTGACTGTCGCTTGGCTATCCAGTCTCACCACCACGTTGCTCGTCGAGCCGTTATAGACGGTGCGCCAGCCATTGTCGGGCGTGGAAACGTGAGACACGGTGATGTCATAGATACCCACAGGCACATGGAAGGTGGCGATGCCCCGTGCGTCAGTCGGCTGGGTATACACCATGCCCTTATCGTCAACCGCCCGCACGATGATGTCTTGCTTGGCGGGCAGGTCGCCCGTTAGTTGCACGAGCAGGTCTTGGGTCAGGTATTGGCCGGGATCGCCGATATTGTCATCGCATGATGTCAGACCCACGCTGAGCAGCGTGAGAATGAGCAGCAGAACTATATGGTATGACCTTTTTATCATGTATTATAGTTTTAATCGCATGGAGATGCCATAGTAGAAAGGAGGAATGTAGCCTCCGTTGTAGATGGTGGTGCGCAACCCGGTCTGGCGGCTCTTGACACGTGCCATCGAGTTCCAGAAGTTGTTGGCCAGGAACGAGATGTTGACGTGGTCGCCGATTTCCTTGGTGATGTTGATGTTGCCCGAGAAATAGGCCGAGATGCGGTCGGGATTCAGGTTGTAATTGTAGTTGGTCTTGATGACCATCTGCGCGAGTTCGTTGAACAGGGCAGGGTCATGGTCATGGGCCCAGGTGAAGCGCTCGGCAAATGGAATCTGGACGTCGGGCTGGTCCCAAGTCGTGTAGTACTCGGGCCACAAGGCCACATAGCAATTCCGCTCCTTGCCGGTATAGGGCTGCCCGAAGTAGTCGGCCGGGTCATCGAGGACATACCCCCTTGTCGCCCCGTTTTTCCCTTGGCTGAGGGACTGGCGGGCATCGTAGAGGGTGGACTCCAGCCGGACGCTCACGACGAGCCTGATGGCCGGAATGTGGGTGACGATGGTCAGATTGCTGTTCACAACGTCCGACTTGCTGCCGTTGGGGACGGTGGGAATGGCGACACCGCTTCCCAGGGCGGTACCCTGATAGTACCCGACATATTGGTAGGGGGTGACACCATCGCTCATCCATTGTGCTCCAGTGGGTTGTGAGGCGATGAGCGTGTGCTCTACGCCGTGATAGTGGTAATAGGAACCATCAAGGCGGAAACTCGTCCGCAAGGACTCGATCTGGTTGAAATCAACCACCCAGTCAAGGCCTGAGCGCGAGATGGGCGAACCGTTGACATAGGTGTTATTGGTGTTGAAGGTGTTGCGGCTCATGTAATCCAGCACCCGGACGGGCACTTGCCCCGTGCGGTCAGCCACGCTGACCACGCCTGTCTGGCGGTCAATCTGGTAGATGCGGTCGGCCGACGCGATGGGAAAATCATGCTCAAGGGCGGCCTGCGACGTGAAATTGTAGGTGAACGGCGTATAGACGCTGGTGCTCAGGTAGGGGCGGTGGGTCTTGGCCAGGAATGCGCCCAGCGTGATGGTCGCTACGCGGGTCCGGGCTTCAACGCCCAACTCAAGCTGTTGGGCATATTGCCACTTGAGCGAGGGGTTGGCGATGGACTTGAACGGGGTGACACTGTAGGCGTAGTACACTTTGTTGTCGGCAGTGCTGCTGGGGACGAAGGCGAGCCTGTCGGCATAGGACGGCTGCGGATACAACACCTCAAACGACGGCAACTTGACGCTCTTGCCCCAACCGCAATAGGCACTTAAGCCTTCCACCCACCATTCGGTGCGTTGCCGCCACAGGGTGTACTTGAGGTTGACACGCGGCGACCACGACGAGACGGTGCCATAGTCCGACCGGTTGATGCGGGTGATGTCGGTGCGCAGTCCGGCCATGACCTGCAGCTCCCTGCCGTGTTCGCTGGTGGTGAGGGTCAATCGGTCTTCGGCATAGAGAGCGACGTTGTGCATCCACGGCAGTTCGTCGTAGCGGTATTCCCTCCACGTCGGCGCATAGCGCAGGTCGTCGTAGTACAGGCCGCGTCCGTTATTGCCGGTTGCCGACCACTCGACGCCCGCCATGATCCGGTTAGTGATGTTTGCGCTTCGCTGGTTCCAGCGTGCCTTGGCCTTGATGAGCGAACTGACGGGACGATTGTCACGTATGCTTTTGATATACCAGTATCCGGTAGGGCCCATGATGATGGGCGACAGGGCGTCCTGGTCGTAGTCAGTGGCAAGGTAATAGCCGGCTTCGGTAGCGTGTATTTGGGCTTGGGAACTGCTGCTGTTGGCGTTGGTGAGGGCGGTGCGGCGTTTGTCAGCCAGCGAGATGTCGGCCTGCAGCGACAAGTTGGCCAGGCCGCGGCGGTCAAGGTTCCAGTCGGCTTGCAAGGAGGCCCTGAAGGCGCGGTCCCTCACGCGCATGTAGGTATCGGTGAACTGGTCAGGGTCGGACTCATTGTTGTAGCCGCCCACGTTACCCTCGGCCTTCACGTTGATCATCAGCGGACGTGATGCCACCGTGGGCGTGATGTTGTAGTTGAGCGACAGGTTATTGCGTTGGTAGGCAGTGTGGGGCGACGCCAGATTGCTATAACTGCGGGTGTGTTCCAGCGAGGCGTTAAGGATGCCTGTGACCAGGTCAAATCCCTTGCTCACTCCCACCTGCTTGGTGTAGGGGTTGGTGGCAAGCGAGATTTCCCATGGGGTATGGCCCCGCTTGGTGTGTACCTTGACGATACCGTTGCTCAAGTCGCCGTACTCGACCGACGGGATTCCGGGGACGACCTCGATGCTGGCCACGTTGGTCGAGCCGATGGTGCGTGTGCTGGCACTGGTGGTTTCGCCTAGCTCGGCATTATTCTGCAGGCGCAGGCCATCCACCTCGACAGCGGTGCCGAAGGCGGCATTGCCTTTCTCGCTGCCGTCGGCCCTGAGGGCGATGCGCTGGTCATTGATGAGAGAGCTGTTCACGGTCTTGCCGCCGGGCAGCAGGGTGAGGATGTCGCTCACGTTGATAATCTGCTGGTTGTCCAGCGCCTGGCGGTCGATGAGGTAGCTCGTGGTGGCGTTTTCGGTCTTGCGTTGGGCTGTGACGATCACTTGTTGGAGTTGCAGGTTGGTGGGATGCATGACAAGGCGCAGCGTGTCGCCGGCATTGTTCTTCCCGACAGTGACCTCGACAGGCTCATAGCCGACACAGGTCACACGCAGCACCGCGGTGCCCGTCGCCTGGGTCCGCAGCGTGAACACCCCCTGATGGTCGGTCATACACCACTGCTCGCCGGGTTGCAGCGTCACCGTGGCAAACTCCACTGGGTCGCCGTTGCCCTGCTCGGTCACCACTCCGGTCAACGACACTTGGCCCTGGAGCGTGAGCACAAAGCAGCACAGGAGAGACCATATTGCCTTCAGCCTCGTCATTCGCTCAGCGGCTTGGTCCAGGGATGGTTCATCAATCTGGGGCTGGCAAAAATGTCAATGTAGCCCAGCAGGTCATGCTCAGCATAAACGAACGGAATGTCGAGTCCCACAACCCAGCATATCTCGTAGATGGAGGGGAATGCATACTCGTGCGAACTGTCGCATGCGTCGGCAAGTGTCCATTGGCATACCAGATCGTGGCCCTCGAGAGCCCAGGTGTCCAGGTTATGCGTCAGGAAATACATGTGACGGCCGCCGGTGTCTCCACCCTCATGCAGTGGCGACACGCCGCTATACCAGGTGCTGTTGGCATCCCAGTAGGCATAGGTGGATGCGTCACCGGTGTATTGCGTCGTGCTCACGGGTTGTTGGTCGTCGAGCACCATGGTGACAGATCCTTGTTGTGAGGACTCGTTAAACGTGTACAACATCCTGAAATCGGCGTCATATTTCAGTCCCTTGCGATGAGCCATCGAGTCGATGTGGCAATAGATCTCATGGCCATATTCCGGGGTGCCAGGTGCCGGCAAGACGGCATGATAAGGGATGGACACCGCGGTGCTGACCATGACGGACGTGCCCGGAAGAGGCTCGCCGTTGGGGCTGGCGACCAGATACCAGTCCCCCGCAAAGTGCTCGTAAGGTGTCATCTCGCGGTAATTGATCTCCACGATGTCACTCAAGGCGAAGGTCCTGCTGACCTTTCCCTCACGGATGACGTTCAGGTAGTATACCGTTTGGCCATTCTGTATGGAATGCGTATAAGTGAATTCCTTCACTACGGAGTCAGGAAAGATCTCCTGTGTCCCGTTCGTCAATGTGATGGCGGTGCGATACACGCCAGTGCCAATGGCCTGAGCCCCAATCGATAAAGAAACAATCAGAGCCGTAAATAGATAGCGTAAACAATGATGCATGTCTCTATAGTTTTATAAGCATGCAAAATTACCCACGCCCGAATATACCCACAATGCCCATTATTAGGGATTTTCATGCAAAATTCTCCCCCGTTGTAATGAAAACCACCCCGCCCGCGGAACCACCGCAACCACTAAAACCGCGCTATAGGTCATTTTGCAGGACAGGAAGTGCCATCAGCGCCGATGAACACTAGCTTTGAAAGCACTTCAAAGTCTCTGGATCTTTTCGTGGATTTGAGGAGAAGATGGGAGAATTTCGTTGCAGGGTGTTTACCTTTTGGTGGTTTTTGTCATAAATAGGTAGATAGATGTATTGCTGAAGGCTAAACTGTATTGCGATGATATTTTATATGATAGAGGATATCGTTAATTTCGTAATATTTCCGCTGTTCGTGCTTGTGCTGATAGTGGTAATAATACTTCCTCCGTATTGGCCATCAGGAAAGCGATGGCTGCGATACCTGATGGCTAAGCTTGCTACGCTTGTGCTGCTTATTATTGACCTGCTGCATTATGAGATAACAACAGATGTTATTAACGAAATTGAGACTTTTGCGTGTGGAACATTAATAAATAGCGTCATTTCTGAGTTTATGCTACAAAGGACATTTTTGATGCTAGCGACATTCGTAGTAGGAGGAATCATGCTCGCGTATGCCCGTAAATCCATATGGGATTATATTCTTGATGTCCCGTTGGATCATCATTAAGATTCATCAACCAATCAGAACATATTTGCCGCAGGTCTTATAATTCTTGGACTATAAGAATTTGTACGGCCGATAGTTCATAAAAAGAAAAATACTACTTTTGCTAAAGACAAAACCAGACAATGATGGCAGAGGTTCCATTTTCGATAGATAGCAGATTCCTTGAGGAGGTCCGTTGTGCTGTGCTGCAAGAGGCTCGCAGGCGTTTTGGCTCTTCAGGTTTGTCTCCCGAGGAATTGACTCAGGAGGCGATGCTGGCCACGTTTGAGAATGTCCAAAACGGGACGCTGACGCAATTGACCAGTAACTTAACGACCTACGTCATAGGTGTGTTAAAGAACAAAGGACTGGAGGCTCTAAGGGACAAGGCAAAATCTGCCCCAATGCCACCTCAGTCGGGCCAGGATGATGATGATTTGCTTGATCCTGTTGACATGGGTGTCGCCCAAGATGCGATTGACCGGTGGCTTGACAAAGACGCCATCGAGGAGCAGGACGAATTGCAACAGGCCGTGTATGACATTGTCACCAACATGCCTGACCCTTGCAAAAGCATCCTGTGGGCGTATTATTGGGAAGGCGATAGCATGGCAGAAATCGCTGTTGCGATGGATTATAACAATGCCCGTGTGGCCACGACACAGAAAAGCCGTTGCTTGACCAAAGTGAGAGCGGCGATGGATGAAATCTATAAAAGAATAAGATCATGACACGAGAAGAAAGATATATTGAATTTGACGGGCGGATTGACCGCTACCTGCGTAACCAGATGGATGAAAGTGAACGCGCTGCCTTTGAACAGGATGTTGACAACAATCAGGAGCTGCGAGAACGGTTGGTTGCAACCGCGATGCTGGCCAAGGGCATCGCTCAAGCTGGCATGCAGCGAGAAGGCCAGGCGCAACTCGATGCCATCAAGCAGATGAGTCGGGATGAATTTAACCGCGCGTCTCAAGTTAAACAGAACAAGAAGCCGGTGTGGTCGTTCATGAAATGGGCATCAGGCATTGCAGCTGTCGCTGTTATTGCCTATGGCCTATACACGTTCATACCTCTTGCTCACGTACAAAATGCCGGGCAAGCCGAACTGGCAGAAGAGACGCCGAAAGAGCAGAGGGTAACCCCAAAACCAGCAAAACCCACTTTGGCCAGCCTCGCTGACGAATACAACAAACCCTTTAGCAGCGAGCCAGATGAGTTTGTCTCCATCAGGAAGCAGATCAAGAAGGGCCGCAGCAAGGACATGATGGCGGTGGTAAGTGATATCGAGAACCTGGAATGGCCGACGGCTAAACATGGCCCCAAGGGAGCGGATGATGAAGATGATATCAAGAACACCACAGACAACTACAACGACTGCACCCACTGGTACAAGGCTCTTGCCTACCTCAAGGCCAACGATAGAGAAAGCGCCATCAGGGAACTGAATGAGCTGACTGAATACGGCAAAAACACCAACTTGGTAGAACGCGCCAACGCCCTGCTCAAGAAACTGAAAAAGTAGTATTTACGTTCCACATATTAGAACAGGATTGCCTGCAATGCCATAGCAGATTGGCTTGCGGGCAATTTGCTTAATATCAAGCGGATAACAATACCGATGTTTACCTTTTGCCCCATTTTGTCATAAAGAAGTAACTGATCGTTTTTTTAAACATCGATGATTGATATGGAAACTCTAATTCATGTAATCTATGCGATGCTGAACAGGGCATTTTGTGCCACGATGAACGAGCATCTCATGTTCCGCATCTTTTTCTATGGCTTCATTATCGCCATGCTGGTGATTGCGATCTCGGCAGTGAAGCTCGGTGTTCAATTTATCATTAAAAAAGCAAGAAAATGACATTCCAGGAATATATCTTTTACGTCCTGTGCGGCATGTTTTATGTGGCAGGTCTTGTCTTGGGGCTTGACTACGAGACAATCTGTGTCTATATCTGCATATACTTCTGGCCCGCATTGTTCACGGCGATGCCGGCGGTGATTACGTTAATCGCCCTGTACAACTGGTACAAGAAACTCTCGTTATGGAGCATGATCAACCTGACGGCATCGGGCACCGCGACTTGCGCCTTCTGGCTCATCAGCAAGGAGTTCTACCAGCTCTACACCCAGCCGAACCCGGTTCACGAGCACCTCGGCAATTGTCATGAACAGTTCATGGCCTGCGTCGAGGACTTGAACGCGATTGCCAGCCAACTCAATATGACCTACATCGAGGTCAACCTGTGGGTTTACTGCGTGCTGTCCATTGTCATCGCCCTGGTGATGTGGCTCTGGTTTGAAATCACCGTCCCCCGCAAGTGGATTCTCAACCGCTTGTGGATCTCAAAGCAAACACAATGATAGCTTCCTGAATGAGAAAAGCAAGAAACGTGTTTTTTGTCCTGTCTATTGCTATAGCTGTTTATGCCGTTTGGACACAGACTTATAGTTTTAATGTTGAAAGAGCGACAAAGCATCTGACAGAGAACGGGCAAGAAAAGTCAACCCATTGCTGTGCCTGGTACACAATGCGAGCACTACAAGAAGGAGGCTGCCCCGCTATTATCCTTCCAGCCCAGTGGTATCGTTATTTCTTGCCATTGGTCCAATTTGAAGAGGTGCCTCATGATGGATACATTCCCCAGAAAGGTGATGTCGTAGTGTTTGAACGTCCCGCTTGGAGAAACTGGAAACGGATTTCGCAATGGTGGGGCCATATTGCCATGTATAACGGTGAACAGTGGATCAGCGATTTTAAACAACAAACGATGAATCCATACAGGAAGCCGGTTCCATATCGTATTTACCGATACAAGAAACAAAACCATACAAATCAAGCTAGATAAATGAAACATCTCTTTTTCTTTTGCAACATTATCGGGTTACTATGCCTTTTCACAACCGTTTCATGCTCAAGACCTGATGCAATAGAGCTGAAGGAGGGCGACATCGTCTTCCAGACGTCCAAGTCATCGCAGTCGAAATATATCATCGCGGCAACCCGGTCGCCGTGGTCCCATTGCGGCATCATCATCGAGAAGCCCGACGGCCTGTACGTCCTCGAGGCCATCTCAACGGTCAGCCTGACGCCCTATCAGCAATGGGTGGAAAGAGGCCGCGGCCAGCGCGTCGGCATGAAGCGCTACACCGAGGAGCCCATCAAGATCAAGTACACCAAATACATGGGCAAGCCCTACGACCTCTCCTTCAAGTTCGACAATGGCAAGTGGTACTGCTCCGAACTGGTCTATGACATCTACAAGCGGCAACTCGGCGTGGAGCTCTGCCAACCTCGCCCCGTCAGCGACTATGCAACAACCGGCCTGGACAAAGTCCTCGCCAAGCGCGGCATCAACAGCACCCAACTAGTCGTCGCCCCCAGCGACCTCTACGACTCCAATCTACTAACCCAGTGACATTTGAGTCCTTTCATATCCAATTAGGGATTAAATCCACGCATTTCAATGCATTTACTTGAATTTCTGCAATCCTTGTTACCGAAGACATGCAAGATTTTGTTTTCGGATGGATATCATGACTTCAAGTCCAATGCTGTTTAATCCAGCTTTTCCGACAGGAGGTGTCAAGTTTTACCGACGAAAATGTGTGGGACGGATCGGAAGATTCGTCCTACTTTTGTAGCATCATTTTTTGAAAAAGGGGATAATTGGAGTCGATTATTTGCTTTCTTCAGAAAAAAATATTATATTTGTTCAAAGAAAAAAAGTATGGAGAATATGGAAAAATATCACATTGGACACGAGATTGAGAAAGAGATGCGGGCAAAGGGTATGACCGCAAGAGAGTTGGCCGGGGAGATTAATCTTTCGCCGCAGGCCGTGTATGACATCTTCAAGAAGAACTACATCGCCACCGACCGCCTGGCCATGGTGCAGCGTGTGCTGGGGCGAGACTTCTTCAAGGAGTTATCTGAGGCGCTCAAGAATGGAGGCATCCTCGACAAGAAGGAGGATGAGAGTGTGGTGAGGGAGCGCTTTGAGATGCTGATGCCCGAGGACAAACTCCGTGTGATTGATCGTGAGCGCTTTTATCAACTGGCCGAGGAGTTTGTCAACACCGAGCACCACAAGCCCCTGGTGATTTTTTACAATAACTGGCAATCGGTTCAGAAAGACATCATTGAACTATATGCTGACACGGATTTGTGCCCTGGGCAAGTAAAGTATATTAATCTGAATGATCTGCACAAGAAAGGAAAATCGGATGACGATATTATCCGTGATTACAAGGTCATGCCGCAACCCATCGTGCAAGTGAATTGCGGGAATGATGATGAGTCATTTCTTTTCATGAAAAGATTGGCCGACGAGACAGGCAAGAAAGTGTATGCCTATTGCTCGGAAGAAAATGCGCTGAAGGATGACTATAATAGTGGCATCAAGTATTGGGACCGTGCCATCGAGGCCTTTGGCGCCTGGCGCGAGCAGATCCATTTTGCCTATCTTGACGACGAAAGGCAAAGCTACAGGCGTAACCGTCAATTGTATCTTGCCTATAAGTGGAAGGATATAATCCGGTTTGTTCTGAGAAAGATCAGCGTACTGCCAAGCCTCAAATTGGGAGAAGATCCAAATCATGCTTTGGTTTGGAACTGGCTGAACAACCCAAATCTCCTCATGGAAGACTATCGGCAATGGATTGAAGAGGTGGCCGAGAAGAACTGCCAATTGTCTGTCTATAGTCTTATGTATATGGACGATGAAGTAATCATCAAGAAGGAAGACAATTCCAGATGGAGAATCATCCTGCCCGCTTGTGAAAATTATGAATGGTATGTTTCTAAAATGGTGCCCGAACGCCTCAAGAAAGCCTATGCCCTCACTTCGCTTTGGATTGAAGCCGAAGAAAACAGAGTCTATGATTATGAAGGCTCGATTATGCAAAATTGTTTAGAAAGATCAGGCCAAGACGCCGAAAAGGAGGCGTAAACACATATTCAAGCAATACTGCTCGAAAGCCTGGAGGCGCAGATTATTTTACTATAAATCAATAATTTATATTACCTGATAATGAGAACTTGCTATTTTAACGGAAGGCCCTTTTGCTTGAAAAACGAACATTTGCTGCAGCGCGAACAGCGCATCTTTGAACAACTTGTCAAGGTTTATGACGAGCACATCGTGTACCCCTATGAGGCGGAAACAGCCGATGGAATGCGGGTTACTCGCTGGCGCCATCTCACCGCCGGTGAGGTGGCGGCATTGCTGGACCAGAACGATGAGCGTCCGCTGATTGAGCGCGTGGACTGGAGCGCTCCGGTCGACGGCGTATCCATGACCGTGAAGCGTATTGCTCCTGCGGCACACTTCATGCTGACGTGTACCTTGCTGGACAAGGGGCTGCAAGTGATTCCGTTCAACGCCTATTTGCCCATGGAGGATTTTGTGGCGTTGATGTTGCGTATCAAGGACAGAGCTTCTTATGGCATGAAAGACCTAGAGACAATGCATCCCGTGACCTACCGGCGCATCATGGACAAGTGCCCACAGCCCATGAGCACTACTGGCATTATCGTCTTCTCGACCGTTCAGGAAATTCTCGCCCGATCTAAAGGATTTGGCAAAGCTGGCGACGAGGTGTCGGTCTGGGATAACGGCAAGGGCTATATCTGCCATGTGGTGGCCACCATCAGCGAAAAGTGCGTTGAGCTCTACGAAGAATCGACCGAGGATTTTGACATCAACCCTATTGCTGAGATTACTGTTGATGATGTGGCAGCCCTGTGCCACCTCGTGGGCGCCTATAACGCTGACGGCCTGTTGCATGCACTCGAGGCTATGCTGAAAGGCAGCGACGGCACCCTGGCCCCAATCAAGGCCTTCTTGACCGACCACAATATCACCTTCAGCCTCAAAGAATACGAGTAATCAGTGGAGCTAGTGAACACTTTTTCTTCTTGTGATGATGATAAAAAGAGCGGAATTGTAGCACCTCATTATCAAAAATGATATATTTTTGTGGAAATAAAAATAGAGGTAGCCGAATCGCATGAAAGGACGTAGGCATTTAACCAATAAATGAAAAACAGATATGAGAAACTATCATGTGAAATTCCGTGTACATTACGTTGGAGGAACGACCGACGAGTTTGATGAAGTCATCAGCGAGGAAAAGTATCACTGGTATTCTGATGGCAGTCAGGGCTCAAGCCGCATGGATGCTTTGGCTGAACAGCGTGATTTTAAGGGCCGCAAGGTCAACTATGTGACAATGTCTGTGATTAAGATAGTCTGATAAGTCGTAATCATCTTGCGGCAAATAGGGGCTGTCAAGTTTTCCCGACGGTATCGTCCAGTTTAACCGACGAAAAATAGTTGGTCGGGTTTTGGAGTCGATATAATTTTGCAGCGTCAAATCTTCCGAGAGCGGGATTTGACGCTGCAAACGATTATTCATCAATAAAATATATCGAATCATGACAGTAAAAGAACTAAAGAACGCCCTCCGGGGTATCAGCGAACCCATCGACCGCATCGCCGGTTTCTGTGACAACTATGACCAGATGTTTGACCACTGCGAGGTGCGTGTTAACGAGAACACCGTGGAAATTGACACTAGTGAGGATCTTTTCAAACCCGAGAATTTCCAGTCTGTTGCCGAATCCATCGCCCGGATTCTTGCCTTGCCCGTAGAGGTGGATGAGCACTTTGTTTTGTATGAGGGTGCGGACAATCACGCCGAGACCTGCCTGCTCACGCGTGATATCCGCAGGGTCAACGTCGTGCAGAGCACAACGGGGACTGGCATCAGCTTGCAGGGGCCGCAGCCGAGTGGTGTGCTGAATAGGGGCTTATATGTAACCAAGCTGTTCGTGAACGATGAGCGCGCCAAGTCGCTCAACGAGATGTTCTGCGACTTTCTGGAGGATATGGAAGCGACCTGCGATCAAGCCATCATTGAAGATCGCAATGAGGGGGTTTTTATTCAGATCGTCACCGATGAGTTCTCGAGTGCATCGTTGATAGCC
Source organism: uncultured Bacteroidales bacterium (assembly GCA_902760865.1). Lineage (GTDB taxonomy): Bacteria > Bacteroidota > Bacteroidia > Bacteroidales > Muribaculaceae > Sodaliphilus. Next base: position 18,006 of record CACWID010000005.1, on the reverse strand, counting down.
CTTATGGCCGGCACGTTCAAGGATGTGGTTTTCTGCCGCGTTCCGTTTGATAGCAGTGATGAGGTGATCAACCGACTAACCAACGACCATGAAGGCAGCTGCTGGGGCAAGCATGCAGCCGTCTACGTGCCTGCCGATGACCGTGAAAGTGTTATCAACCATGAGCATTATAAGTATTGCATTCAGGATATGGTCTATGCCAAGACAGAGTGCGATACAGAGCAGGAGGCAGTGCAGTTCATCGCCGAGCACAACCCCGACAAGGAACTGGGCGACATTGCAGTGCGCTTTGTCAGCCGCTATATCGAGAATCCTCTTGACCTCATTCTGAAGCCTTGGCCAGAAGATGATTACGAGTAACCATTGAATAATTCAGCAAAATTGACTATATTTGCATTCAAATAAATCCACAAATCAATTATACGTATGAACGAAAAGAAGATAAAAGTGTTTGCCCAAGTTGGAGACGATTTGCTTTTTGATGTATATGTGACTGTTCCCCAAGATGTTTGGGATGAAGAAGTGGACGGGCTCGAAGAGGCCGTGAGAGACGATATTGAAAACTGTGAGGACGATGAGGACTTCGAGCAAGACCTTGCTGATGAGCCTTATTATGGTGGCTATATCGGTTCAGCTGATGGCTGTAGCCATGGTTATACTTCTGCTCACGGACGTATAGCTTACCACCTGGTTTCCTGTCAATTCGGTAGTATACTTGCAAGGCTCGGAGTTCTCGAACAGTTGCGTGATGCCATTATCAAGGATCTTGTCGAGAGGGATACTGAACATCAGCATGAGGAGGAGTTGCAGATGCTGAAAGGTATCAAAAACTTTGTGCAAGCGATGTTGGGAGAAGATGAGGATGATTATGACTGTTACGAAGGTTGTGACAACGGCAGTGAAGAACAGATTGTTACTATCTGGGACCGCTATCCACTTGAACTGTTGGATGAATTGGCCGAAAGGGTCTATGGCATTCCACAAACTAAAACAATCGTTTATCTACATGGCTATGGATCCAGCAGTCAAAGCAATACGGCGAAATATCTGGCTAAAAACATGCCTGGCTACAATGTGATTGCTCCAGATATCCCCGTTGACCCCAAAGAAGCATTGCCGTTCCTGGAGGAGTATTGTAGAGCACATCACGCCGACCTCGTTATCGGCACCAGCATGGGAGGCATGTATGCCATGCAGATGACACGCCATTTGCGCATCTGCGTTAATCCGGCTCTGCATCTTTCTGAGGTGAAGGATGTCCTGCATGTGGGCATCTTTGAGCGCTTCCAGCCGACAGCCGATGGTCAGACGCACTTCACGATTACCGAAGAAATCATTGAGCACTTCAAGAATATGGAGCAGAACCTGTTTGTTCGCGAGACCAATGAAAGCAGGTTTGACTGTTGGGGATTCTTCGCTGACGGAGATACACTGGTCAACTGCAAGGATGAGTTTGCCCAACATTTCACCCATGTGGAAGATTTCCATGGAGAGCACCGCATGAACGAATCCGTCATTCACGACGTCATCATTCCCGCTGCCAAAAGAATCCTTAAGGAGTAATAGCCCGAGATGACTTATCGAATTAGATGTTCGGCTTGACCTTCAGTAGTGTATCAACTCGCTGATTTCTAATCTCTAACCTATAATCAACAAGCTCTGATGTTTTCAGGGCTTGTTTTTGTCCAGTTTTTCCGACACTGGGTGTCAAGACATACCGACGCGAAATGCTTCTGGGGGTCGTGGGACAGCCGTAACTTTGCACCATGAAAAATATGAAAGGAGAAATTATGGTTAAATTGTTTTTTGCAACACTGATGTCGCTGGCCGTCGTCGCCATCATCAACGTCCCGCTGTTCGTCGTTTGGATGGGCATTTTCGCTCCTCTTTCCTTCTGGGGTCACGTCACTGTGACTGCTTTCGGCTTGATCCTGTGCTATCTGGTCAAGCCCGTTTCAATCCTTACCGGTAACGATTATCAACTTTTCTAAAACCTGTTGCCAATGAATGAGATTGATCAAATCGCCACCGCGTAGAGCCGCAAAATCTTGCGGCTCATGGAGGCGGATGCTAATTCAGAGAACTCAGATTAATCAGTTGTTGAACTAACCAAACAAAGATATTATGGAACGATACAAAGTCTATTTTAAAATCAAGGGAGACGATTGTCTCAACATTTACCACACCAGTGCCACCTGTGAGCATGAGGCCATCTGGCAATGGCAAGCCAGTGCCTTCGCCAAATACAACGAGTGCGAATTTCTCGACGTGAAACTTGCCGAGTGATAATAAAGGAAGCAGATGGGGCGTTTATGCTCCACCTGTGTTCAAACGTATGGAGGCCTGGAGCAAGGATTATGTCAGGATCTGGCTTAACGGTCAACAGGGTTGGGTGGATGATAACGGAGAATTTACAACTGAGATAAACACCGCTTGCATCGGCAGCTGGTACGATTACTCAAAATAATCATCCCTAAAGAGGCATCTATTACAATCGTTCTGCTAAAGAATTTCAACTGAAGACAAGAATCAAGACATATGTTGGTTGATTCGTTTTTTAGGAGCTTTCTTGCGTATATCAAACATTTTGGCGAAATTTGCATACAAATCAAAAGATATAATTACAAAAGAATTATCATTATGTCAAGAAAAACAGATAAGATTAAAGGTCTAAAATATCCACAGGCCGATAAAATAAGTACAAGGCGTTCAACGGTTGCAAGGTCAATGGCATCTACATTAATGCCAAGAATTAAAATCAATGAAGACGATGACGAAGATATTATAGCTAAGTGGATGAAATACTTATATGGGGATAATGTGAGAAATCCTATCTCGTGTGTATATTGTGGGAGTTCGCCAGAAAAATTAGAATTGGATCACCTATTTCCATTGATAAGAAACCAACAGCCGTCTGGTTATTGCACAGAGTTGGTGAATCTTGTACCTTGTTGTAGAGAGTGCAACGGCAGTAAAGGTTCAAAGTTGTGGTGGAAATACATGGATATGAATGAATATGATGAGAGTAATGAATCACAAAAGAAAATAAAACAGCGACTCGAATCTAAAAGAAAAGATGCAGATGGCAACATAATAGATAGCCTTGAGCTAAGATTCAAGAAACTAAAAGAATATTGTTCGGAGTTTGGACTGCCTTCCTCTGACTCTGAATTTGAATCCGAGAGAAATGAGCATAAAATCTGTTTTAATGAAAGCGCATTAACCTGGTGGAAGGATTTATATGATGAAGTTGTAGTAACTCTTAATTCAGCTCAAATCCAGATAGATGCATTTAATGCTGGTATCAAAGACTCTGTCAATAATAAAAAGAATGGTTTTAACTTGTTCTACCAGGGGCTCTTTACGGCTCGTTCTACTGAGAGATTAAATGAATTAGGGCTTTATGACACGTTTAAAAATATAGATGATATCAAAGATGATAAAGCTAAACATATCTATAAAGAAGCTCTAAAAGCATATCATATAGGGTTCGAATATGCCCAAAACCAACAAAATGGCAATCTTCTAACCAAATGGTACAAAGAGAGTTAAATTGGAGATAGCATGATAATAGACATCTTTATTTTACACTCCAATGGCATCATACAAATATCAGAGTATTGCGGAGTAATGTCGAGTGTCCAATTATCCTGACACGGCTGTCAAGAATTATGATACATGAATATTTGGTGAGGTTTGACGGTGTGGAGTAATTTTGCATTGTCAAATCGACACTAAGAGAAAGCTGAATCGCTTGAAAGGAAGTAGGCAGTAATTTATCATTGAAGAAGATTATTATGGCAAACTACATGTTATCAAATTATGTGATTGAGGGCAAGAAGGCCGAACTAGACGAGTTTGAGGCTATGCTCCGCCGACTTGAAGCGATGAAGGAAGAAGACTTTCCTATCAAAGACGTGAGTTGGGGTTCGACATGGCTCGGTTTTATTATCAACGAATTAGGCCAGGATTGGAATGGGTATAATTGCAAAGGGACATGGTATGATCTTGAGCGTCGCGGCGATGATGCGCTTGCTATCACTTTTGAATCGGCTTGGGAGGCCCCGGAAGGCATGTTGGCCCTTATAGCTGAGAAATGGTCCAGTTTCAAGTATTACTTCTATCGTGAAGAGCCGGGCAGCGAGGTTTATGAGACCAATGATGTCGAGGGAAAATATTTTCCGTGCCGTTACTATCTGCGTGGCTTAGTGCCCAACGATAGCGATGAGGCCATGGATGGTTTTTTGCAGTTTGATGAATATCTGAATACTGAAGAAGACGCTTTGGCCTATATGTGCAACAAGCTCAATCATCCCGTCAAGAGCATTGATGACATTAAGGCTTGGAACGAAGAACTGGTAAATCTGGCCGAGGAAAATGACGATTACTGCAATTGCTACATCTATGTGAACGAAATAGACGTTTTATTTGAGCTTGATTTTGATGGAGTTGAGCCAATATTTTGACTAAGCCTCAACCTGCTGAAGATGTAAATAATAAATCAATAATAGGTCTATGAAAGAAGACAAAGAAAATAAAGACAAAGAAATAGGACAGCTAATCAAGGAGGAGGTGGAACGCCAAGGTATAAGCCCCACCACATTTGCCGAAAAGATTCATGTTTCTCGCACCGCCGTTTATAACATCTACGGTCAAGAAACCATGAATTCGGGGATGCTGGCTAAAATCTCAGAGGTACTGCGCCATAATTTCTTTGAAGAACTGTGCCATAGGGTCAACTTGAAGTTAGGAATTGTATCATCCCCAATGGCCAACTTGAAGTTACATTCATTGAGCGATATTGTGGAAAATGTAGTGGACGGTGATTTGTATGCCACTCATGAATTCGCCAAGGAGCGTGAAGGTCTCAAGGCGTTGCTCAAGGAATATTTCGAGAGCGATCAGAACACACCCTTACTTATCCTTGAGGCAGGCTATACCTTCGGCGCTCGAGAGGTGGTAAAGCAAGTGGCAAGTAAGGTATTTCCTGGGACAGGCTCAACTCCATGTCCCAAACTTTTGGACGCTGCTAAGTTGAATTCCGAATCAGCCAAGGTTTTTATTGACTATATAGACCGCAACACGTTTGACTCCGTTGAAGAAAGCAAGAAACGGCTGAACGAAATCTGCTATGTGCAGAGCGGTGTGAACAAGAAGATGGTGTGCATCATCCACACCGACCCCATCGCGACTAGGTCTCAGAAGAAAGATGTTCTAACATTTGATCAGTGGGGGAATGAGATGTCTCTTTTCCCAGAGCGGCACGAGCAGTTCTTCATTGTGGTTTATCGCTGGAACAGGAATAGTCTTTTGTCATGGGCTATCGATGCAGGACTGCATGAGCAGGTCCTGAACTATATCAGCAAACATCAGATTCCCAAAGATATGCGCAAGGACTATCAGCTAATGAGCATTCGTGCATCATTTTTTGAAATCCTTATGGGGCTGCCGCAATTGCACGATGGCATTGACTATCCAACCGCACAGGCCTATTCGCAGAGCGAGTGGGAATATGCCTCGGACTTCATCGCCGCTGGGAGTGAACTCAATGAAGAGACTCACCTGCCCGAGTTCATTCAGGACATTATCGATTTTAACGAGATGTGCGCCAAGCAAAATAGTGCTGCAGAAAAGCCTAAAACCAGAATCGTTGATTGCAACGTTGAGGTTGATGGTTATCTTGTCGAAGGACTAAACTTGACGTTGACTGAGGCAGAAGTTAATACACTCTCCGATCTCTATCATCTTGCTTGGCAAACCGATCTGAAAGGTCTGGACGAGTATGATGACATGGGCAAGTTCTTCCCGTGGTTGGAGGAGCATAGCCCCGAGATGGCACAAGCTCTGGTATGGGCTGCCGAAGCCGCTTTGGCCGATTTGTTGGCCCAGGATCTTGAAGGCATATACACCGAAAATATCCCTCATGTCGCTCCACAAAGCTTTGATGATTATTGGGCTGTAGAAGCTGGCCTGAAATACAACATCATGCCCTGTGACCTTCCTAAGCGTGAGTAAGTGTGGACTCTAAACAATAAACTCTAAATTAATAATACTATGTCAGGATTATCTAAATCGAAGTACACCAAATATTGCCAGTGCGATAAGGCACTGTGGTTGAAAATGTATAAGCCCGAATTGGAGGAGGTGGACGAGGCCACCGAAGCGCGGTTTAAACAAGGCAATGAGGTGGGAGACTTGGCAATGGGCCTCTTCGGTGACTATAAAGAGGCACATGCCGAAAAGGCTGACGGAAGCCTCGACCTTGCTGCCATGACTGAGCAGACACGCCAGTGGATGGCCGAGGGCGTGGAGAACATCTGCGAGGCCTCGTTCTTATATAATGGCAACTATTGCGCTGTGGATATCCTGCGCAAGACGCCTGGTGGCTGGGCCATCTACGAGGTGAAAAGTGTCACTTATCCCGATGAAAAAGATCCCAACAAGATTGACAAATATATTCCCGATATCGCATACCAGAAATGGTTGCTCACGCAGTGTGGCGTTAAAGTGACGGGAACTTTTCTTGTCTGCCTCAATAAAGAATATGTGCGCGATGGCGATCTCGACATTCCTAACCTCTTCGTTAAGGTTGACATGGAAGAAAAGATTGCGGGAGATCTGTTATCCGTTCCTGTCAATGTGGAGCGTGCCATGAAGACGATGGAACGAACGGATGAACTCACCACCGACCTGAACATGGGCTGCCATAAGCCTTATCCTTGCGGATTCTGGAAATACTGCACCTGCCACTTGCCACAGCCGTCAGTGTTTGATGTATATGGTGGCAAGGGGCGAGGTGGCTTTACCTTTGAGAAAAAGCTGAATCGTTACAACGCTGGCGATATCACGTACGACAGACTTCGTGACAAGGATCTGGGTGATATACAGAACATGCAAGTGGCTTGTACACTTGACCAATGTGGACTTGTCAACCGTGACGGAATAAACGAGTTCCTTGCCGAGTTGCAGTACCCGCTTTATTTCCTGGACTTCGAGTCCATGCAGGACGCCATACCCCAATATGACGACGCCAAGCCCTATTCCCAACTTTGTTTCCAGTACTCATTGCATATCAAACAGAGCGCTGATGCCCCCTACGAGCATCGCGAATACCTTGCCCCGAGCAATGGTGGCGATCCGCGCCGTGGACTGGCAGAGCAGCTTTGCCGTGACATCCCTATGGGTGTATGCACTTTGGTCTATAACAAGGATTTTGAGTGCACCCGTCTCAAGGAGATGGCGGCCATTTATCCCGACCTGGCCGATCACTTACTCGACATCAAGGAAAATATCAAGGACCTGCTCGTTCCTTTCCGCAAAGGCTATTACTACCTGCCCGCGATGGGAGGCTCCTTCAGCATCAAGAGCGTGCTGCCGGCCCTCTTTCCCGATGAGCCCTCACTCAACTATCACAACCTCGATGAGCGTGTCCAGAATGGAGGCGATGCCATGACCATCTTCCCCCAGATTCAACATATGGATCCCGACGAGGCTGAAGCCACCCGCGAGGCCCTCCTCCGCTATTGCGAACTCGACACATGGGCCATGGTTAAGGTGTGGGAGAAACTCCGCGAAGCCACTCAATGACGTGAAGGGTATTCTTGAGGATGTTGACATTGTCGAGGCTGTTCAGAAGAATGGCCTCGTTTTGTACAACAAATTTTGACGAGAATGACATCCTCTAGGGCGGAAATTGATGGGGTGGGGGTCTCTCCGTTTGCCGGGGAGGTCTCATTGCTGGGGGCTGCTCCCAAAATTGATGGCGCTTGACTCAACGGATCCAACATCTGCATGTTTGGGCAAAAAATCCTTATTTTGAATTTGGTTTATTGGGATTATTGTTGTATCTTTGTTGTAGGTAGATTTTAACATTGGGAGTTATGACGAAGGAATTGTATCGGGTGAGGTATCGGATTGAGGGTCCGGCATCGGCGACAAATGCGTCGGCGACTGTGATGCTGTATTCGGCGAGTGAGAGCGAGGCCATCAATGAGTTGAAGAAACGTGGGACCATCGGCCGCGACAAGACGGTGATCATTCTGTCGATTGAACGCTGCTGATTTGAATCGCCTTTTATCAGGAATAAGGGCCTTGGTTTGTTCATGGCTCTTGCTGTCATGCCCTTAAAAGTGGGGCCCTTTATTATGTAATAATAAAGGAGGTTTTTTGAGGATGAAAAAATGAATATTCTTAACAATGCTTAACGCGGAAAATTTGGTAGTTTCAAAAGAATGACATACCTTTGCACTAAGAAAAAGCGATAGCATGAACAAATTAATTAAAAATCAAAGTTGAAAGAATCTGGAGACGGGGCAAAAGCCGTCTCAATTGCCGCCTTCACAATCATATTTGACTAAATATCAGTGGTTTAATGTGGTTGTGAAATACTCAAAAGACATATAGTGATCTGATTGTATGTGTAATGGCCTTCGGGTTGTTGCAGTGGAATCATCACCTCTTCTCTGCGGATTTCACTGGGAATGCAAAGAAGGTGCCTTAGGAAATTGGCCGTCTGGCTGTACTGTATTAATAATGTTAATTTGCAAATATTTATTTGAAATAACACGAAAAATCCGATTAATTAACAAACAGTAACTAGTCATAAAATACAGAGTATGAAGACGAAGAAAAACAACATCATTTCCGAAGAAGAATGCAAGGCTGTCAAGAACAAGTCGAAAGGCATCAGTCTAGGGACACGCAAAAAGCCCAAGTCACTGCTTGAAGCTATCGACAACGTCAACGCCAAGCTCTCAGCCTATGTCCGCGAGAGTGACGATGACCTCAACTTATCTGAGGTGCGGGGTAACAACATTGATTATCTGGCCAAGCGATTGCACGTCACCCCTATGCAAGCTGCGGTCTTCTGCATCTGCGTTGAAGTCGGACCTTCGAACATTGACTTCAAGAGCTTCGCTAGGGCATTGCACTTTTCAAATGCGCAAGCACTGACGCTTGTCGACACGCTCAACGAGCTGGTGCGGTGCCGTCTGCTGGGCCTCACGAACAGTTTCGGCAACAAGGCTTCGTCCTACAACATCTCGGCAAGAGCCCTCCGCTCGCTCATCGCCAATGCGGATTACGAAGCTCCGCAGCGCAACTTCTCCGACACCGAGAGTCTGCTGGGCTATTATCACGACTTCTTCAACGAACTGGAAGAAGAAGGCATCAAGCAAGGATTGCTGCTCGAAGAAGTCGAGGAAATCTTCAGCGAGAACACCGATTTGGATTTCGTCAAGAAGGTCAATCAGTATCCATTGGAAGCCAAAGACCGCCTCTTGCTCGTAGAATTCTGTGACAAACTCGTCAACGAAGACGATTCCGAACTCAGTTTCTATCAGCTCGACGATATCTTCCCCAACAAGAGCGACTTCGCTCGTATTAGGTCAGAGCTCCGTTCGGGAAATCATTTGCTGATGCTGTGCGAGCTGATAGAGTTCTCGTGTCATAACGGAGTTGCGGATACTAACAGCTTCACGTTAACTGAAAAAGCTCGTACAGAACTGCTCGCGTCCATTGATCTCAAGACCAAAGAAGAGAAGCTGAGCGGGGTTATCCAAGCCGATAGCATCACCACCAAGAATCTGTTTTACAGTGACAAGGTAGGCAAGCAAGTGGACAAGTTGCGCGGCTTCCTCGACAATGAGAACTATAAGGTGCTCGTGGAGCGAATGAAGGAGCGTTTCAACCGCTGTGGACTCACTTGCTTGATGTACGGCGGACCGGGCACTGGCAAGACCGAGACCGTCTATCAGCTCGCTCGTCAGACTGGCCGCGACATTATGGCCATCGAAGTGCCCGACATCAAGAGCAAATGGGTAGGCGAAAGCGAGAAGAACATCAAGGCCGTCTTTGAGAAATACCGCGCAATGGTGGCAAGGACCGAAGTGGCACCCATTCTGCTGTTCAACGAAGCTGACGCCATCATCGGGGTCCGCAAGACCGGCGCTGAAAATGCGGTTGATAAAATGGAGAACTCCATCCAAAACATCATCTTGCAAGAAATGGAAACCCTCAACGGCATTATGATAGCCACCACCAACTTGACCGAGAATCTGGACAGTGCCTTCGAGCGCCGTTTCCTTTACAAGGTGGAGTTTGAGCGTCCCGACGCGAGCGTGAGAGAGCACATCTGGCACGCAATGATTCCCGAACTGGGCGACAACGAGTGCAAGACGCTGGCCGAAGGGTTCGACTTCAGCGGCGGTCAGATTGAGAATGTGGCTCGCAAGTTTGCCATCGACGGCATTTTGGGCGACCTTGAGCAGACCGACCGCTTGACCGAGCTGACCACCCTCTGTAGTGAAGAGCGCATCAACGACTCTATGGCAGATCGTCGCCGTGTGGGTTTCGTGGCGTGAGACGTTGAACTAATAACAGATAACTAATTTGTTAAACTATAAATCCTTATTACCTATGACAATTTCTATCTCTAACAGCAATCCGTATCTGGTAAACCGCATTCACAACTATTTCTATAACAAGGGCGTACAGTGTATGCTCTGCAATGACGATACCGAAGTGTCGCTCTTCGACCTCGAGCGCGATGAAGCCGAGCTCTTGCTCGCGGCTTTCACCAAGCACTTCCACTTGAAGCCGGCCTCTACACTCGCTATGGCCTCATAAGCCAAAGTAGCACAGCCACCTTGCTTATCGGCGTACTTTATTTCAGTTCTAACCTATTTCACGCATGGCAAAACGGTTCAATGATTTATTAAAAACTTATTCTAAAAGGGAAACGATATGATGATGAATGAAAGCAATGAATTGTTAGGAGGTAGTACTCAAGGCCATTCTACTAAGTCTTCCGAAAAGAAGCGTCAAGACGAGAAGAAAACTTTTCCTGATGGCAAAATAGTCCTGCTCAATGGGACCCAACTAGATTGTTATCCACTTGCAGATGAGGATGTTGACGCGGAATTCCAAGACAAATTGGAACTTGATACCACTGGGCAATATGTCACGGTGCGGAAATGCAAGCCAAGAATAACGCCCGTTTCGGACGAATGTATGCAAAAGCAGCAACTATTTGTTGACAATGCCTTTTATCTGCTTGCTCATATGGATCGCATCATGAATGACAGCCGAATGTTTCTCGCTCCCGTTGCAGCACGGAACGGACTGGCCTACACTGGCACCAGTGGTTTCAAGCGCCCCACATTGGGGGTATATCTCGAATGGTGGCAAACCAGCGATGACGCTATGTGCATCGATAATGAAGGGTGCCGAAGCCTCATTTATCGCCTCGCGGGATCTCCGTTGAGCGGCATGAATCGCTGTAGTACGGTGCGTGAAGACGGAAATATAGAGACCGTGACATTGTCATCGTTCGGCAGACACTGTGGCTCATTTATCAAAATCAACACACGCTATACCGAAGCCAAGGTTCATTACCAGGCTTATACCTTGCAAGAGGTGTTGGACATCCTCCATCGCGAGGATAACGGCAAGTTGGATTATGACCACGTCATCACAACTCATTTCATGCAGCATGAGATTGACCGACTGAACCGGTGCCTTGAGAGGTTGACTGAAGAATCGTCCCACTGGCGCGAAAAGTATCTCTTCGCCCTCATCTCATTCAAAGAAGATGAAGCTAGGGCGTTTCTCGCTGAATATGTCAAACTTGAAACAAGTGCAAGCCAAGAGATTGAGCACCTCAAGATGCAGAAGAAGGCGTTGAAAGCCCAATTGAAACGAGGACAGATCGACAACGTTTCCTACCAGCGTTCTATCACGCCCATGAATAAGCGAATCGAAGAACTTAAATTCCAATTGTTTCGGTTCAGGCACGACAAACCGCGTGAGATTTTCCCGACATGGGAAATTAATTCAGAAACTATCGAGCGATATTTCCGCGAGAAGGACAAACAATAAAACGTTAAAAAGAACAACAAGATAACGAACGACATTGATGATGAAAATAGTTGTATTAGGAGACATACATGGTCTCACAGTGTGGAAGAATATCATAGATAAAGAGCAACCCGACCAAGTGATTTTCTTGGGGGATTATGTGTCGTCCCATGAGGGTGTTTCCGAGTCGGATCAGGTGTCAAACCTCTTGGAAATCATGCGCTTCAAGGACCACCATCCCGAGACCATCTTGCTGCGCGGCAACCACGATATGCAACATCTGGGCTACTATTGGGCGGAATGTAGCGGATACTTTCCATGGGTTGCAGAGTTGATGACGGATCTAAAAGAGGAATTCCTCGCCAAGACCCAATGGATTCATGTGATGGGCAACACGGTGTTTAGCCATGCCGGGATTTCAGCGAAGTGGCTTGAGGAAAACCACCTCACATTAGACGACATCAATTCCCTCGACCCTACCGAATTATTCGGATTCACTTCTAGTAATCCGCTGGATTTTTATGGCACCTCACCCGAACAGCCACCCACATGGATCCGACCGGAGACATTGGTCAATGTGATGATTCCGGGCTATGACCAAGTGGTCGGCCATACACCGGTAGAGTGTTGCCTCAATGTTAAGGATTCTAGCGAAATTCCGCACAACCTCTGGCTGTGCGACGCGCTGGACAATGGCTCCTATCTGGTGATAGAGAACGGAGTATTTACTGAACACAAACTTGATGAACAATAAAACCATAGCATGATGAACGACAAAGAAAAAACACCGAAAGCAACTGCAGTACAGGCCGACAGGCTGGATTTCCTCAAGGCCGAGATTGAACGCGTTGGACAAGAAGCCGACAATTATTTGGGCCTCTTGCAGGAGCAGCATGAGCTGATGTTTGGATATGACTGGCTTGATGAGGTCTTTGAAGAGAACGGCAAGAAAGGACTGCGCAATGTCCGTGGTGAAGTGGTCGTGCCGGCCATCTATGACAGTTTCTGCATGCCGCGGCCCTATTATCTGCCCATGATGCTTGTGGGGGCAAAGAAGGGAGACAAGGTTGCTCTGGTTGAGCGTGACGGCAAGGGAACGCCGAGCACAGACTTTGAATTCCATTACGTGGAACCCATCCCGTTCACCCTGTTCAATATTGCCTTCAAGTCCGAAGACTTGCATCATTTTGCCATCGTTGTATTGAACAAAGTCTTCACCCCTTACGAGTTGGTCAACTATTACAGGCCTTGTGACGACCACATCATTCTGAAGGGAGATAACGACAAATACGGCATCATCGGAATGGGCTCACTGATATACATCTCACCGGAATATGACGACATCATCGACAATGGCATCGGGGACGATTTCACCTTCATCAAGGACGGTGTCAAGGGGCGGGTCACCATGGACAAGCGCTTTATCAGCGACGAAGAGTACGACAACCTCTCCGATGAAGAGCAGGACGAACTGTACGACTTGGGCTTCATCTGCGCTCCCGACGACTAAACAGGGTATAACAATAACAAACGAAAGGAAGTCGAGTTTCTCGAGGGCAAGATTGTCTTGCTGGATGGGACCGAACTGGAGTTCATCCCCAGGGCAATTTGCCAGCGACTAGCTCAGAGATCTATTCCCCAACGACGATATTTCATTCTCAGTGATTGAAGAATACATCCGTATCAGGCTGACCAAAGGCGTTGACGGATTGCACGACATCATCATTCCCGCTGCTGAAAGAATCCTTGCGTAGTAATCAACCGAGTAACCACTGCTGGTGTCATGGCTCATATTGCTGGCACCAGTAGTGGAACCTCAGCAAGAGAATGATAACCGCGGTGCAGAACAGTTTGTTCCAGACCGAGATGTTACCAACAATCGCAGGTGTCCAGCACACGACTATCATCAGCACACCTGCCACAACATGAATCGTTACCATAAAAATCTTGTCCTTGTTCATAATCTTAAAAATCATTAGTCCCTTATTTTGGCCTTAAAATGTAAAAAAGCGCCCCAAAAATTAAAACGAAAACCGATAAAATTTTCATCAGGTTGCTTTTTCAACAAAAGTTGGGAAATATGCCATAGATTTATTATCTTTGCAACTCAATAATTAACCATTTATCATTATCCTATGCCAGGACTTTCCAAATCAAGATACACGACCTTCTGCCAGTGCAGCAAGGCCTTGTGGCTTCGAGTTTATCATCCGGAACTGCAACCCGATGACCCTAACCTGCAAGCCCGATTTGACGCCGGCAACGATGTGGGCGACCTGGCGATGGCTTTTTTCGGATTACTATAATTTTTCGTTGATAATTATTTATAACAGAAACAATGAGAGGCACCCGAAACGCTCACTTGAAGGGAGTAGGAATAACCGTTTAAAAATATGATAGATTATGGGAGCTTTAGAAAGCAGTGAAACCAGTTTGAATACCAGAAAAATCGTGTATGTTGACATGGACAATGTCCTTGTTGATTTCAAAAGCGGTCTTGACCGAGTGCCTGAAGAGGTCAAAGCCGAGTATGCCAATGATGGCAAGGACAAGCCTCATTATGACGATATACCAGGGATTTTCTCCCTGATGGACCCGATGCCTGGCGCCATCGAAGCCATGCAGGCGCTGAACAAGTGCTTCGACCTCTACATTCTCTCGACAGCGCCATGGTTGAACCCGTCAGCCTGGAGCGACAAATTGGAGTGGGTGCAGCGTTACTTCGGCAAAGGAAAAGATTCCATTTTCTACAAGCGCCTCATCATCTCACACCACAAGGACCTCAACCGTGGTGACTTCCTGATTGACGATCGCGAAAAGAACGGCGCCAAGGAGTTCAAGGGCGAGTTAATCCAATTTGGCTCAACAAAGTTCCCCGACTGGCCGGCAGTAGTAACGTATCTATGTAACCATAATACTTAGCAAGTGAAGATTGAAATAAATAGATCAAGACGGACTTAGGACATGACAAACGAACGAATTGATGAATTACTGGCTGAAATCGGCCGAGCTCCGTTGATAACTAGTGACGAAGAACGAGCGCTGCTCATGGCCGTGAAGGAGAAAGGCGCCGACTGCAACGAGATGAAACGGTTGGAAGCCGCCAATATGCGCTTCGTGGTTGCCCTGGTCAAGCAGTACCAGCATCGAGGACTGACACTTGAAGAACTGATCGAATCAGGAAAGGCCGCCTTAAGAAATGCGGCACAAAACTACGACTTAGACTCCGACACCAAGTTCATTACCCATGCCGTCACCCAAATGCGCCAAAGCATAGAAGAATCGATCACTCAATATCAAACCAAAGTATGACTCCAAAAGCAATAAATGCTAACAAAAAAATAAGTCACCGATTCAGCGACTTATTTGTAGGACTGGAGGTTCTGTCGATTGATATTACTTACTAATCATGTGATAACATAAACTAATGAAAATATTAGTTTATCAGATGATCATATAATGATGATTAATTTGTCGCATCACACGATTAGAATGTTATATCTCAAAACGGGAAATACAAATCGGCCTGAATCCCCCTCTGCGTATAGGGGCTGGAATTCAATTATTTTTTAGATGAGATGAAAAAACAGAACATCGGTCGCGAAATGGCCGAGGTTTGTTGTAACTTTGTAGCGATAACTTTTAAATCGCGGATTATATGGCGAAGAAACAGAAAGACAGAGGACCCGACTTGATGAGCAAGTATGTGTGGTTGATAGAGACTATCTATCGTGCCAAGCGGATCTCGTACAACGAACTCAACGAGCGGTGGAAACGTGAAACTGACTTTAGCAGAGGTGAAGATCTTCCCAAAAGGACATTGAAACGATGGCTTGATACCATTGAGGTCCTGTTTGGAATCAACATCGAGAATGAAGGCCATGGCGACTATCGGTACTACATCGATGATGATGAGAATCTCGCTAAGAAAGGACTCCGTTCGTGGCTCTATGACACCTTTACTGTTAGTAATGCATTAGTGAACCGCAAAAGCATCAGAGACCGCATTTTGCTGGAGTATGTGCCCTCGGGACAAGATTATCTGCAGACCATCATCGATGCGATGAAGGAGAATCGAGAAATACAGATCACCTATTACAATCCTTGGAAGGATGAGGAATTTGACCTGAAACTGCAGCCGCTGTGCGTGAGGCTTTTCAGGCAACGATGGTACGTGGTTGCTCTCAACCATTATCCTTGGCTCAATGAAGATGGGCCAAGAATTTACTCCCTTGAACGTATCAGGGCTTTGCAGGTCAGAGATGAGACCTTCAACATGCCCAACGATTGGAACGCCGAGGAGTATTATGAAGGATGCTTTGGCGTGATCCGTGACCATGATTACGACAAAGAACTCGTGAAGTTGAAAGTGACCGCAGGCCAAGCCAACTACATTCGTGGGCTCAGGTTGCATGAGTCGCAGAAGGAGATTGAGCGCAATGACATATTCAGCATCTTCACCATGTTCATTCGCCCAACCTTCGACTTTATTCAGGAATTATTCTGGCAGGGTGAGGATGTTGAGGTGCTCGAGCCGCAGTGGCTTCGTGAGGAGATAGCAGGTAAAATTAACAGGATGTGGAATAAATACAGAAAAAAGCAATGAAACTAATAACCAAACTAACTAACTTCTCGTCTGTTGATGAGAGTCGTGTTGAACAGGCTTTTGAAGATATAGCCAAGACAATTTTATATGATGGTTATATCAAAGTCAGAAATGAATACCGTGTTTACGTCAAGACAGTGGAGTTCTATTTCCATGCAGAAGAAGGCAGTTTGTTCAACTCATCAGATCCAATCGTATATCATCGGAGCGGCTGGTTCCCTGGTGTAAATCTTCCGTACTTTCCTGTTCTTACACTTCATGCACATGTTTCGGGATTCGACATCACTTTTGAGAATGAACAGTATAAGTATAGAGCTTCGGCATTGATCAGGGCATATTCGATATATGATGTCGAGAATAAAACCTTCATCAGAAACGAGAAAGGTAAAATATACGATGACAGGTCTACTTTTCTTTACAACTACCTGAATGGCTTTTCACTTGATGAGCGCAACGAGATTTCATGGATAGACGAGGAGTCGGAAATTGCCCATGTAATTGCTAAACCATCTCCAAGAAGAAATGTATATGTTTATGTAGATGGAAAGAAAACGAGTAAAAGGGATGAGCGTCCATGGAGTTTTACCCGGGTAAATGAAATAGAACCATGATGAGAGACGAAGAAACAAATGTAGTCTATCTGGCGGATAAACTTCAAGACTATTATCCTGATTTTTGGAGGCGGTTTATAACACTGCTCAATGAAATGGATATTTGTTGGAAGCTCATACCCGGAACTTGTGATATCTGGGCAAGAGACTTCATGCCTATTCAATTGAGTGACGGGGGATTCCTTCGTTACCGCTATGAGCCAGACTACTTACTTAATGAAGAAGATCGTGCTACCATAACAAATCCTGTCATGGTATGCGAGTCGTTGGGAATAAAATGTCGAGAAAGTAAATATCGACTTGACGGGGGAAATGTCACGCTCTGCGGTGATTATGTCGTGATGACCAACAAGGTTTTTGCCGAAAATGGGATGAATGATTATAATGAAGATTTTGTGGTCTTTTTGGAAGAATCTTTTCAACGTAAAGTAATTATCATTCCATGGCACTGCATAAACCCCGATGATGAAAATGCTGATGTTTATGGACACTCTGACGGATTCATTCATTGGTGCGGTGGTAATAAAGTGCTAATGTCAAACCACCGGGATACAGATCCAGAAGAAGCCGCAAAAATCAAGCATATAATGGAAGCAAAAGGATTTGATGTCAAAGAGATGCTTTTTGATGTAAAAAGTCCAAACCCTGATTGGAACTGGGCATATATTAACTATCTTCAAGTAGGGAAGAAGATTGTTATGCCTGCTTTCGGAATCCAGGAAGACAGACAAGCTTTGAAGTATGTACAAGACAATAATCCTGGATGTGAAATAAGACAGATAAGAATGCGCGATATCGCAGCTAGAGGAGGTGCTTTACATTGCATCACTTGGAATACCTTAATTCCGCAACACTATAGTTTAACATTATTTATAAGTGCCTGAGCAACAAAAAGTTGCCCAGGATTTTGCCATGTCAGAATTTTCACTTACC
>CACWID010000004.1 GCA_902760865.1 uncultured Bacteroidales bacterium | reverse complement strand
TGAAGGGTGGCGCTTGACGATGATGAAAAGTTTTAAAACGACTCAACTTGGCTGCCGCATACTTGATAAAAGGAAAACAATAAATACAATAAATACTATAGCATCCGCGCTCCAATCAAACGGAACGCGGATGCCAATTTGGTTAATTCGTATAATTTGCCGACAGCTAAGGAGTATAACGCGGATTACGCTGATTATCGCTAATTATCATTCATTAATGATCAATTGGCTACGCCGAGCTAAAGGTTCACGGTAATTATATGTAAGAAAAACCGAGTGCGCCAGCCCTTAAAAAGACTTAGCGCCTTAGCGCCTTAGCGTGGGGCATGGGATTACTTCATGTAGGTGTAGCGGTAGTCGGTGGGGGGCACGAGGGTCTCCTTGATGACGCGCGGGATGATCCAGCGGATGAGGTTGAACTCACCACCGGCCTTGTCGTTGGTACCGCTGGCACGAGCACCGCCGAAGGGCTGCATACCCACAACGGCACCGGTCGGCTTGTCGTTGATGTAGAAGTTACCGGCGGCATAGCAGAGCTTGTCGGTCAACTTCTCGACCTCGAGACGGTCACGGCCCCAAACGGCGCCGGTCAGACCGTAAGGCGAGGTCTCGTCACACAGGCGGGCGGCCTCGTTCACCTTGTCGTCGTCGTAGGGGTAAACCGTCAGCACGGGGCCGAAGATTTCCTCTTCCATCGACTTGAAGCGAGGATTGGTGGTCTCGATAACAGTAGGCTCAACGAACCAGCCTTTCTTCTTGTCGCACTTGCCACCGATGACGATCTTGGCATCGTCAGCCTCCTTGGCATAGTCGATATAGCTCTTGCACTTGTCGAACGAAGCCTCGTCGATCACAGCGTTGATGAAGTTCATGGGATCCTGGACGTCGCCCATCTTCACCTCCTTGCACATGGCCTTGATGTCCTTCAGCACGTCGGGCCACAGGCTCTTGGGGATGTACATGCGGGAAGCTGCCGAGCACTTCTGGCCCTGGAACTCAAAGGCACCGCAGAAGGCAGCGGTTGCCACGGCCTTCTTGTCGGCACTGGGGTGAACGAAGATGAAGTCCTTGCCACCGGTCTCGCCCACGAGGCGGGGGTAGGAGATGTACTTGTCCACGTTCAGGCTGGCCTGTTTCCACAGGCTCTTGAAGGTGGCGGTGCTGCCGGTGAAGTGGATGCCGCTGAAGTACTTGCTGCTGGTAGCAACCTCGCCGATGAGGGCGCCGCTGCCGGGCAGGAAGTTGATGACGCCGTCGGGCAGACCGGCCTCCTTGTAGAGCTGCATCAGGTAGTAGTTGCTCAGCAGGGCGGTGGTGGAGGGCTTCCACAGGGCCACATTACCCATGAGGACGGGCGTCATGCACAGGTTGCTGGCAATCGAGGTGAAGTTGAACGGGGTAACAGCCAGGATGAAGCCCTCGAGGGGACGATACTCGGTGTGGTTGAGCTGGCCGATGCCATCCTTGGGCTGCATGGCGTAAATCTTGCTGGCATAGTGCACGTTGTAGCGGAAGAAGTCGATGGTCTCGCAAGCCGAGTCGATTTCGGCCTGGTAGAAGTTCTTGCTCTGGCCCAGCATCGTGGCGGCATTCATGATGGGACGATACTTGGTGGCGAGCAGCTCAGCCATCTTCATCACGATAGCGGCGCGGGTGGTCCAGGGAGTGCGGCTCCACTCTTTCCAAGCCTTCATGGCGGCGTCGATGGCCATCTTGATCTCCTTCTTGGTCACCTTGTGGTAGGTAGCCAGGACGTGCTTGTGGTCGTGGGGGCAGGTCACGGTACCCGTGTCACCGGTGCGGATTTCCTTGCCGCCGATGATGATGGGGATGTCCACGACGATGTTGCTCTGGCGCTCGAGTTCTGCCTCGAGGGCAACGCGCTCGGGCGAACCGGGCATATAGGCCTTCACCGGCTCATTGGCGGGAAGGGGGAAATTGATAATAGCGTTATTCATATTTTAGTTGTCAGTTTTAAGTTGTCAGTTGTTAGTCTAGATTTTCTAGATTTTCTAGATGGTCTAGATTATCTAGATTGTCTAGACTGGTGGGAAATTATCCGAACATCTGCTCGAAGGTCTTCTTGATGATGGCGATGGCCTCCATGAGCTCGTCCTTGGTGATGCACAAGGGAGGAGCGAAGCGGATGATGTGGTCGTGGGTCGGCTTGGCCAGCAGGCCGTTGTCACGCAGCTTGAGGCAGATGTCCCAAGCGGTCTTGCCCTCGACGGGCTTAGTAACGATGGCGTTCAACAGACCGCGACCGCGAACCTGCACGATGAACGGTGAGTTGATTTTTTCAATCTCCTCGCGGAAGATCTTACCCATCTTCTCGGCGTTCTGGACGAGCTTCTCATCCTTAACCACCTTCAGGGCCTCAACGGCAACGCGGGCAGCCAGGGGGAAACCGCCGAAGGTCGAGCCGTGCTCGCCGGGCTTCACGTTGAGCATGATGTCGTCGTCGGCAAGGCAAGCCGAAACGGGCAGCACGCCACCACCGAGGGCCTTACCCAGAATCACGATGTCGGGACGGATGCCATCGTGCTGTGAGCACAGCATCTTACCCGTACGGGCGATACCAGTCTGCACCTCATCGGCGATGAACAGCACGTTGTGCTCGTGGCACAGGTCGAAGCATTTCTTCAGATAGCCGTCGTCGGGAACGAAGACACCGGCCTCACCCTGGATGGGCTCGGCGATGAAGGCGGCAACTTCCTTGCCGTGCTCCTTGAGTGCTTCCTCAAGCGCCTTGGGATCGTTATAGGGGATGCGGATGAAACCAGGGGTCAGAGGACCGTAGTTAGCATAGCTGTCGGGGTCGTTGCTCATGGTGATCACGGTCACGGTGCGGCCGTGGAAGTTGCCCTCGCAGCAGATGATCTTCACCTTGTCGTTGGGGATACCTTTCTTGACAACACCCCAGCGGCGAGCCAGCTTCAGGGCGGTCTCGACGCCCTCGGCACCGGTGTTCATGGGCAGCACCTTGTCGTAGCCGAAGTAGGAGTGCATGAACTTCTCATACTCGCAGAAGGCCTCGTTGTAGAATGCACGTGAGGTCAGACACAGCTTGTTGGTCTGGTCCTTCAGGGCCTTGACGATGCGGGGATGGCAGTGACCTTGGTTGACGGCAGAGTAGGCCGACAGGAAGTCGAAATACTTCTTGCCCTCAACGTCCCATACATAAATTCCCTTGCCTTTCTTCAGTACGACGGGCAGGGGATGGTAGTTGTGAGCGCCGTAGCGCTCTTCCATTGCGATGTAACTCTTGGTTTTTGCGCCCAGTGGTGCGGGCTTGCTCTGATCCTTAATAGCTTTTTTAGCTGCAGGTTTCTTCATTGGTTAAGTTGATTGTAATTAAATGGTTAATGTTAAAGATGAATTTTTGCTTGCAAATATAATTTATAAATATGAGAAACGGTTTTGTTTCACATAATTTAACGCAAATATGTCAACAACTATTTGCCTCGGCCAACCACTTTGCCAAAAAACCTCACGCCAAGTTGTGAGGAAGCGGGCAGACGCCAGCTGATTGGAGTGCAAAAATAGTATCCGCACCCCGTTTACAGGGCGCGGATACCAGATAATTCGTTAGTGCCGTGCCGGTTGCCTGATAAAGCCCGGCGTGAACCGAAGCTAGGCGACGGCAAAGATGATGATGAGTTCGGCGATAAGCACGCGCATGAACATCGTCAAAGGATAGACGGTGGCATAGGCGACTGCCGGTGCGTCGTTGCCGGCGGTGGTATTGGCATAGCCCAGTGCGGGCGGGTCGGTGGTCGCTCCGGCGACAAGTCCCATGATGGTGCAATAATTAAGGTGGAGTTTGCCTCGCGCCACAACCACGGCAATCAGCAGCGGGATGATGGTGATGAGGAAGCCGTACAGCACCCACATGGCACCGTTGGGGCTGAGGATGGTCGAGACAAACCTGCCGCCGGCGGCAATGCCCACCGAGGCGAGGAACAGACACAGTCCCAGCTCGCGCAGCATCAGGCTGGCGGCGGTGCTGGTATAGGTGACCAAGCGGGCCTTATGGCCGTAGCGGCCGATGAGGATGGCGACAACGAGGGGGCCACCTGCCAGACCGAGCTTCATGGGTACCGACATGCCGGGCAGCATGATGGGAATGGAGCCCACGAGGATACCCAGGAAGATGCCGATGAACATGGTGAACAGGTTGGGATGCTCAAGGCGCTTGTAGGAATCACCCATGCGCTTGCCCAGACGGTCCACATCCTCCTCACGGCCCACGACGGTCAGGCGGTCGCCCACCTGGAGCGACAGGTTGGGGCTGGCCAGGAGCTCGACGCCGGCGCGGTAGAGGCGGGTGATATTGACCTTGTAACCCTCATGGAGGCGGATGGAGCCGATTTTGCGACCATTGAGCTCGTTGTTGGTGATGACGATGCGCTTGCTGACGATGCCCTTGGGCGAGGTCTCGATCTGCCAGTCGAAATCCACATGGGGCCCGATGATGGCATCGAAGATGTCCTGGTCGTGGGCGCTCATGACGATGCGCAGCACGTCGTCCTGATGGATGATGGTCTCGCCCTGCGGAATCTCGACGGTGCCGTCGGCACGCTTCATGCGCGAGATGGTAAAGTTGCGGTCGATGATGGAGTGCAGGCGCGTCACGGGGATGTCATAGATGAGCTTGTTGGTCACCTGATAGGTGACAACGTGGGGCTTGAGCTGGCTGTCCTCCTTTTCGCGCTCGATGTCCTCGACCTCCTTGTCGACGTTGATCTTGAACATCATCTTGAGGATGACCATCGACAGGATGATGCCGACGACGCCCAGCGGGTAGGCGGCGGCATAGCCCAGCGACATCGATTCGTTGAGTTCGCTGGCGCGGTCGCCGACGGTCTCGATGAGCGCCTGCTGGGCGGCACCCAGTCCGGGCGTGTTGGTCACGGCGCCGCTCATCACGCCCACCAGGTCGGTCATGCTGATGTTGCCGGCGATGAAATAGATGGCGAGGGCCACGACGACGTTAAGGCCCACGATGAGCATGGCGATGCCGTTGAGCTGGATACCCTCATGCTTGAACGAGGAGAAGAAGCTGGGACCTACCTGCAGACCGATCGAGAAGATGAACAGGATCAGGCCGAACTCCTGGATGAACTTCAGCGTCGCCCCGTCGACAGTCACACCGAAGTGCCCCACCAGGATGCCGCAAAACAGCACGAAGGTGGCTCCCAGCGAGATGCCGAAAAACTTGACCTTGCCAAGCATGACTCCGATGGCGATGACAAAGGCGTAAATGATGAGTGTGTGGGCAACGCTGTTGCCTGTGAATAATTCCATTAGCCAGTCCATAATTCTTTAGGCTTAAAGGTTAATTTAGTTTTCAACTTATGAAATGCGGATGCCGTTCTCGACAATCTCGAGGATGTCCACGGGATTGCCCACGATGACGTCGGCATGATACTCGACGAGCTCCTTCTTACTGCGGAAGCCCCACGTCACGCCCACCGAGTCGATACAGGCCCGCCGCGCCGTCTCCATGTCCACGCCGCTGTCTCCCACGTAGAGGCAGTCCGCCTTGGCCACCTGGGCCTGTGCCAGGATGGCAAACACCACGCTGGGGTCGGGCTTGACGTTGACGCCCTCGCGGTGTCCCTCGATGGCCACAAAGGGGATGTCGGGGAAGAAGTGCGGGATGATTTTATCGACGGCCTTCTGGTACTTGTTGCTGGCGACAGCGATGCTCACGCCCAGGTCGCGCAGGTCCTGCAGCAGCTCGGGCATCCCGTCATAGGGCTTGGTGTAGTCGATGCAGTGCTCGTCATAGTAGGTCAGGAAGTCGCCCAGCACGCGGTCCACCGTCTCGTCGTCGCGTGCATCCTCGGGCAGCACACGCGTCATCAGACGACGGACGCCGTTGCCCACAAAATAGGGGTAACTAGCCATGCTGTGAGTCGCATAGCCGTTGCGCTCGAGCGCATAGTTGGCTGCCTGTCCCAAGTCCTCGATGGTGTAAAGCAGCGTGCCGTCCAGGTCAAATATCACCAGCTTCTTCATGTCGTTGTCTGCATTTGACTACAAAGGTAGTGGTTTTTTGATAAACGGGAAAAAGATTTCTTCTAATTTGTGTCTTCAGTCAAAACTTGCGATGATACGGTAGATGCCATTTTCCTCTGTTTCCATTCGGGGGTAGCGACGGCGATAATGGCGGGTCGGGTGGCTATACATGTAGCGCATGCAGCTGAACCATAGACGCTCCGTGGGGTGCCTTTGTGTTTTGTGGATGAGGCGGCGGCGGTGGCCGACGGGGCGCGCAATCGTTTGCATTGATTTTTTGTGCTCCGAGGCGGGGCGGCCGAGGGGCGGGTGGGGAAGAATCACTAACTTTGGGGACTGCAAAACCGTGAGACGGTGTGTCATCATTCATCAGTCACCACAGTAGCGCCCCTGACGGGCGTGAAATCAGACTGAATTGCGCTTGATTTACTATTGCAGGGTGCGGAGCCACCTCACCTGCAGACGATACAATGATGACCTGTTACCCGCAGCGCACGTGTCACCATCGGAATAACCAAAACAAGATCATTTCTATAACACTAAAAACTTTACAACAATGAAAAAGACGCTATCATTACTATTACTGACGCTTGCAATGGCGCTGACGTCGTTGCAGGCCGGCGCCGCGATCTATATCGTGGGCGATGGGCCTTTTGGCGGCTGGGGTAGTACTCAGCCCAATGAAGGGGTCACCATGACCGACAACGGTAATGGCACCTATGCCTACACCACGGCGGTGACGGGCGAAGTTTACTTTGTGTTCGCCGATGGTCACAGCACCAGTTGGGACACGTTTAACAGCCAGTATCGTTACGGCCCGTCCAGCGGCGACCAACTGGTTCCCACCGACGGCACCTGGACGACGACCCAGAAGGCCGGTGACCACGGAGCCTACCACTTTGAGGGCAACGGTGGCCAGTATGTGTTCACGTTTGACCAGAACAACAAGCGCTTCAAGATTACGGTCGGAGGGAACCCCGTCAACCCGTTAACTGGCGATCTCTACATCCTGGGTGAAGCCGAAGGTAACAACTGGAATCCCAGCGCGGGCATCAAGATGAGTACCACCGACGGTAAGGTGTTCACCTCGACGGTGACCTTCAACGGCGAGAATCACGAGGAAGATGCCGACGTGAGCTATTTCTCGTTCACGTCGAAGTTGGGTGCCGACAGCGACGACTGGAGCGGAATTGAGGCTTATCGCCTGACCCCGATCAGCGATGGCAACTTCTGGGTGACCTCGACGTCGCTCGGCGAGACGATTCCGATGAACAACTTCGGAGAAGACGTTGATATTGCCTTCCGCATCCCAGCCGGAACCTATAACATCACCGTCAATGTGGAGAACCGCACTTGCGTCATCACCCGTGAGGGCGGCACAACTCCTGTCGCTGGCATGGGTTGGCCTGCAATGTTTGGCGGCGTGATGCTGCAGGGCTTCTACTGGGACAGCTTCAAGGCCACCAAGTGGAGCAACTTCACCGAGAGCGCCCAGCAACTGGGTCAGTACTTCGACGTGGTGTGGGTTCCCAATTCGGGCAGCGTGGATGCCAGCGGCACCGCCCAGAGCATGGGTTACATGCCCGTCTACTGGCTGAAGCACAACAGCTGCTTCGGTACCGAGACGCAACTGCGTGAGATGATATCGACCCTGCACAGCCACAACACCAGCGTGATGATGGACATGGTCATCAACCACAAGAGCGGCAAGACCGGTTGGGTGGACTTCGCCAACGAGACCGTTGTCGGCCCCGTGACCGGTGAGCGATACAGCGTGTCGTGGACGCTGGCCGACATCTGCCGCACCGATGAGTGTGTGGCATCAGGCTATGCCGCCACCGGCGCTGCCGACGAGGGCGAGGACTTTGACGGCAGCCGTGACCTGGACCACACCAGTGCCAACGTGCAGAAGAACGTCAAGACCTACCAGCAATACCTGATGAAGGAGCTGGGCTACGACGGCTTCCGCTACGACATGTGCAAGGGCTTTGCCGGCTATTACGTGGGCTTGTACAACAAGGCCAGCGAACCCACTTTCTCGGTGGGTGAGTATTGGGACGGCAATGCCGAGACCCTGCGCTGGTGGCTGAACGAGACCAAGCAGGACGGCCGCATCCAGACGGCAGTGTTCGACTTCGCGTTGAAGTACCCGTTGCAGAGCGCCTTTGCCACCGGCAACTGGAGCGCCCTCAACGACAAGGGCCTCGCTGCCGACCCCAACTATCAGCGCTACTCGGTGACCTTCGTCGATAACCACGACACGGGCCAAAACACCAACTATGACTGTCTGAAGACCAACATCATGCCCGCCAACGCCTTCATCCTGGCGATGCCCGGCACACCGTGTATCTTCTACAAGCACTATCTGGTCTACACCGACGAGATCAACAACTGCATCAAGGCCCGCCGCGCTGCCGGTGTCCACAACCAGAGCTCCATCCTCACCCAGCAGGAGAGCAACGGCGGCTACATCCTGGAGACCCAAGGCACCCGCGGCAACCTTTATGTGCAGGTGGGCGGCGCTACCGCCAACGGCTGCCCCTACGGCTATGAACTGGTGCAGGCTGGTGACGGCTATGCCATGTATATCACCTACGGCGTTGACTGGAAGCATGTTGCCAAGGACGGCAGCATCATGGGCTACCCTGTCGTGAGCAAGGAGGCCGGCAACTA
Source organism: uncultured Bacteroidales bacterium (assembly GCA_902760865.1). GTDB lineage: Bacteria > Bacteroidota > Bacteroidia > Bacteroidales > Muribaculaceae > Sodaliphilus. The sequence goes on along the minus strand of CACWID010000004.1, from coordinate 158,911 downwards.
TGTGGGCAATGTGTCGCTGACGGTTGCTCCCAGCAAGAGCGGCACGACGCTCGTCTATACCACCGACGGCAGCGTCCCCACCACGGCAAGCGCTACCATCACCACCTCGACTCCGATGACCTTCGCCGAGAGCACCACCCTCAAGGTGGGCGTGCTCAACGGTGACCAGGTCGAGAATGTCGAGACCTACGTCTATACCATCACCGAGGCTGCCACCACCGGCATCAACGTGTATGTCAGGAGTTCGATGGCCGGTGCCAGCGTCTGGGCTTGGACCAGCGAGGGCAGTGTGACTGGCAGCACCTGGCCCGGAAAGGCCATCAGCAGCCTGGACAAGGTGACGATCAACGACATCGAGTGGAACTGCCTGCATGTGGATGCCGACCAGGTGTCGGTCATCTTCAACAACGGTGACGGCGGCTTTGAGAACCAGACGGCGACCATCAATGTGACCCGTGATGCCTTCTTCATCTACCCCAACAGCGACGTGACGGCCTACAACTATGACGCAGCCGACACCTATCAGGATGTGACCGAGAAGTATGCCGGCGCCGGCGCTGCCAGCTATGAGCATGTCTATGTATTGGGCAACATCAATACTACCGGATGGTCTCCCAGCAACGGCTTCGAGATGACCACTACCAACGGCGAGAAATACACCGCCACCATCAACTTTGTTGACCCCTACGACGGCTACAGCTACTTCAGCTTCTCGACCGCGCTCGGTGCCACCTGGGCCGACATTGCCGGCAATCGCATGGGTGCCACCAGTGACAACTTCCTCATCAACGAGGCACGTCTGGGTACCAACCTGCCGGTTGTTGCCGGAGAGTACGCCTTCAAGATTCCCGTGGGCAAGTACAACTTGACGCTGTACCTGTCGCAGGGCATCCTCGTTGTCGAGAAGTGGACTGAGCCCATCCCTGTGGTGAGGGGTGACGTGGACAATGACGGCAAGATTGATATCGCCGATGTGACCGCGTTGATCAATACCCTTCTGTCGAACGACACCACGCTTGTCAATGTGGCCAATGCCGATTGCTACCAGGATGGTCAACTCACGATTGACGACCTGACGTTGTTGATCAACTACCTGCTGTCTAAGAGCTGGGCAAGGTAAAGCGCTCTGCGCCAGCAATCACCATCTGTGGCAAGGAAGAGTCTCTCGTGGAGCCCTCCTTGCCACAGGTTTTATTGTGACGATGATGAAAAATTTGTGACAAAGCGGAGAAAGCATTAACTTTGCGCCTTCAAAAGGGAGTGACAGCTTCTCATTATTATTTAGTAACCAACAATGAACCGTCAAAAATCCACGATAATAAAAGGCATGGCGATCTTGATGCTGATTCTGTATCATTTTCCCCGTGTGCTCGGTCCTGAGGCCTATTCCCCTCAAATCCAGGCATTCATCTGCAATGCCTTCCATCCGTTCTTGTACTTTTTCATGATCACGGGCTACGGCCTGTTCACTGCCTACAGGAACGGTCGCCTCACGTGGACCTATCTGTTCAAGCGCACCTTGAGGCTGTACATCACCTTCTGGCTGGTGCTGGCCGTGTTTGCGGTGTGCCTCGGCTCATGGATGTTCCCTGACCGTTTTCCGATGGCCCCGTTGACAGTATTGGGCAATTTCATCGGCTGGCGGTGGGACTATAGCCAGTACACGTGGTTCCTCTTGCCCTATTTCCTGATTACCTTGTCCACTCCATGGATTTTCAAGGTCATGGACAAGATAGGGAATGTCTTGTCCATTGTGGTGAGCTTCGTGATCTCGATGGGGATGACGTGGTTGATCGGCAAGTTCTACGAGTCCTACTTCTGCCATCACATTGTCATCTATCTGGTGGTGTTGGCATTACAGATGCTGATGGGTATTGTTGCCGGCGCCGTGTTGGCGCGTTACTACTTGTCGGGCCATGAGTTGACCTGGAGTAAGTTGCGTGGCAAGAACGCCCTGGTGTGGCTGTTGCTGGTGGTGGCGTTTCTGTTGAAGGGTCATCCCGTCATCAATATGATTCCTTACCTGGCCGTGCTAGTGTTGTGGCTGATTCTTCACTTGGAACCGACGAAGTTCGGCCAGTATATCCTGGCTCCAGTAGGCAACAAGGGCATGGTCATGTGGCTGTCGCACGGTTTCTTGGGTGTAAGGCTGTTCAATGATTTCTTCATGCAGTTCAAGTGGGCACCGCTCATTTGGCTGGTCTGGGTGCTTGCCTGCTATGGTGTGGCGTGTCTGATCATGCCTGTGTCAAACCGCATCAGCAAGGCCCTGAAGCTGTCTTGATACGACTCCAATAATCAAGTACTGATAATCTGGCGTGTAGGACGTGGTTGTGAACTGGCAATCATGTCCGTGCTTCGCATGGAGAAAATAAACAAGACGGTATATTTATCATCGTGAATTTGACGGAAATCAACAAATTATTTTTAAAATTTTTATTAATATGAATAAAATATTAATTTTAATTTAAAAATTTGTTTAATTTCCCGTGCGATAGCACGGTTATATTACCGAGTCGCAATTATGACACACCCCCTCGTGGGCGTTGATGCTACCGATGATGTTTGTTAGTCGCAGTAGCACAAACGCCCCGCCCTGACGGGCACCCCCTCTTAGCCATGAGGGGAGTTGAGTTTCAGTGCTTTATTCTCGTTGAACTCTGGTTTTATAAAGACTCTTGTTTGATGTTTCGGTCGTTAGGCCGATTCGGGTTCCAGGGTGTATTATTGGGGCTTTGTGGCCATGACATTGGTGATTAGGTCGTAGTTGAAGCGCTCGACGGCGGTCACGGTGATGCGTCCGCCCTTGCGGTGGTACCAGGGCTGGGCGTCGAAGTGGCGCTGCGTTGCGGGGTCCTTGAAGGTGTCGCCATAGCGTGCGAAAATCTCGCCGCGCATCAACTTCAGTTCCTCAAGGGAGAACATCTGCAGCAGGCTGTGGGTCAATGGAATGACCGAGGCAACGGCCCATCGGCCAGGAATGCCCTCGAAGGGGGACTCGACATGGGTCAGGCTGACCTTGTCGCCCTCCTTGCCGATGCGGGGGAAATGGTCGACAAACGGTTCATCATGGACGATGGTCACATCCAGGCCTGAGACGGTGGGAATGATATCCCACTGCATGGGTCCCATGATGGCTCCGGCGCCGCCCTCGCCAGGCATCCTTTCTTTGCTGAATTTGCTCGGGTCGCCATGGCTGACACGAGAGTTGCCGTAGATGATGTGCAGGATGCGGCTGTCGAAGTCGTAGTTGAAGCCGAAGATGCCAGGGTCAACGTTGTATTCATGGCAGCTGTAGCAGGGCATCCAGGGCCCGAAGACGACATCCAAGTTGTCGGGCGTGGTGTAATGTCCCATGAACATATAGTTGATGAAAAATACCCAATCTTCATTTCTTTGTCCGTCCGATGGCAATTGATAGAAAGCCCTGACGGGTTTGTTTTGCTTGTCACGTTCGACCAGCATGACGAGACCGCCTATCTGTTCGACGTTCACCCGTGCTTGGGGATCATCTTCGACCGATACTTTTCCTTTCTTGACGAGCATGCCACTGATGAAATCGAAGTGTTGAAAATCCGTTTCATTCAGGAAGTTGCCACGAGAGGGGTTGATGGAATTGTATTCGTCATTGTATTCCGTTTCAAAATTGAATAGTCCGTCGGTCCACCATTGCCTAGAATCGACCAGATTCGGCCCGATGGGCAAGACCTTTGTGGGGGCCTTGCGGGCGTTCATGCAGGCATTGATTTGGCTCATCAACTTTTCTTTGCTTTCGCGGTAGGTGTAGTCAGGGAAGTTGCCGTTGAAAGGGAGCCTTTGGGCATTGACGCCGAGGGCGATGACCACGGCGAACAGCAGTGAGAGGTAGCGTGAAGTTTTCATAATGATTTAGTTGGTTTAAGTTGTTATTTTGCAAAGGTAATTATTTTTCTTGTTTGTCAAGCGGATTTGTGGTAATTTTGCAGCAATGATGGGAGAAAAACAGTATGACAATATCATCATCGGCATCGACCCCGGCACCAATGTCATGGGTTATGCCCTGCTTGGGGTGAAAGGCAAGAAACCCGAGCTTATCGTCATGGGCGTGCTGCAGCTGGAGCGCATGGAGGACCACTACATGAGGCTGCGCCACATCTATGAGCGCGTCAGCGGCGTCATCGAGGAGTACCTGCCCGATGAAATGGCCATCGAGGCGCCGTTCTATGGCAAGAATGTGCAGTCGATGCTCAAGCTGGGCCGTGCCCAGGGGGTGGCCATGGTCGCCGCCCTCAACCGCGAGATTCCCATTGCCGAGTATGAGCCCAGGAAAATCAAGATGGCTATCACCGGCAACGGCGCCGCCAGCAAGGAGCAGGTGGCCCTGATGCTGCAGCGCACGCTGGGCATCGACGAGGCCCAGATGCCGCATCTGCTCGATGCCACGGACGCCCTGGCCGCCGCGCTGTGCCACTTCTACGAGCGCAACAAGCCCTTCACGGGCAAGGGCACCAAGTCGTGGAAATCGTTCGTCGCCCAGCATCCCGACCGCGTCAAAAAACCTTAAAACTACGGATTTTAAGAACTACGAATTTCGCGAATTGAACTGATTGGCATCCGCGTTTTTTGCTTGATGTCGGCGAATTTCACGAATTGAACGTGTGTGCCTACTTCTTGTACTAACACTTATCATGATTCTTGGCGTTTTAGCGGCTTAGCGTGATGCTTGTATCGCGGGAGAGACGGCCACGCCAAGGCGAGGTCCTGCGTTGGCGCTATAGTTGTTTGGCTATCAGATTGTTGTGGATGAATTGGTTTTTTGTTAATAAAATGTTTGGGATGTATTTTGTCAGGTGGGGAAAAATGACTACCTTTGCGGCGAAATTTGAAGTGTTTTTATTGTTTTAATGTCAATAAACAACATATTTGGCATTCCTTTCAGGATAACTTGTAGCGGTGAGGCGGCAAGCCAATTCTATAACCCGCTGCAAGAGAGTGTCTTAAGCTATACACGCGCCACAATAGATGGGGATAACCCCGCTACTGTGGCGCGAATTCTTTTTATAGATAGTAAGAAATAAACTATATTATTTAATAATTACTAATTTATTCATCAATTAAACAAATCATTTGTATGTTGAGAACAGTTAAGTTAATGGCTTTGGTGGCAATGCTGTTTGTGGCATTGGCATCGAGTGCTCAGGTGACAACCTCGGCTCTGTCGGGTGTTGTGACCGATGAGAACCAGCAGGCGATGATTGGTGCAACCATCACCGCATTGCACACGCCCTCGGGCACCAAGTACAACGCCGTGACCAACATGGATGGCCGTTACACCATCCAGGGTATGCGTCCTGGTGGCCCCTACACCGTTACGGTGAGCTACGTGGGCTATGAGCCTCGCAATGTGGAAGGTGTGATGCTGCAGTTGGCCGAGACCTCCAACCTGGACGTTGACATGAGTGTTGACGCCAATGCTCTGGGCGAGGTCGTTGTTACCGCTGCTGCCACCAAGTTCCGTGCCGAGAAGACTGGTGCGGCAACCAACATCAACAGCACGCAGATTACCAACCTGCCCACCGTTACCCGCAGCCTGACCGATGTTACCCGTCTGTCTCCCTTCGGTGGTAACGGCATGAGCTTTGCCGGTACCGATGGCCGTACCGCCAACTTCACCGTTGACGGTGCTAACTTCAATAACAACTTCGGTCTGAGCGACAATCTGCCTGGTGGTGGTAACCCCATCAGCATCGAGGCTATCGAGGAGTTGCAGGTGGTGATTTCCCCCTACGACGTTCGTCAGACCAACTTCATCGGTGGTGGTGTGAACGCCATTACCAAGAGTGGTACCAACAAGTTCCGTGGCAGTGCCTACATCTTCCACCGCAACGAGAACATGCGCGGTGACGCCGTTGAGCGCACCCAGATCGGTCAGGCCCGCGAGAAATTCAAGGTGACCACCTATGGTGCCACCATCGGCGGTCCGATTATCAAGGATAAGCTGTTCTTCTTTGTGAACGGTGAGATGACCAAGCAGCCTACTATCGTCAATACATGGGTTGCTTCACGTGACGGTGTTGCCGTTCCCGACCAGTTTGTTTCGCGCACCTCCTTGGCCGACCTGGAGCGCGTGAGCAACCACGTGAAGAGCAAATATGGCTATGACACGGGTTCATGGACCAAATTCCCTGCCGACGAGAACAACTATAAGATCCTCGCCCGCCTGGACTGGAACATCAACCAAGACCATCACCTGGCCCTGCGCTACAACTACACCAAGAACCGCTATTGGAGCAATCCCAATGCGACCTCGATGGACGGTGGCACGCGTATGGCAACTGCCCGTGTATCTCAGAAGTCCTTCTCCTTCGCCAACTCGATGTATGGCATGGACAACCTGGTACACTCCTTCTCTCTGGATCTGAACAGCCGCCTGACCGACAACCTGTCGAACCAGTTCCTGGCTACCCTGTCTAAGCTGGACGATATCCGCGCCAGCAACTCGAGCGAGTTCCCCTTCATCGACATCACGATGACCGATGCCGACGGCAACAAGGACAACTACATGGCTCTGGGTTATGAGCTCTTTACCTGGAACAACGCCGTTCACAACACCATCTGGAACCTGCGTGACGACGTGACCTGGTACTATGGTAACCACAAGATCATGGGTGGTCTGAGCTTTGAGCATCAGATGGCCGACAACCAGTACATGCGTAACGGTACTGGTTACTACCGCTATAACAGCGTTGACGACTTCATCAACGGCGCTACCCCCGAGGTTGTCTGCTTGACCTACGGTTACGGTAGCGAGACCAAGCCTGCTGCCCGCGTGCAGTTCAACAAGGCTGGTATCTATGCCCAGGACGAGTGGAACGTGACCAAGAACTTCAAGCTGACCTACGGTCTGCGTCTCGACGGTCTGTTCTTCAACAATGGTGACCTGATCACCAACAACGCTATCAAGGAGCTTACCTACTATGATAATAAGGGTAATGAGCGTCACATCGACACTGGCAAGTGGCCCAACAGCAACCTGATCGTTCAACCTCGCCTCGGCTTCAGCTGGGACGTGCTCGGCAACAAGGTGCTGAAGGTGCGCGGTGGTACGGGTCTGTTCTCGGGCCGTCTGCCCCTGGTATTCTTCACCAACATGCCCACCAACGGCGGTCTGGTACAGTATCAGGCTCAGCTCAACGCCAACACCAAGATTGGCGGTATGGTTAAGGATCCCAACACTGGTGAAATGGTTTACAAGCCCAACCGTGGCTTTGAGAACTACACTGGTGCCTACACTACCGATGCCAACGGTAACCGTTACATCGACATGAGCCAGTTCGCCGGCGGTCTGGTGACCGAGAACGGCCAGGCTTCGATCAATGCCCTGCGCAATAAGCTGATCGCTATGGGTTATCCCGAGAACGTGACTTCTGACATGGGTACCGTTCCCTCGGCCGTCAATGGCGTGGATCCCAAGTTCAAGATGCCGATGGTCTGGAAGACCTCGCTGGCTGTTGACTACAGCATCCCCGTTTCGTTCCCCCTCAGTGTAACTGTCGAGGGTATCTTCAACAAGAACATCAACGCTGCCAGCATCAGCGACTGGTCTATCCCCAGCGTGGGTGGCTTTGCCCGCTTCAACGGTGCTGACAACCGTCCCATGTATCCTGCAGGATACCGCACGGGTACCAAGGCTTTCGTCCTGGAGAACACCAGCCGTGGTTATGGTTGGATCGGCAACATCACCGTGAATGCTGAGCCCACCGACTGGCTGAGCCTGATGGCTGCTTACACCCACACCGTACAGAAGGAGGTTACCGGTATGCCCGGTAGCGCTGCCGAGAGCGCCTTCACCTATGTTCCCACCATCGAGGGTCCCAACAACATCAAGCTGCACAACTCGCAGTATGTAACTCCTGACCGTTTCATCCTGTCGGCAACCGGTCACGACAAGAGTGGCAACCACTATGGCCTGATCTATGAGACCTGGCGCGGTGGTTACAACTACTCCTTCATGATGGCCAACGACATGAACGGCGACGGCTACAACTACGACGCACTGTACATCCCCACCGACGATCAGGTCGCTAACCGCGAGTTCCGTTTCGTCAGCGAGGGTGACAAGACCCGCTTCATGGACTACGTTCATGCCAACAGCTACCTGAAGAACCATCAGGGCAAGTACGCCGAGGCCTATAGCCTGTACAGCCCCTGGGTACATCGCATTGACTTGAGCTACAAGCATGACTTCTCAGTGAACGTTTGCGGTGCCAAGCACACCCTGCAGCTGCTCCTCGACGTGAAGAACGTGCTGAACTTCTTCAACTCGAGCTGGGGCGTGAGCAAGTATCTCAACCCCGAAATCGGCAGCGATCCCCGCATCCTCAAGTATGAGGGCGTTGACGCTCAGGGCTATGCTACCTTCTCGACTCCCAAGTCGATTGACGGTGCTACCAAGACCTTCGTTCCCAACAAGTCCATCGGTCAGTGCTGGAACGCATCTATCGGTATCAAGTACATCTTCAACTAATTCCTAAAGACTAAGACAACATTATGAAACTCAAATATTTTATTTCGTTTTTTGCACTGGTCGCTCTGTTGTCGGCTTGCTCTGATGACGATGCAATAACCTTGCTCGATGAGATTAAGGTTTCATCTTCCTATGTGGCTATCGACGAGGCCGGTGGCACCAACACGATTACCATCAACGCCAAGGAGGCCTGGTCGTTTGACGAGGCCGAACTTCCCGCCTGGTTGACCGTGAGCCCCATGAACGGTGGCGCCGGTGAGACCAAGGTGACCTTCACCGCTCCTGCTGCTCCTGACGGCCGCACCGCTGTCCTGCACGTCGCTTGTGCCGACAAGAAGCAGACCATCAACGTGATTCAGGGCCTCGCAGTCGTTAAGGAGGCTACCTGTGCCGAGGTCATTGCCGGTCCCGAGAGCAAGACCTACCGTGTGACCGGTACCGTGACCAGGATCGTCAACACGACCTACGGCAACTGGTATCTGGTTGACGAGACGGGCGAGGTTTACATCTATGGTACGCTTGATGCCAAGGGTGGTACCAAGAACTTCCTGAGCCTGGGTCTCGAGGAGGGCGACATCGTTACCGTCGAGGGTCCCAAGACCGTGTATAACGGTACCGTAGAGCTCGTTGACGTGACCGTCATCAACATCCAGAAGTCGCTCGTCAAGGTCGAGGGTTATGACCCCGCCGACGCTACGATTCCCATGGAGGGTGGTAACGTGACCGTTAACCTGAGCTGCAAGACCAACAACGGCATCTCGGTCGAGATTCCCGACGAGGCCAAGAGCTGGCTGGGCATCGTGTCGGTAACCGGTGGCGCTGAGCCCGTGGTAACCTTCCATGCCAATGCCAACAATGGTGGCGACCGCAGCACTACCGTAGTGTTCAAGACCACCGACGACAAGGGTAAGGAATATACCGCTATGGCAACCATCAACCAGACGGGTGCTATCGTTGAGTGCTCTATTGCCGAGTTCCTGGAGGCAGAAGTGGGCGAGACCCAGTACCGCCTCACCGGTGTGATCACCAGCGTGGCTAATGCTACCTACGGTAACGTCTATATCCGTGACTATTCTGGTGAGACCTACGTCTATGGCATCGGTGCCAAGGGTGACTTTGAGGCTGCTGGCCTGAAGGCTGGTGACGTCGTTACCCTCGTGGGCAAGCGTGGCGTGTATAAGGAGACCCCGCAAATGACCGGCGCTGTTCTCGAGTCCACCATCCCCGTGACTCCGATCAGCATCGACGAGTTCCTCGACCAGGAGGATGATCCCGATACCTACTACATGATTACTGGTACCATCACCGAGATCGCTAACCCGGTCTACGGTAACGTTTACCTGGAGGATGAGACCAACAGCGTTTACGTCTATGGCTGCTATCCCGGTTGGGGTGCTACTGGCGACTACCGCAAGGGTCTGTTCGAGATGGAGGGTATTGAGGTTGGCGACAAGCTGACGGTAATCGGTGTGCGCAAGACTTTCAACGGCACTCCGCAGATGTCCAACGGTATCTACTTCTCGCACGAGAAGCCCGAGTAATGGGCAAAGATATACTTTTCTAAGTCCCGTTACTAAGCTATTACATTTCCACACATGAATTTGTTAAGGGGGCGGTCACAATGGCCGCTCCCTTGTTTTTCTTTTTTCTGAGGCGGGGCCTCGGAGTACTGGACAGGACGGCCGTCGCGTCTAGTGGGATGGGGCGGGGGATTCTAATGGGATGGGGCTTGGTGGGGTGGATTATTTTGGTTACCTTTGTGACATGAATGATTTAAAAACTAATAGATGATGAAAAGTTTTTTTTTACTGCTGTTGTTGCTGCCGCTGATGGTTGTGCAGTCCTGGGGCGCTGGACGTGACAACTACACGGTGATCATCTCGCTCGACGGCCTGCGATGGGACTACCTGGACACCTATGATGTGCCGTTCATGAACCAGCTGGCACGCGATGGCGTCAAGGCGGTGATGCAGCCCTCGTTCCCGAGCAAGACCTTCCCCAACCACTACACGCTGGCCACGGGCCTGACCCCCGACCACCACGGTATCATCACCAACACCTTCTGGGACCGCGAGAAGGGCGTGGAGTTCTCGCTGGGCAACAAGGTGACGCGTGCCGACAGCCGTTACTATGGCGGTGACCCCGTGTGGCTGACTGCCAAGCATCAGGGCGTGAAGACGGCGACGGTCTTCTGGGTGGGCAGCGATGTCGCCGTTCAGGGCGAGTATCCCACCTACTGGCGTGACTACCAGACCCAGCAGCTCGATTTTGAAGGGCGTGTCGACGAGATTATCCGTCTGCTCCAGTTGCCTGAGGCCGACCGCCCCCACCTGGTGATGGCCTACTTTGAGGAACCTGACCGCTCGGGTCACAATTACGGCCCGATGAACCGCATGACGCGCCTTGCCGTCGAGAACATGGACCTGCTGCTGAGCAAACTGTGGGCGCGCATCCAGCTGCTGCCCTTTGCCGACAAGGTGAACTTCATCGTCACCGGCGACCACGGCATGACAAGCGTCGATCCCAAGCGCTTTGTGGACATCGACGACGTGTTGCCCAAGCAGTGGTATGAGCGCTTCTGCAACGATTACCCCACGCTCATCTATGCCAGCGCTCCGCAATATGTTGACTCCATATACAATGCCTTGCAGGCGGTGGACCACATCCGCGCCTGGAAAAAGGGCAACTTGCCCGCCTATCTGGGCTACGGCACCAATAAGAACATGGGCGACGTGGTGGTACTGCCCGACGTGGGCTGGCTCTTTGCCGACAAGCCGTCAAAGAAGCAGCGTGGCAGCCACGGCTTTGACCACACGGCTGCCGACATGCAGGTGGGCTTCCGTGCCATCGGCCCTGACTTCAAGGAGGGGTACACCAAGCCTGAGCGTTTCCGCAACGTGTGCGTCTATCCGCTGCTGTGCTACCTGCTGGGCGTGACACCGTCGCCCAACGACGGCAGCCTCGACGAGGTGCGCGACATGCTGCGGTGACAGTAAGCATCAGCAGCTGGGGGAAAAGCCTCTGGATTATTTAATTTGCCTAACGGCCGAGAAATCAAACAAGAGGATGCACCATCACTCGAAGCCGATTAGAGTTCTAGGCGTGGATGATGGTGCACCCTCTTGGTGCTGGGTGTGGATGCTTCCCGGGGTTACAGTGCCAGGCGGAATCCGAGTTCCGGGCGTCGGGTAAAAGGCGGATAGCTCATGCGGTAGCCGATGCGGCAGAATCTGGCGTGGCCATTCATGCATCCGCCACGGCACACTCGCTCGGAGCCGCTCTCGGGCCCCGTCGGGTTGACAACGGCGGCGCTTTCATACATGCCCCACCAGTCATAGCACCACTCCCATGCGTTGCCGCTCATGTCGTAGATGCCGAGTTCGTTGGGCTTCTTTTCGCCGGTGCGGTGCAGCCAGTCATTGCTGTTTTCCTCACACCAGGCCACCTCGTCAAAGTCGTTGCTGCCTGAGTACTTGTAGTGCTGGCTGAGGTTGCCGCCGCGAGCGGCAAATTCCCATTCGGCCTCGGTGGGGAGGCGGAAGTTGAGTCCTGTGAGCTGGTTAAGGGTGTTGATGAAGTCTTGGCAATCCTCCCAGGACACGTTCACGACGGGGCACTCTTGGTCGTCGTTGTCGAGAGGAAGTCCGTCCATGACGTGGTACCAAAGCATCTGATCCACTTCGCACTGGCCGATGTAATAGTCCGAGAGGGTGACCTGGTGGGCCGGAAATTCATCGTAGTAGGCTTCACTGTCCTGCCCCTGGGCGGCGCCCAGCGTGAAGGTGCCTCCCTTTACCCGCACCATCGTGAAACGCCAGTCATCGATGGTGAAACACAGGTTGCAGTCCGGGTAGTTGAGTACCATATCGATGAGTTCAGAGACGTCGGCGATGCTCAGCCTGCGGTCCCTGTTGATGTCGCTGAGATAATTGGCATGGGCGTCAGTGAGCAAGTCATTGATGAGCATAGAGATGTCGGTGATGCTCAGACGGCCGTCGTGGTTGACGTCGCCGACCAAGCCCGAGTCATAATCTGTTGCCGAAACGTTGAGGTTACACGTCATCCCCACCGCAATGAGGGTGATGATCCTGAAAAGATAATGTTTGAGTCTCATAGTGGAAAAATTAGTAGTGAATATATGATTACTTTTTTACTCAGAGGGGGGCGTTGTGCCCGATAGCACTGCAAAGTTACAAAAAAATGTAGCAGCATGGTGCCTGGGCATCAAAAAAATAATGACAGGGCGGGAAAAAGTTGACGTAGGGGTACAAAAAAAGGGCAAGTGAGCTACAGCGCGCCGCTACGACCTCGTTACCCTTGCTCCGGTCAAGGCCTGGGGGATTGGGAGGGAGCTGGCCGTGTAGGACTTACCCGGCTGCAAAAGTACTGCTTTTTCCCGAACTGGCAAGCGTTTTTTTGGAAAAATATTTAGCCCCAGTGGATAACCGACTGGGGCACAGTTGCTTGTTGCTTGTCGAGAGGGCTAGAGAGACTAGATAATCTAGACTTTCTAGACAATCTAGATATTCTAGAGGCTCTAGATATTCTAGACAATCTAGAATCTCTTGGGGGAGGGGTTAGTCGTCCTTGGGGGCGTGGTGGTCCAGGCGATTCTCGTAGAGGTAGTGCTTGGTCTCGCGGGCGATGACGTTGCTCAGCAGCAGCAGGGCGACGAGGTTGGGGATCGCCATGAGGGCGTTCATGCAGTCGGCAGCGTTCCAAACGATGTCCAGGCTGATGACACTGCCCACGAAGACCATGGCGACGAACAGGATGCGGTAGGCCAGCATCCAGCGTTTACCCTTGAGGTACTCGACGGCGCGTTCGCCGTAGTAGCACCAGCCCAGGATGGTGGTGAAGGCGAACGTCAGCAGGCCGAAACTGAGCAGCGGCGTGCCCACGTAGGGAATCTTGGAGAAGGCGGCCTTGGTCAAGGCGGCGCCGTCGCTGGCACTGATGTCAGGATGGGCAATGATGCTGCTGACGATGACCAGACCGGTGAAAGCACAGATGACCACCGTGTCCCAGAAAGTGCCCGTCGAGGAGACGAGGGCCTGGCGAACGGGGTTGCGCGTCTGGGCTGCAGCGGCGACAATGGGAGCGGAACCCAAGCCGGACTCGTTGCTGAACAGACCGCGCGCGATACCCATGCGGGCCGCCACGATGACGGTAGTGCCCACGAAGCCGCCTCCGGCAGCCTGAGGCGTGAAGGCCGACTCACAGATGAGTTTGATGGCGGGCCAGACATACTGGCCGTTGGCGATGAGGATGTAGATGCACCCCATGACATAGAAGAACGCCATGAACGGAACCAGGGCGCTGCACACGCGGGCGATGCTCTTGATGCCGCCAAGCAGGACCAGGCCGGTGAGCAGGCAGACAAATCCGCCCGTGAGCCATGTCGGGATGCCGTAGGAACCCTCAGCGATGGTCGAGATGGCATTGGCCTGCACCGTGTTGCCGATGCCGAAGGATGCCAGTGCCGTGAACAGGGCAAACAGCACGGCGAGCCATTTCCATCCCAGGCCGCGCTCCAGCGCGTACATGGGTCCGCCCAGCATGCGCCCGTCGGCTGACTTGACGCGGTACTTGATGGCGAGAAGGCCCTCGCTGTACTTGGTAGCGATGCCAAACACGCCCGAGAGCCAGCACCACAGCACGGCGCCGGGACCGCCCAGGGCCACGGCCGTCGCCACTCCCACGATGTTGCCCGTGCCGATGGTCGCCGCCAGCGCTGTGGCCAGCGCGCCGAACTGCGACACGTCACCCGTGGAGTCCTTGTCCTTGCTCAGTGATAACTTGATGCCCGTCAATAGTTTGCGCTGGGGTATGCCTAGACGGAAGGTCAGGAAAATGTGTGTTCCCAGCAGCAATATAATCATGGGCCACCCCCAGAGGTAGCCGCTCAACGTCGTGAAAAATTCGTTTAAGGTCTCCATCATCAATGGTTGTTATTAAGGTTGAAAGTGCAAATTTAATGAAAATTTTAGCAAATTGTGCGAGAATACCATTAATTTTCAGTTTTTCAAGGCCATGTAAGGCCAAATTGTTTTGAAAATCATGCGCTTCGCTTGCAGTATTTGATTTTTATGGCTACATTTGCAGCACAGGCGGGATGAGGTTACCCCCGGTTATTATTTCTCTTCAAGACAGGATCGAAATGGAGCAGAGTAAAGAGTACTACATCAATAATTCGTCAATCAAAATCATTTTTGGCGATATCACGACGAGCCAAACCGATGTGATTGTCAACAGTTGTGGCTCCCGGATGACGATGAGCGGCGGTTTGTCTTTCGTTATCCGTCAAGCTGGAGGAGAAGTGATTCGTGAAGACGCTCAATCCAAATTGCCCGTAAACATCGGCGACGTGCTTGTCTCAACAGCCGGGCGCCTGCCCCATAAATATGTATTTCATTGTATCACAATAGATAAGAGCCTGGACCACTCGAACACACCGAAGGGCATCTCTGAGAGTGAAATTGACCAGTACATTATCAGACATTCCATTGATAAGTGCTTCCGGCTCCTGCATGCGATGGATTTGGAGTCAATAGCCTTCCCTGCTATTGGTGCCGGTAATGCCGGCATACCATTCGACAAGGTGTCTGCAGTGATGTCTGAGGCCATCGCCCGCAATCTGAGGAAAACGAACAAGTCTCTGAAAGTTGAGCTTTATTTGCTTGACAGCCGTAATAGTATGAGACAGTGGGACTTCCTTCCCGTGTTTGAAAAGTTCTCGGCTCAGGAAGCGATATCAAAATTGCTGAAGGAGCAAATTTATGACAAGTTGCTCACTGATGAGCCGTCAGCACAGATAGCCGATACTGCTCTGCCTGAAACGGATAATGAAGTTTTCATCAGCTATTCAAGAAAGGATTTTGATATAGTCAAACCGATTTATGAGTCCATTGTTAATGCTGGCATCAGATGCTGGCTTGACGTCGAGGGCATGTATAGCGGTGTGTCTTTTAAGAAGGTTATCGTTGATGCCATCAAGCATTCTAAAGTGCTACTTTTCATGTCATCAGAGAATTCCAATAAGTCAAGCAATGTCGTGAGCGAAATCTCTCTCGCGATGTCCTATGGCAAGAGAGTGATTCCTGTCCGTTTAGATATGTCACCCTATTCCGAGAGCATAGAGTATGACATCATCAATCACGATTTTGTGGTTTATGATAAATCGCGTATCGATGAATCAAATAGCGAAATGCTTAAGAAAATTGCATCTTCTTTAAAAATGTTGGATTAATTAATCAATAATGCTTATGAAGAAATTAACATTACTTTTATTGAGTGCGGCGATTGCCGTGAGTGCGTCGGCTGGCATTAAGTCGGCAGGTAATCCCTATCGTCCGATGGCCAAGCAGTCCCATGCTGCCATGACGAAGGCCCCGTCGCGTGTTGACATCATCACCGAGCAGCCCGAGGGCACCGTGGTGAACTACCTGCGCAGCGGTGAGTATGTGCTTTCCAGCTTATACGGCTATGAGCCGGCCGCTCAGTCGGGCCGCGTCAAGGTGGTCTATGCCGATGATGGCTCGACGGTTTACATTCAGGACATCCTGTGCTATGCCGAGGGTACCGGCACGTGGGTCGTCGGCGAACTGAGTCCCGACGGACTGTCGATTTCTGTGCCTCTTGGTCAGTATGTCGCTTATAATGAGGAATTTGGCTATGGTGTTGTTCTGGCGTGGGGCTCTACCGACGTCATCGACCTGGGCGACGATTTTTACTGGTTCGAATTCTATCCCGATGAGCGCGAGACCGAGGTTGTCTATGAAATCGACCCCGAGAACGGCACCATCGCGATGGTGGGCAGCGAGGGAGACATGAACAATCCTTACCCCTATGACTGCGTGGCAACTGGCCTTGCCGGTGTCTGGAGTGACGACGGCAGTATCGCTACCATTGAGTGGGGCTCGACTTGGACCGTGATTGGCGATGCCGTGCCCGCCGTTCCCGCTAACCCCGAGGTGACCGATTTCTTTGACTGCGGTGACGAGAGCGGTTACACGCGCTTGGACTTCAACATCAACCTGTTTGACGTTGACGGCAACCCGCTGGATTCAGACTGTCTGACCTACAGCATCTTTACCGACAATGACGAGCTGTTCACGTTTGATGTCGAGACCTATGGCGCGCTCAACGGCTTCGATACCGACATGACCGAGATCCCCTACGGCTACAGTGGTGAGGACTTCTACCTGCGTCGCGTTTACTTCTATCGCACCAATATGGGTGACAATCCCATGTTCAGCTGGCGCATCGGTATCCAGCTCAACTACACCGTTGAGGGCATTACCAATAAGAGTGACATCGTTTATCTCGAGGTTTATCCCAAGCCCACTGCAGTCAATGAACTGACCGACGGCAAGACGGTTACCGGCGTGCGCTACTACAACATGGCTGGCCAGGAGATGGCCCAACCCAGCGGCCTGACCATCCAGGTGACCACCTACAGCGATGGCACCACCAGCGCCGTGAAGGTAGTGAAATAGGCTCTAGGCTTTAGACCTTAGACCTTAGGCTTTAGACCTTAGACTTTGTTAATTGAGATATGGTGGAGAGGCAAGATTTTGCGTCTCTACTTTTTATTGGTATCTGATGAGTGTAATACCCCTGTTGTGGCCTGTGAGTTTTAGATAAAGAGATAATTATTTGCAGATTTGGATTTTATGGTGTATTTTTGTGGGTGGTAATTATCTGAAAACCGAAATTAACTTTAACTTTTTTGCTTATGAAAAAAATCTTATTCATTTTGTCGGGCGTTATTGCGGCCTTGACCGCTTCGGTCGGTATCAATGCGACGACTGTGCCCACCGACATGTATGTAGAGCCGGGAACCACTTCCTGTGTGGTCTCTTGGGTAGATGATGACAATAGCGCATGGAACCTGCGCTACAGGCTGTTTACCGGGGAGTCCGACGACCCCGTCTTGCTTAATTCGCTGGATGGAACCATTTACACCAACCAGAGCTATCAGGCCGTTACGCTCTCATCACCATGGTCTGGTAACAATGTCTATGGCGGCTATGGAGCCCTTTATTTCCGAAATGCCACCCACCAGTCTGCGACCACCGATGGTTACATCAAGTTCACCATACCTGCGGGCTACCAGAACGATATCTTCACCGTGAATCTCACCACGGCTAGCGGTCAGTATGGTAGCGGCAGGTTTGTAGTGGGCTCTATCCAGACAACGGCCGTCGAGTATAGCATGAGTGCCTCTGAGACCCACAGTTGGACCGTGACCGGCAGCGCAGGTGACGTGATTACCATCACCTCGCCCGAGAACCAGTATTCTCCTGATATCGCTATGATTGCTGTCTACTACGTGCCGACCAACGAGTGGACCTATGTGAACAACCTGACGAAGACGGAATATACCATCGAGGACCTTGAAATGGCTACCGAATATGAGGTGCAGGTACAGGCCATCGGTGATAACGGCACCTTGAGCGACTGGTGCAGGCCCGACGTGTTCATGACGCTTGACGAGGAGCCCTTCGTCCCCATGGTCCATATCCTGGGTGATGTCGATGACCAGCAATGGGCCTGCGATGCCGGCACCAAGATGACCTATGACCCTGAGACCGAGATTTATACTGCTACAGTGCATGTTGATGCCGACAAGACCTTCGGTTTCACTACCGAGATAGATGCGAATGGCGACATGGGCGGATGGAATTACGTTAATCTCTACCGTTTCGGCCCCGAGAGCAACGGCCTCTTCGAGTTGACCGAGGACCGTCTCGGGCGTCAACTCCCGCTGAGCTTTGAATGGGATTACTTCTCGGATGTCCATGTCTTGGTCGCTGGCGACTATGAGATAACAGTCAGCCTGGAGGACAACTACATCATTATCGGCAGAACCAGTGTCGATGTGCAGATAGGTGATGTGAACAAGGATGGCAAACTGAGCATCAGCGACGTGACCGCTCTGATCAGTGCGATCCTGAGCAATGCCACGACCGTGGAGACTGACCACTACAGCCCCGTTGCTGCCGACGTGAACGGTGACGGCAGAATCACCATCTCGGACGTGACCGCTCTGACCAACATATTGCTCACCAGCGGCGCCAGTTGATGGCCAAGAGCCGAATGGATAGTCACAGGCAGGGAGCGGGGAACATGTCGCGCCTCTGTGCTGGCTAGGGATATAGCAAAAGATAATCCCGCCTGACCCATCACGGGTAAGGCGGGATTGCTGTGATTGATAGGAAAATTAATCTGTTATAAGTAATCTATGATGGTACTTAGACGTTTGTTAGATTATTTTCAAAATTGCAATGATCCTCCATTAGAAAGTGAACTGCACACGAGCCTGAGCCACGTGGAAGTTCTTGTCGTAGGGGAGGAAGGGCTTGTCGAGCTTGTGGAAGGTGTAGTCAAACATGCACAGCACATAGCGGTTGAACGCGTAGTTCAGACCTACGGTGACGCTGTGGATGTTACCGCCGCCGACGCTAGTAGCGCCAGTGCCGGGCCAATCCTCCATGTAGCCGTTGGCATAGTAGTGGCCGCGACCGGCGTTGTAGTACTCACCGTCGGTAAGGTTGTTCAGCGCGGTGTAGTTGTAGCGGGCCACGAGTTCGAGTGACTTGCCGTCCATGCCGCCCAGCAGGCCTTCCTGCATGTTGTACTTGTAGCCGTTGCCCAGAATCTGGAAGCCTGCCTCCACGTAGCCGCCAAAGAAGTTGTTGTTCTTGAGCTTGTTGGCATTCTCCCACCATTCGATGTCACCCCAACCGTCGATGTTGTTCTGGGCGTCGATATAGAGCGAGTAGCTGTCGCGCTTCTTGGTGACATGCTTGTAGAAGAACTCACCACGGGCAAAGAACTTGTCGTTGTTGTAGAGGGCCTCAGCACCCAGGTTAACCACGTTGTTGGCCCAGTCGAGATCAGCGCTGACGAACTGATCGTCCTCGTCAACGTAGGTCTCCAGCGGCTGACCCAGGCTGTAGGTCTTCTTCAGCACATTGTTATAGACCTCGCCGCCGCCCAGGTGAGCAAAACGGGCGTTCACGCCCACGTGCAGCGTCTGGGTCTCATCGGCGATGGGACGGAACAAGTAACGGCCGGCAACGGTTACGCCGTTGAAGCCAGCGTCGATCTTGTTGTAGGCGTTCTCGGTGAACACACCCTGATAGGCCATGAAGTGCTTGTTGTTGAACTTGTAGCTGATACCCAGCTCACGGCCTTCACCCAGGGCCATCGACGAACCGGGACGGCTGATGAAGTGGTAGCTGCCCAGCGACGTGTTGCGGGCCATCGAGCCGGCGGGGTCGTTGTAGTAGCCCACCTTCACGGCATGGGTGTTGTCGCTGTTGTCGAGCGTGCTGTACTGCACGAAGATGTTCTTCTGAGCGAACTTGCCGCCACCGAAGCCGAAGTCGGCATAGAAGTACCAGTCCTTGTAGCTCATCGAGGTGCGGATGCGGGCATCGGTGATCGAGGCACCGCTCTGCAGCGGGGTGAAGTCAGAATGATAATAGGCGGCGTCGGCCATCATGCGGGCGCCCACGGTGAACTTCACTTCCTTCTCGGCGTTCTCGAGCTGCAGGGTGGGGTCGTTATCGAAGTCCTGGGCTGCAGCGCTCAGCGCGAAGATTGCCAAAACAGGCATCAAAATATATTTTTTCATATTAAATTGTGTCGATTTAATGTTGTTGATAATGTTCATTACACCTGCCATGGATTAGTAACCCAGACGCTCGAGGGTGACAACGGCATCGGGAACGGTGACGTTGGCCTGAGAGTTGTCATACTCCTTGTCGGGATGGAAGGGGTTGGGCAACTGGGCGTTGCCGCGGAAACCGTTCTCGATCATGTAGCGCAGCGACATCTCGGTGCGGTTGGTGAAGAAGCCGTCCATGTAAACGGGTACACTGTGGGGATAGCTGGCGGTGCAGTAGGGAGTAACGGGAATCTCCAGGCGGAGCAGGTCGTCGAACTCGGTCTCCCACTCATAGTTGTAGTAGCCCATGTACTTGCACATCTGTGCCCAGCTGTCGAAGCTGTAGGGGTGGTTGATCATGCCGCTCTTGCGGATCATGTAGGCCTGCCAGGGAGCGTTCATCTCGGGATAGTTGTTGGGAGCGCCGCTGATGGCCGGACCGATGATGTGTGCGCCATTGTCCTGGGCCCACTTGATGAAGGCTGCATAGCCGGTGGGGGTGTCATAGGCGATGTCGGTGGCATAGGCGGGCTCGCTGATCCACAACAGGTAGCACATGGGGATGCGACCCTTGAAGATGTCGTTGGCACGACGCAGGGCGTCGAACGAGAAGGTCTGCAGGATGACGCGGCCGCGGGTGTTGCCCACGTTGACCTTGCCGTTCTTGTAGAAGGGCTGGTCGCCGGGATCCTTGGTGATGATGTTCCAGCCACACTCGGCCAGTACGTCATACACGCGCTTCTCCATGTTGCCGGGGTTGAGCCAGCTCTCCTTGAACTCGACATAGATGCCGGGACGGTTGCCGGTGTCCTCGGGGTCGGGCTCATAGGCGTTGGCGAAGTCGTACTCGATGAAGTCCATGTACTTGGCGTTATACTCGCCCTTGGCCTTGATGGCGTCATAGATCTGCTGCAGGGTCATGCCACGGTACTCGTCCTTGATCTTGTAGGTGAGCACACGGCGGCCCTCGGCGTCACGCACCAGGCGCTTGCCCTCGGCATAAGCGATCTGGTCCTGGATGGCGCTGATGTACAAGCCATTGCTGTAGACGATCTTGCCGTTCTCGAAGCGGCCGTTCTCGGTGGCCTGGAAGGCGGGACGGGCCTGCTCCAGCGAGCTCTCGTTGAACCAGCTGCCAGCATCCAGCATGAGCAGCTCGGCATAGTAGTAGCTCAGGGTGTAGAACGGACGGAAGGCGGCCATGTCGCGGCCGTACTGTGCCTCGGCGTCATCGCGAGAGAAGCCCAGGCTCATGTAGAAGGCAACGCGGCTGGCGGGAACATTCTCGCTGAAGACGTTCTCGATGTTGGTGGTGCGCTTCAGGTTCTCATCGTGGTTAGCAAGCACGATACCGTCCTTGGTGCACTGTACGTCGCTCTCCAGGTAGTCAGCACCCATCTCACGGGCCCAACGCCACGATGCTTCGGTCTCCTCGGGAGCCCAGAAGGTGGAGCCGCGGTGTGCGATAACGGCATACAAGGGCACATAGTCACGAACTTTAGCCAGTTCTGAGTTCAGCACTTGAACCTCCACGCGCTTGGCGTCAAGCTTCTCATTGGTGAACTGCTGTTCTTCCTCACATGAGGTGAAGGTCGCGAGCACAACGGCGCTCAACAGACCTACTCGTACGAGATTTTTAAACATAAGTAGTTTGGTTTTAATGAATAATTATTGTGATAATTCTTGATTATTTCTTCTCTTCGATATGCTCGCCCTTGCGGTCGGCAACGAGGTACTGCTCCTCCTTGTAGGTCAGGGCCATGAAGAAGATGGCGCCCAGACAGGCCACGATGAGCAGGATGAAGGGCATGTCCCAGCCTCCGGTGCTCTCGGCGACATAACCGAGCACGGTGTTGGCCAGGATGGCGGTACCCAGCACATAGCCCATGAAGCCGGTGAGGCCGGCGGCGGTGCCGGCAGCATTCTTCGGTGCCAGGTCAAGTGCCTGCACGCCGATGAGCATCACGGGACCGTAGATGAGGAAGCCGATGGCGATCAGGCAACCGATGACCACGGTGAGGTTGGTCATGTTCTGCCAGTAGACCACGATGGCCACGATGATGAGAGCCATGAAAATCATGGTGGGCAGTGCGCGACGTCCGTTGAAGACCTTGTCGCTGAGCCAGCCGCAGAAGATGGTGCCGGGAATAGCGGCAATCTCATAGGCAAAGTAGGCCCAACCGGCATTCTTGATGTCCACGCCCTGTTCGCTCAGGATGGTGGGAGCCCAGTCCAGACAGCCGTAGCGCACCATATAGATGAACGAGTTGGCCAGTGCGATGTACCACAGGAACTTGTTCGAGAGGACGGTCTTGAAAATCTGGCCGATGCTGAGCGACTGCTCGCTCTTCTTCTCGTCATAGTTCTTGGAGGCCGAGCCGCTCCACTTCTCGATGGAGGGAAGACCGCACGACTGAGGGGTGTCGCGGATGAGGACGTAGGCGATAATGGCGATCAGGACAGCCACAGCAGCGGGGAAGGCGTAAGTACCGATCAGGAAGTACATCTTCTCATCGTTGCCGTAGAACCAGGAGCCGAACCACATGGCACCATAGGCGGCCATGGGGCCAACGAGGGCGCCGCCCACGTTGTGGGCGCAGTTCCACACGCTCATCCACGTGCCGCGCTCCTTAATGGAGAACCAGCGCGTCATAACGCGTCCGCACGGAGGCCAGCCCATACCCTGGAACCAACCCACGAGGAAGTTGAAGGCACCCATCAGGAAGACGGCAAGACCCTTGCGCTCGGGGTGACCGATGGGGTCGAGCAGGGTGATGGGAACCATCATGAACAGCATGGCGATGGCCGACAGGATCAAGCCTAACGGCAGGAAGCGGCGCGCATTGCTGCGGTCGCTGATGCTGGCCATGACAAACTTGGAGAAGCCATAGGCCACAGCGTTCATCGCCAGGGCAGTACCCAGCATACCCTTGGTGAAACCGAAGGGCTCCAGCATGGGAATCGCCATGGAGAAATTCTTTCTCACCAGATAGAAGCCGGCATAGCCGATGAAGATGCCGATAAACACTTGCCAACGCAGTCTCTTGTAGTCCGCATCGACATTGGCGTCGGTTCTCTCGGGCTTATAGGCCGGTGGAGCTAAAAAACTTGCCATAATTGAGTTTTAAGTTTTAAGTTATTGTTTAATATGATGTTGTTAAGTATCTCAAAAAGAATTAACTAATCTCTAATCACTAATCATATTAGCTCGTCTGGTGGCTTCGACGTCGAGGGCGTCGGCGAGGATGCTGACGGGGTTCTCGACGGGCAGGCCGGTGGACATCTCGATCTGCCACTTGCAGGTCTCGCAATCGGTGGCGACGGCTTCGACGTGGGCATCCTCGATGAGTTTGAAGAGGGTGGAGCCGATGGCCTGGGAGCGCTCGTAGTTCTCCTTCTTGAAACCATAGGTGCCCGAGATGCCGCAGCACTCCTGATCCAGTTCCACCAAGTCAAGGCCCGGAATCATGCGCAGCAGTTCGATGCTGTAGATCTGCCAGCCCATGCGCTGCATGTGGCAGGCGGTGTGATAGGCGATGCGACGCTTATAGTCTTGCTTGAAGATAAGCTTGATTTTCTCCTCATCCACAAGATTGTAGATAAATCGCGTTGCCAGCATGATGTTGTCGCGCACGTCGCTGGTGTCTATGTCCAGAATCGCGGGATACTCATCACGCAGGTTGAACGTGCAGCTCGAACTGGTGGTCAGCACGGTGTGGTGCCGGGCGCTCACCGCCTGTCGGATGTTGGCGGCGTTGACGCGTGCCTGTCGCCTGGCCTGCTTGTAGAGACCATTGGCGATAAGGGCGACGCCGCAGCACTGCTCCTTGTCGAGCAAGTGCACGCCATAGCCGGCAGCGTTCATCAGTTTGACCAGGTCCTGGCCCAGCTTGGGGAAGTTGTAGTTGACGTAACAGCCATGGAAGTAGCTCACGTGGCGGCTGTAGGCGTCCTGCTGCTTGGCGGCGTGGCGTTTGTACCACGTCTCAAACTTGGTGCGGCTGTAGGCGGGGAAAGTGCGGTGCTTGTGGATGGACATCACACTGTGCATTACCAACTTAGTGGGCTTGAGGCCCAATGTGGCATTGGCGACGGGTGCGACCAGGTTGGCCGCCGTTCCCAGCAGGTCGGTGTTGGCCAGCAGGGTATCTCGTAGGCTGGCGCGCTTGCCCTCGCCGGCGCTCATGCGTGCACGTTGGATGATGTCAGCGATGTGTACACCGCTGGGGCAAGCTACCTCACACCGCTTGCAGTTGAGGCAGAGTTTCAGGGCTTTGTCGTAAAAGGCGGGGTCCTTCAGGCGATAGCGCTCGCCGTCGGGGCCGGCCTGTTTGGGACCGGGATAGTCTGTAGTCACAGCGGCAACAGGGCAGACGGTGGTGCAGATGGAGCACTTGGTGCACTGCTCAAAGTTGTTGGCGCTGATGTTGCATAGTTGCATCTGGTCAGCCATAAAATCCCATTAAAAAATCATCAATCAAATATTTATCTATCTTATCTTAAACCTATGGTTGAAGCCTAATGGCTCCACCGGGTGATGGTAGTCGTTGTGTCGATATACTTTCATCACTTGGCCAGGATGTCCTGGGCAGCAGCCAGTGCCGTCAGCAGCGACACGCCGGTGCCGTCGGCCATCTTGATGGGGTCGTGTCCGCTCAGGACCGAACCGATGGCGTGTAAGTTGGAAATCGTTTTGCCCTGCTTGATGCAGTGCAGGCTGTCGTCGGTCTTGACGCCGTAGCGAGAATAGGCCTGAGGATTCAGCACCCCGAATTGGGTCCAGTTGTCGCGATTGGCGTCGGCATCGACGTCGAGGTCCATCACGGGCTCATAGATTCGCTCGTAGTCCGCAGTCAGTCCGCGGCTGATGAATGAGCCTGAGGCGAGCACGAAGTTGTTGGCCCTCAGTGGCATATCGCCGAGTTTGGCGGTGGTGACGCTGACGACGCGGTCGCCGTCGATGACGGCGCTGACGGCGGAATCGCCCATCAGGTAGTTGCCGCCCAGCATCCTGAAGTAGTGCTGCAGCTGTTTCTGCATCCTGATGCCGGCCATCGACGGCGGCAGTGTGGCGACAAGCCTCAACGGCTTGACGGTCATCGACTGCAGGGTGTCGAAGGCTTCCTCGTCACCCAACACGCTGGGCAAGAGCATCATATCGGCGTCGGCTGCCAGAGCGTTGATCTGGTCGGCCACGCGCTTCAGCGAGCTGTTGCTCACTAGTCGCTTGGACAGACTGACGGCGCGCATCTCGCTGGGGCTGCGGCGCAGGGTGGTGATCTCGTCGGTGGTAAATTCCTTCTTCTCCACATTGAAGCCCATCTGCTGCAAGCCGTTGGCCAGCATGCCGTTAGGCTGGTCGAAGAATCCGCGCACGCACATCAGTGCCACGCGCTTGCAGGGCAGCTGTTCAATGTCGTCGATGCACACGTGGCTCTTGAGCGTCAGCCATGCGGGTTTGGCGACGCCCATCGGGGTGACGCGCCAGTGGTTGGCATTGGCCGAGCCTTCGGTCATGATGCCGGCATCTTCAAGCAGTTGCTTGGCCTGGTCGGCCAGGTCGGCGATCCGCTCCGTGCCGATTTTCCGGTAGGGATGGTCGATGGGCAACTGGGCAATGACGTCGAGCGGAGCCTTGACGGCTTGGCCGTCGATGTAGCCTAGCAGGTCCATCGAGCCGCCGTTGAAGAGCAGCGTGCTCTGTCCGCTGGCCACGATGGTGACGCGCTGTCCGCGCTTGGCCAGCGCGATGCCGCAGGTGAGTCCGCTGAGGCCTCCTCCGATGATAACGGTGTCTGTTCTCATTGCACGTCCTCCTTTCCTGTTGTATCAACTACCATGTCCAGGCCGCACAGTCCCTCGTAGATGGCGGCGGTCAGTTGTGCCTCGCGCAGGGTGTCGCCCCACGCGACGGGCCTCATGCCCTTCCATCGCTCGTCGAGGAAGGCCGCCAGGTCCTCCTGTGCGCCCTTCACGTCGTGGCTGAACTCGCCCATCAGAGACGCGGCGCGGCAGGAGCAGAGCTTGCCTTGGCAGGTGCCCATGCCCAGGCGCGTGCGTCGGCGCAGGTTCACCAGGTTGTGCACGTGCAGGTCGTTGACGGCGTATTTGATTTCGCCCACGGTGACGCCTTCGCATTCACAGACCAGGGCGTTGTCGATATCGTTGTCGCGGTCGATGTTCCTGGCCAGTGAGCCGTGGCGTCCCAATGCTGCGCGCAGGCCGAAGCTGTAGCGCTTGGCGGGGTTTTCCTTGAAGATGGACTCGTCCTCCGATCCCGGCAGCGGCTGGTCTGCCGTGATGCAGGGCGCGGTGTTGCCCAGCTTGGCGCAGACGGCGTCGGTGGCGATTTGTCCCATCAGGCGGTAGGTCATCATCTTGCCGCCCGTGATGGTAATGAAGCCCTCCAGACCGTCGCGCTTGGCGTGGTCCAGACAGACGATGCCGCGGCTGATGCTGCGGCCGCTGGGGTCGTCGTCGCTGGCGACCAGCGGGCGCACGCCGGCATAGGCGCGGATGATTCTCGTGGTAGCGAGCGACGGCGCGATCTTGACGCCCTCGCTGAGCAGCACGTCCACCTCCTCACGAGTCACGCGCATGTCATCGACGGTCTCGATGGGGATGCGGTCGCTGGTGGTGCCGATGACGCACACCGTGTCGTCGGGCACGAGGATGTCGGCATTGGCGGGCTTGCGGCAGCGGTTGATCACCATGTTGTTGACGCGGTGGCCGAAGATGAGCAGCGCTCCCCTGGCGGGGAACATCGAGATCTTCACGCCTGCCATCTCGGCGATGCGCTGTCCCCAGATGCCCGCGGCGTTGACAATGACGCGTCCGCGCACCTCGACATGCTCGCCGTTCTTCTTGTTGAGCAGTTTGACGGCCTCGACGCGGTTCTGGTTGATGACAAAGCCCTCCACCTCGTGGTAGTTGAGGGTGTCGGCGCCGTGCAGGCGTGCGTCCAGCAGGTTGGCGACGGTCAGGCGGAACGGGTCGATGGCCGCGTCAGGGACACGCACGGCACCGATCAGGTCGGGGTTGACGGCCGGCTCGATGCGTCGTGCCTCCTCGGGGTCGATCACGTCTGCGCGGATGCCGGCACGGTGGCAGGCATCGACAAAGGTCTGCTGGTATTGCAGGTCGTCCTCGGGCAGGGTGATGAACAAGCCGTCGGTCTCCTCGACGCAATGGCGCGCGATGCGCCTGAGGATCATGTTCTCGCTAATGCACTCGCTGGCGCTCTCGCTGTCGGTGACGGCATAGCGTGCGCCGCTGTGCATCAGGCCGTGGTTGCGTCCCGTGGCCCCGGTGCTGTAGTCGTTGCGTTCGACCAGCAGCACGTTCAGGCCGCGCAGGGCGCAATCCCTCGCGGTGCCGGCGCCAGTCGCGCCACCACCGATGATGATCACGTCATATTCTTTTTTATAGATATCGCTTGTTACCATAAAACGTCAATTGTCGGTGAGGTAGCAATAATTACTTTCGCTGCAAAATTATAACTACTTTTTTAAATGGCCAAGTAATTTCGTATCTATTTTTGATGCTTTAAAACATAATAGCACTTAATGTGTTGATATTTAAGATGATATGTTGTGTGTGATATCGCATTTTTGTTAAAATCGGTAGTTTCGTTTAGTCTTTCAAAACTTTCGTTTTGTTCTAAATCGAAGCCTATTTTGTGGCTAAAAAGCAGCTTTTTTGATTTCGTATTGGAAAAAATTGAAACTTTTTTGCCGATTTGTTTGGCTGGTGTTTTTCTTTTCTCTACTTTTGCTGCACTCAAGAATGACTTTAATGGATTTGATTGCGCGATTATGACAAAGGAACAACGTCATGAAATCATCATGGAAATGCTCATCAAGCACGGGTCGGTACTCGTGTCTGACTTGGTGGAGCTTCTGGAAGTGTCGGCTGTGACCGTGCGTAAGGACCTGACCGAGTTGGAGAAGAGCGACAAGCTGTATCGCAGCCATGGCCGCGCTGTGCTCATCAATCCGTATATCAACAACCGCTCGGTCAACGAGAAGGAGAAACTCGCTACCGACGAGAAACACGCCATCGGTCGCGAGGCGGCTCGCCTGATCATGCCCGACGACAGCATCTGCATCGCGTCGGGGACGACCGTCCATGCGCTGGCGCGCAACATCCAGCCGGTCCAGAATCTGACTGTCGTGTCGGCGTCGCTGCCCGTGAGCAACATCCTGTCGCAGCATCCCAACATTGACATCATCCAGATGGGCGGCATGTTGCGTCACAGCAGCCTCTCGGTGGTGGGCGAGTACAGCGCGCGCATCCTTGCGGTCTGCTCGTTCAGCAAGTTGTTCTTGGGGGTTGATGGCATCGACTTTGAGTACGGTATCACGACGACCGACATGCGCGAGGCGGCGTTGAACCAGAAGATGATTGCCGCAGCCCAGAAGACCATCGTCCTCGCCGATAGCAGCAAGTTCGGCAGGCGCGGTTTCGCGCGCATTGCCGATATCGACGCCGTGGACATCATCATCACCGATGCCGGCGTGTCGCCCAAGGTCGTCAAGCAAGTCGAAGACCTGGGCATCGAACTCATCATCGCCGAGTAAAAGAAACTATTGGAAGAAAAGCCCGTTAGGGCTGGAATGATTTAGGCGGGGGTGGAGCGAAGCGCAACCCCCGTATCGTATGACCAGATCCATTCATAGCCCCATCGGGGCGACACGGTCACAAGTATTTTTCGTCATAATCAATTCCACAGGCATCAAGGAATGCTTTGTACTCGTCTTTAGCCGTTTGTTGCTTGTGGTGTTTCTCTTGGTTGCGGATGTAGTTGACAACGTTGGGTATTACCGACGCGCTAACCGAGAAAGCGCCATAGCCATCTTGCCATGAGAAACTTCTGTAATATGGACTCAATTCTTTAATCCATCGACTGCTGTTGGCCTTAATAGCTTTGACAAAGTCAGATAACGCTGTGGTTTTTGGTAATGAGGTGAGCAGGTGCACGTGATCAGGCATTCCGCCGATTGCGATAAGAGTGCCCCCAATATTCTTGGTGATGCCCCCTATGTATTTGTGGACATGGTCAAGGTCGGCGGCGAGTATCGTAGTCCCGTTGCTCTTGGTGTGAAATACAATGTGTACAATATTATTGACGTAGGTGTTTGCCATATCTGTTCAGTGGGTTGACTAAATCGTTGCGCCCCTATGGGGCTGGGTGATTGGTTGTGTTCGTATCTGTTCCGTGGGTTGACACCCACGTCTAAATCGTTGCGCCCCTATGGGGCTGGGTGATTGGTTGTGTTCGTATCTGTTCCGTGGGTTGACACCCACGTCTAAATCGTTGTTGCCCCTAAGGGGCAATGGGCTGCTGGATGTGGCCGGCGAAGGTGGCGTTGCTCCAGACGATGAGGTTGCCGGATGTGGTGTCGGCGCTGATGGTCATCACGCCGAGGTCCTGCCGCTTGCCCATCACGGCCTTTACCGTGCTGTCGCCCATGACCATGCAGGCCGTGGCCCATGCGTCCGCGCTCATGCAGTCGGGGGCGATGACGGTGACGCTGAGCAGCGTGCCGACACGGCTGTCGCCCGTCTTCGGGTCAATAATGTGTGAAATTCTGTTGCCACCCTCTTCGCGCCACTTGCGGTAGTTGCCGCTGGTGGCCACCGCTGCGCTGTCCATGGTGATGGCGAGGGCGCTCTCGTGGCCGTTGTTGCCGTCATTGTCGGGCATATCGACTGACACGACCCATGCCGTGCCTCGCTTGTTCACGCCGCTGGCCATCACCTCGCCGCCGATCTCGACAAGCCAGTTGCTGGCCCCGTTGCGGGCGAGCATGCGACCGATTTCGTCACAGGCCATCCCCTTGGCGATGGAGCTGAAGTCGAGCATTACGCGCGGGTCGCTCTTCACGAGGGTGTCGCCCTGCAGGGCTACCTTGTCCATGCCGACAAAGGTGAGGATGCTGTCAATCTGGGCGCGCGTGGGCATTGAGCCGCTCTTGTAGCCGAAGCCCCACGCGTTGACCAGGGGCATCACCGTCGGGTCAAAGGCGCCGCCGCTCTCGCGGTGGATGACGGCACTGGCGTCGAGTAGGCGCTTGAGGTAGCCGTCCACGCGATTCATGGTGCCGGCGTTCAGGGCGCTGATGAGCGAAGCTTTGTTATAGGGCGATACGCTCATGTCCAGGTCGCTGAAAATCAACTGGATGCTGTCGTTCAGGTCGCGGCTAGCCTCATAGGTGATATGGTAGTCGGTAGTCCATACCACGCCCTCGCAGGTGAAGAAACGCTTGCGGTCCCTACCGACAAACATCATCGCGATGCCTACCGCCAGGGCCAACAGCACTATGGCATACCGTTTGTTCATTGTCCTTGATGCTTGCGCCGGGGCACGATTTTATTTATTCATTTTTAAATGGAGGAGTGCGGGTCACTTGAGGAACCACGTCACGTTGAAGTACCACGTGCGGTTCTTGGCGACATTGTCATCGAGCAGCTTGGTGTGGAACGTCTGGCCTACTGAGAAATTGTAGCCGGCACGCAGCTGGCAGCGCTCAAACAGTTCGATGCCGGCTCCCATGTCGAGATAGACGTTGACGGGAGGGTAGGTGTTGAGGTTCTTGTTGTTGGCGCCGACGAGGAACGAGAACTGCGGTCCCACATAGACCAGCGGCATGATGGTCGTCTCCAGGCCGCCCATGCGGTGCCACTTGAACTTGAGGTGCAACGGCACGTCGAGGTAGTGCATCGACACCGTCTCGTTGCCGGCACCCACGGCTGACCACATCGTGCGCGAACCATAGTTGACCTTGCCCTGCTTGAGGGTGTAGAGCAGTCCGGCATCCACGCCGAAGCCCACTCCGCTGAAGTTCATTTCGCCGGTCAGGCCGATCTGCGGGCCCCAGGCACGCTCGCTGGGCACGATGTCGGTCTGCTTGAAGTGTACTTCGTTGATGTTGGCGCCGGCCGTGATGCCCCAGCGCGAGGTGGTCTGTGCCGTCGCTGCCGTGGCACACAGCAGCAGCATGGCGATGAGTAGGTTGATTTTCTTCATTGATATCGTGTTTGTAATTTGTTGATTTCTTTTCAGGCGGCTGGGCGGTTGGCGCAGTCCTGTGGTTTCAGAACAGGTATGCCGCGCTCAGTGTCCAGTGGCGGTCCTTGCCCTCCACCTTGTTGCCGGTGTACTCGCGGTCGATGTAGCTCATCGCCTTGGATAAGCCGATGCCATAGGTCGCAGTGATCCTCAGGTGGTTGAACAGGTCCACGCCACCGCCGACGTCCCATGACATATAGGTGCTGCTGTTCTTGTAGTTGTCGGGCCCGTTGTCGTTGAACAACACGGCGAAGTCGGGGCCGGTGAACACGAGCGGCGCGAAGTAGCGCTCCAGACGGGGGATGGACAGGCGGTAGCGGGCATATACCGGAATGTCGATGAAGTGGCGCTTGAACACGTGGTTGTAGTCGGTCAGGCGGTTGTTGCGGTGGACATACATCACCGACGCCTCGATGCCGACGCCCACGACGGGGATGTTAGCGTCGAGCAGCAGTCCGGCGGTATAGCCCGCGCGGTTGTCACTGTCAATGATGTTGCGGTCGAAGCGCAGCTCGCCCACGGTGAGGCCGCCACGCACGCCCAGGCGCACTTGGGCCGCCGCTGGCAGCGACATGACCGCCAGCAGCGCGATGCACAGGAGGGTATGCTTACAGATGTTCATTCTCTTTAGCGTTTTTGCGACCCCAAAGCTACACATTATTTTTTAATCAGTCCTCAGTTTTAAGAGTTTTTTACTTTCTGAATCTGCCCGGGGGATAAAGGAAAACGGCCTCGCACCGTGGTGCGGGACCGTCTCTGGTGACCCCCGACCCTCTGCTTGTAAGGCAGATGCTCTGAACCAACTGCGCTAACTGCCCGTTGCTGTCAAAAGCGATGCAAAGGTACTGCTATTTTTTGAACTACCAAAAAAAATCGCACTTTTTTTTCAAAAAAAATCGTTTTTTTGCCAAAAAGGCCGTTTTTTTCATGAAAAAGGCCTAATTTAGTGGTCTGAATCGTTCAAGAAAAATCTGATAGTAACCGAAAATTGCGAACAAGAAAAAATGAAACAGACTTTTGTTTTTTTGGCCGACGGCTTTGAGGAAGTGGAGGCCATGACGAGTATTGACGTGATGCGTCGCGCCGGGATGCCCGTGGTGACGGTGTCGATCAACGACGGATTGCAGGTGACCGGTGCCCACGGAGTGACAGTCGTCGCCGACAGCCTGTATGCCGACAATGACTACAGCGACGCCGAGTGGCTGGTGTTGCCCGGCGGTATGCCCGGAGCAACCAATCTCGCTGCCCACGAGGACCTGTGCCGCGAGCTGGTGGCTCAGGACGAGCGTGGGGGCAAGGTGGCTGCCATCTGTGCCTCGCCATCAGTGGTGCTGGCTCCGCTGGGTATCCTCAACGGATGTGACGCCGTGTGCTATCCCGGCATGGAGGCCGACGTGGAGGGCATCGCCTGGGGTGACGCCCCTGTCGCCGTCTGCGGCAATGTGGTGACGGGCAACGGCCCTGCAGCCGCTGCCGCATTTGCGCTCGCGCTGGTGGGTGTGAGCATGGGCGACGATGTCGCTGGCAGTGTTGCCGCCGGCATGCTGCTCTCGTGACCCGGACTTCGCGCCGTTAAGCAATGGCGCAGGACATCTTCTCTGACCGGTCCCGTGTCTGACTTTCACTGTTCAGACGCGGGACCGGCCTGTCGTTAAGGATTGTTATTGTGCATACTGCCGGCGGCTATATCTGGTCGCGATTGCATGCTGGCCGCGGTTGAAAAATGTTTCTTGCACACGTTGTGGGAATAAACAGTTGTGTTCTAGTAATCTGATTGATAATTGGTTAAAATTGTTTTCACTTGCTACGTGATGCTACTGACAATAGGAGTGCCTGTGGAACAAGGGAGTAGCAACTTGTGAACAAAAGGTCATTTTTTGTTGAAAAAAGTTGCAAAATAAAAAAATGGGGTGTAAATTTGCGACATCATTCGAATTAAGTCAGTTATGTGGTTATTGCTTGATTCCATGAATAAACTGTAAACCGATTTGCTTAAATCTTAGAGACTTTACATTTTTTTATTAACTATATTATTAACATTAAATCTAAGTGGATTTATGAAAAAATTTTTAGCATTACTTTTTGTATGTGCAGGCATGACGGCCATGGCCGCCACTCCGCATGTGAACAAGGCTAACTTGACCAACAAGGCTAATGCGCCGATGGCAACGAAGGCTCAGAAGTTTGTAAACCCGACTCAGAGCGGTCTGTCTGTTCAGTCCTTCCTGAAGAAGAACAACCTGAAGCTCAGCGACAACCCCCTGATGAAGAAGGCTCCGCGCCGTCTTTCCGCAGATCAGGTGATTGGCACCAAGGTCGGTTTCTTTGAGCAGTATGACTGGACCGTTGATGAGAGCAACAACGTGATGGTTGACACCGCTGACCAGTTCTACTCTGGAGGTTGGGATGTTAACCTGGCAGAGAACAGCGACGGCACGATTCTCATCAATGAAGGTATGTACTATACCTTTAATCAGAATCTGGAGGTTGACTATGCTGCCCAGACCGTGACGATGAACCCTGGCCAGGTTTATGAAACCTCTGGCTCGAAGACTGTTGCTAGTGGTCAGCGCGCAAGGTACATCTATGACAGTGTCGAGTACGTGTTCGTTTACAATGAGGACTGGTTCACCGAGGATGCAGAGGCTGCACCTGTTGTTGGTCAAGTCTATGACGATGGTTCTCTGTACTTTGAGAATGGTTTCGTTTACTATTTCTTGAAGGTCATGACGACCACTTATCAGACCAGGCCCAACAGCCAGTCGACAAATTGGACCACTCAGAGCGAAACCACTGACACCACCGGTAGCGCTTCTTACATCTTCCGCAATACCTATCTGATGACTCCGAACGGTCAGCACACCTGCACCGGCATTGTCCCCAGTGATATTGTTGCTCAGTATGTACAGCAAGGCTATCCTGCAGAGTATTTTGCTCCCGAGGATATGACCAACAATGTTTACATGTATCAGTATAACGACTCTGTCGTTGTAGCATGGAACGTGTTTGGCGGTGGCCAGCGCGGCCAGATGATGTATATCTGGGAAGATGGCACGATGGCCATGCCTAGCCAGGTAGCCTATGAGACAAGTGAAGGCAGGGACTATTCGAACATTGGCGTTGATTGGGACGTTGTTGCCGACACTGCTGACTGGAACAATGCACGTGCTTACAACCTGGGTACTGTGACCAACGACATGATCACCTGGGATTACACTTGCCTGTTTGACATGAACAGTGGCTACTATCTGATTCAGTACTACAAGGACAACAAGCTGTTCTTCACCGATGGTGAGAAGTTCCTGCTTGGTAAGGCCGAGACCCCGAGCATCCAGGTTGTTGAGGGTGATGACGCTTACACCTTCACCGGTGTTTCCGCTGAGGATGGCGCTGTCGTTTACCTGATGACCTTCGACGTTGATAGCGAGACCGGAACCGTTTCTAACATCGTGGCAGTTGACAATCCCTATGTTGTAGAGCGCACCAGTGAAGACCAGGTAATCTATCTGGCAGCTGTAGCCGATGGTTCTGCTATTGGCAAGAACGCTAGTGATCCCGCTATGGGCGCTTATACCATTCCCGCTAAGGTTGAGCCCACTCCTTACCTGCGTGGCGACGTTAACGGCGACGGTCAGATCACCATCAACGACGTTACTACTCTGGTTAACCACGTGCTGATGAACGACTTCAACGATGTTGAGGGCTTCAACAGCGAGAACGCTGACTGCAACCTGGATGGCAAGTGGAACATCAGTGATGTTACCGCTCTGATCAACTACATCCTGAGCAAGCAGTGGTAATCCCACCTAATTGATCGTAAGATCAATGCCAATTACAGGCTCCCTCACCGCG
Organism: uncultured Bacteroidales bacterium; assembly: GCA_902760865.1. Lineage (GTDB taxonomy): Bacteria > Bacteroidota > Bacteroidia > Bacteroidales > Muribaculaceae > Sodaliphilus. Next base: position 123,805 of record CACWID010000004.1, on the reverse strand, counting down.
AGGGGGCCTGTTTTGCATTTCAGGCTGATACCGAATCGTGTAAGTTTGCAGTGCCTCGTCCCGGCGCGAGCCGGTGGGGCATGAAGCGTCGCAGGCTGAGGCGATTTTGTAAAAAGTGGTTAAATGTGAGTGCGGATTTGAAATAATTCATTAATTTTGTCATCTGCAATCGCTTCATTGCCTTTCTGTTGCGGGCCGTAGCCTGTTGAGAGAGGCGTATGTTGTTGTTTGTTAGTGCATTAGAAATAAAATTAATCACATTAAATCATATTTTTTAGAACAAGATGAAGAAGATATTAATGTTGCTGATGTTGTGTGCAGCTGCTGGCATGACGGTGAACGCGTCAAGCTCTTTGCGTGCTGGTGTATCGACGTTGCAGGGCGACCGAATCCTGCTGCAGCATGTCTATGAGTGGCAGGACAACGGTTCAAGCGTGACCGTTAGTGAGGCTGACCCCTTTTATGTCGGTGGCTGGAACGTGACGGCCGTGAACGGTGCCAGTGCAGGCACGGTTGACGTCAATGGCGGTATCACTCCGCTGGGCGTGACACAGCCCCTGAAGGTGGCCGGCAACATCGTGACCCTGGCCGTGGGCGACGAGCCCGTTGCCACGGTGACTGCTACCTCAACGAGCGTGGCAGGTGGCGTGACCACCCGAGTTGACAGCGTCAGCATGTACTACTTGGTGAACGAGGAGTGGTGGGTCAACGGTGCCCCCCTTGCCGACGTGAAAGGTGAACTGTTGAGCGACGGCTCGGTTCACATTGCCGACGGTTTTGCCTACTATATCGAGACGACAGTGACCACGACCATCACCTATAAGAACGGTACGAGCAACACCTACACCGACGAGACAGTATCGTTGTCGCCTATCTACCGCGACACCTGGCTGCTGGTGGCTAACGGCAAGCATGAGTTTGTGAGCGTGGCCGACGGCACGATGACGACCGTGGACGTGAACATCCGTCAGAGCGGTGACACCGTGTGGGTGACCAACCTGTACGGCTATGGCGCCCCCGAGGTCTATATGATGCTCAACGAAGACGGCACGATGGACTTCGCGAGCCAGATGATCCGTGACATTCCTGCCGATATGGCTGCTGGTGGAAATGGCCTGTGGATGAACTCTGCTGTCAGCGGTACAGCAACGACTACTGCCATCACTTGGGGCCAGACTACGCCCACCGACGGTGTCCACACCTGGAACGGCTGGCGCAACAACCGCCTGTACTTCACCGATGGCTCCCAGTTTGTCATCCCGTCTGACGTGCAGGTCATCCGTGGCGACGTGAACAACGACGGCGCTGTGAACATCAGCGACGTGACGGCGCTCATCAATGCTCTGCTGAGCAGCAACCTGGCGCCGAGCGCAACCTTCAGCCCCGAGAATGCTGACTGCAACAAGGATGGAAACCTGTCGATTGCCGACGTGACATCCCTGATCAACTATCTGCTGAGCCAGAACTGGCCGAACTAAAGTACCGCCCTCACTGGACGGCATTGATAAGCATAGCTGCCGGACAATCATCCCCGTGATGACTGTCCGGCAGCTTTTTGTACTTGTGGCGGTGATGCGGGTGCCCTTACCTTCGCATCAAAACCGTATAAACCCCTTTTAGAGGATGATTTAATACCTATATGAACATGAAAAACACAAGAAAGACTAAGAAAAAGATGACTGAACTCCGGGTCATCGCTCGGGGAACGATGCCGCTGGCCAATGGTGAGGCGGCACAGTGTGGTGAGGCCGTTCTGGCCCAAAATGTGCGCGAATGTGAGTCGGCATTGCAGGTGACCGGACAACCGGCCGCCGTGGGTGCCGTTGCCGTGGGCGACCGCCTCTTGCTGATGGCGGGACCGCACAGGGTGACCTGCCACGGCATGACGGTGAAGATCGACGGCGCCACGGTGGCGACGGTGCAGTCGCCCGTGGTGGGCGCCCACAGCATCGGCGACCTGATTGTGATTGTCACCGGGCAAGGACTGACCTATGTGGCACAGCGTGACGGGGCCTGGACGGTGCTGGACCCTGCAGCCGCCGTACCCGCGCTGCGTGTCGGCACGGCGATGTCGAGCAGTAGCGTGCAACTCGACGCCTACAGTTTTGCGTCGCCCTACAGCCAGTGGCGCGCCCCGCTGGCCGATGAGGACGTCGCGGTGCTCCGGTCGCGGCTGCGCTCGGCGTGGTCGTCCCTGGCTGCCGACATCCGGGCCGAGGGCCGTTACCTGTCGCCGATGCTGGTGCGATGGGCGGTGCGGCTGCTCGACGGCAGTTACCTGTGGATGAGCGACCCCGTGCGAGTGGGCGATGCGACGATGGCCAATGCCGACCGCATCGAGGCGGCTGTGGTGACCGGCAGTAGCGGCTTCACCGGCATTGAAGCGACCACGATGTCGCTGGTACACTACGGGTTGGACATTGAGGTGACCCGCAATATCGCCGCCGAGTGGTTGCCCCTGGTGTCGAGCATCGATGTGTTTGTCACCGACGAGTCTCGGTTGCTGACCGAGAGCCGCACGCTGGACTACCGCTGCGTGACGCGAACGACCGGCCCCCGCGAATACGTCCTGGAAATGGGCCTTTCGCGCCGCAGTGCCGATGCCATAGCGCGTGAGCTGGCGGCCTCGCCGTGGCATCTTGTCGCTCGCGCTGCCGCCTCGGCGTCGGTGATGGGCAGTGATTTTGCTGGAGCTGACGAGGCGTTGACACTGAGCAACGTGCAGTGCAAGGCCATCGGCCTGCTGCCGTCGCTCGCCGGAGTGGTGTGCTCGACGACCGCCGCCGGCCGCCTGTACTGCTGCACCCGTGACGGCGATGTTGTGGTGAGCGAGGCGGGGAATGCCCTGGCCGAGTCTCACCGGCGTCGCGTGATGGGCGCCGTTCCGCTGGCGATGGCCGTGGCGACAAGGCCGCTCTACTCGAGTGGTTTCGGGCGTTACCCGGTGTATGTGTTCACCGACGACGGCATCTATGCCATTCCGCAGAGCGCCCTGGGCAAGTTGGGCGAAGCGCGTCTGGTGGACCGCACCGTCATTGCCGCCGGGGTGCCGCCCGTGGAGGGCGCCGGCGACGTGTGGCTGGTGTCGCGCCATGGCCACCTGTGCCGCCTGAACGGGTCACGCCTGTCGGTGCGTCACCGCAATGTGGATTGTGCCTCGCTGGCATGGAGCGACGCGCAGGGCGAACTATGGCTGCTGCCATCGTCAGGCTACCCTGTGGCGATGCTGCCCAGCGGACGCCTGAGTGTGCGCACCATTGATGCGGCCCAGCTCTACAGCGACCCTCGCCATGCCTTTGCAGTGACCGATGCCGGCACGTTGCTCGACTTGGAGCACGAGCTGCAGGCGGTGATGCCCGTGGCATGGCGCAGCCATTCGGTGCCGCTCGATGCCTTGATGGCCCAGCGGGTGCGGCGTGTAGTGTGGCATGTGAGGGGCGACGACGTGGATGTGGCGCTGCGCCTGACGGGCCAGCGGGGCATCATGGGCCAGGAACAGGGCGTGAGTCTTATCACGGTAAACGGCGCTGTGGATCAGCCGCTTGCGACGCCTGCGGTAGCTGTGCCTGCCAGGACGGTGACCCTCGCGATGGACGGTACGGCATCGAGCGGGACCCTGCTGTTGCCGACATTGATTTATCTAGGAAAACTTGATTAATGACATGGAAGACACATTATATAATATAGAGGAGATCCTGGAGGAGAACCGTCGTCGGCTGGCGTTGCTGGCCGACGACCGTTATGACCCGCTGACGGGTGTCGGCTGCTGGGGTGACCGAGTGGATGTGGACGGTTGCCTGGTGCCCCGTGCTGTGCTGGCGGCGTGTCCTGACTACCGGTCGTTGCCTGCCGTCGAGCAGGAGAAGGCGCGCATCAGGGAGGACTTTGAATTCTGGTGCGCGCGGTGTGTGACCATCAAGGACAAACTGAGCGGGCGCAACGTGCCGCTGGTGCTGAACCGGCCGCAACGGCGCCTCGTGGCGGTGATGGAGGAACAGCGCGTGGCAGGGCGTCCCGTCAGGGTGATTCTGCTCAAAGCCCGCCAGTGGGGCGGCTCGACGCTGGTGCAGATGTATCTGGCCTGGATGCAGATGGTGCGCCATAAGGGTTGGAATAGCTTGATATGCGGCCACTTGCATGCCACGAGCAAGAGCATCAAGCGGATGTACAACCTGCTGCTGAGGCATTATCCGCGCGAATTGCTCGACGATGAGGCCGATGCGCCCCGCTTCACCAAACTGGAGGGGCAACCCAATGTGCAGCAGATCACCACGCGCGACTGCCTGGTCCTCACGGGGAGTTCGCGCAGCGAGGATGCCGCCCGTGGCTATGACATCGCCATGGCCCACCTGAGCGAGGTGGCCTTCTGGCAGGAAAGCGCGATGCATTCGCCCGACGACCTGATACGTAGCGTGTGCGGCAGCATCGCGCTGGAACCCGAGACCGTCATCGTGCTCGAGTCCACCGCCAACGGCGTGGGGGACTACTTCCATGACGAGTGGGAGAGGGCGTGCCTGGGGCGGAGCGACAAGGCTATGGTGTTCGTGCCGTGGCACGAAATCGGCATCTATTCCCTGGCCCTGGACGATGCGGCGGCGCTGTGGCGCGAGATGGACCCGTATGAGCGCAACTTGTGGAATGACGGCTGCACGCTGGAGCAGATTCACTGGTACCACACCAAGCGAAAGGAGTACCGCTGCCATGAATTGATGATGGCGGAGTACCCGAGTAATGAGAGCGAGGCCTTCTCGACGACGGGCAGCAACCCCTTTGCGCGTGAGCACCTCGATGAGTTGGAGAAGACGTGCCACGGGGCACCGGTGCTGGTGGGCGACATTATGGCCGACGGCGACAGCGGCCTGGAGGCCAAGCGCAACGTGCGGCTTGTGTCGGCCAGCAATGGCTTGCTCAAGGTGTGGGACATGCCCGAACGCGGCGGCACCGTCAGGGTGAGCTACGTCGTCGTGGTGGACGTGGGCGGACGCTCGGACTCGAGCGACTACTCGGTGATTGCCGTCTGGCGCATGGCGACAGGCAACCGCCCCGCTGCCATCGTCGCTCAGTGGCGAGGCCACATCGACCATGACGAGTTGGGGTGGAAATCCATGCAGCTGGCCGTCTTCTATAACATGGCGCCGTTGGTTGTCGAGAGCAACACGCTGACCAACGAGACCGCACGTGCCGGCGAGAGCGAATACATCCTGCAGAAGGTACACATGTGCTATGGCCTGGTGTACAAGCGTGACAGGGTGCATCTGGGGTTCCACACCAATGTGAAGACCAAGCGCGAGGCCATCACGGCGCTGATAAGGGCGCTGAGGGAGCACTCCTACGTCGAGCGGGACATCGAGGCTGTGAATGAGATGCGCAACTACCAGATGATTAACGGCCGCTACGAGGCCCGGCCCGGGAAACACGACGACATCCTGATGACCCGTGCCATCGGTCTGCTGGTGATGGATGACATCTCTGCCAACGGGCAGGAAAAAACCGCCGACAAGTCGATGGTCGTGAACCCGTGGATTGTGCAGCACATGAAACCGAACCGGTGACGTGCGCACAATGTCCATTCGATGAATCTAACGTGCTGATATTCAAATACTCCCTCTCTTGGCTAAGAGGGGAGCCCGTCAGGGCGGGGGCGATCGTGCTACAGCGACAAACAAACGTCATCGGTAGCATCAACGCCCCCCAGCCCCCTCTTCTTAGAGGGGGAGTTGCTGGCGCTATCATTTGCCGAAGATGTTTACGTTGGGCAGAACCGTAAATACAAAAGAAACCGCGGGCAGATGCTCGCGGTTTCTTTTGTTATAAAATGTAAGGGATATCTTACTTGATCACCTTGCAGGTGCTGGTGGTACCATCGTTGTAGGTGGTCACCTTGATGTTAACACCGTCGAAGGGCTCGTTGCTCTCCATACCAGCAACATTGTAGTACTTCACGCTGTTGATGGTCTTCTGGGCCAGGTTCTCTACTACGTTAACGCTGCCATACAGGGCTACGCGGTTGTAGTACTGGAAGCGCTGGGTCTCGTTGTTACCGCCCTCACCATAGATGAAGCGATAGTCGTTGGGATCCCAACCTGCGATGAGGGGCTCACGCATACCAAACTCCTGGTTAGCGATAATCATGTCGGCCAGGTGACCTTCAACCTCAGCCTGGTTGTCGTTCTGCAGGAAGATGCTGAACAGCTCGGCGTCGTCCTTCTTCAGGGCGCCATTGTTCTGATAGCTCCTAGCGTTCTTTGACGAGAAGTGGGTACCGTTGTTCTTCTGGTTAGAAATCAGGATGGTGTAAACGTTGTACTCAATACCGTCAACCACCTTGGTGCCACCAATCGAGAAGTTGAAGATAGCGGTGTTCGGCATACGGGGACCCTGGAGGTGGTCAATCTCGTCACCATCATCATTCTCAGACTTGATCATTCTGATGCTGGTGGGCAAATACAGGTCGCACTGCAGCGAGTTGTAAGTAATCTCCTTGTAAGCTTCGCCATCGTCCTGAATCAGCGTCGGGGGCAGAGCCTGTACCTTCTCGTTCTGATAGATCTCGTCGTCATCAAGCCAGAACTTAACAACTTGGGGGGTACCGGCCTTGAAGGTAACCTTATTGGTGTAGGTCATCATGTCACCCGTGTCGCTGTAGTCATTGCGAACAAACAAGTGGTCATTGGTGGTCTGTCCAACCATGGCGGGGGTGCCGTCATTCAGGAATGCCAACTCACCATTCGACAGGTCATCAGCGAAGGCGGAGAAGCCAACTGATGCAGCAGCCGCAAAGAGAAGTAAATTTTTAATCTTCATAGATAATTGCGTTAAATTGTTAGTAATAATGTTAATTAATATTTTTTGTTTTTTTGTTTTTGTTTCTTTGGGTTTACAGCCGCACAACACATAATGTCGTTATGAGGCATAAAATATCCATAAAATTATGAAAATCAGAAAATTGCGTATAAAATGCGTGCTTTTTCCCGCTTTTCAGACTACAATATTACGAACTTTTTTTGAACTGGCAAAATTTTTTTGAAAAATCGGCAAAAAAATCGCAAAACACCCGAGAAAATTGACGTATGTCAATAAGTCAATGTGTAGCGATGGCACATGTGATGGACGCTGCCGCATCGCCGTGCTGAGCTATGACGGTAATGATGGCTCCGGCAGGGGCGTCGCCGGCAACGAGCCATCGGCGCTGACTGCTGTCGGATTCGGGCGTGCCAATCGCGGTGAGGGCGGTTGTCACGTCGGCGTTGCGGCTGCTGGCTGTCCACTGGCAGGCCCCGGCATTGAAGCCGCCGTCGTTGACGGGCCGGCCCTTGCTGTCCACGATGGTCAGGATGATGGTGTCTCCAGAATGGACGGTGAGGTAGGGTGGCGTGGCCCAACTGCCGCCGCTCCATGCGGCCACGCTCCAGCAGCGGTTGGTCAGCGTGATGCTGTCGCATGCGGCTCCGGCCGTGGCGATGATTGTCGTGGAGCTGTCCTGCAGCGCATTGTTGAACTGGACCAGTCCGCTGGCATCTACGGTGGCGACGGTTGTGCGTGTCGAGCGCCATGTCACGGCGTCGGTGCTGCCGGTCGTGACGGCTGTCAGCTGCATGGTCTGGCCCATGTAGCCGTAGTCGCGCGGGGCGTTGATCGTGATGGAGACATGGGGCGGTGGAGTGCTGTCGTTGCCGTGGTTTCCGGTGGTGTCGTTGCTGTGGTGTCCGGTGGTGTCGCTGCTGTGGGTAGTGTCGGCGGGTGTAGAGTGGTTGCTGGTATCGTGCCGCTGCGTGCGGGGCTCGTCCTTGCCGCACGAGATGACTCCCAGCAGCAACGCTGCGGTGAGCATCAACAAGGGCAGATGGCGTAGCGCGATCCTCATGGCTTGACTCTGAGCTGCTTGCCGGCAAGGGCTGCCAGCTGCCTGAATCGCTTGTACCAGCCCTCACGGGAGGGAGGCGTGATGCGTGGTGCCCTGCCGCCGGGTCGCGGTTTCTTTATCGGTCTGATGATCATGGTGTTATCGCTCTCTGACAGGTTCTGTGGTAATGTCTGCTTCCTCGCGGTGGAGGGGCAGGGTGTAGGAGATGCTCAGCGAGAGCCCCAACGAGCTGCTGCGCGGGCCATAACCCGGTATGAACCAGGGTTTTGAGCTGGCGTTTTTGCCGTAGTTGAAGATGCCGTGGTAGCGAATCATCCACCCCATCGAGAGCCGGTCAAAAAGTTTGACCTTGAGGCCAACGCAGGCTTCGCCCCACAGTGCGTGGGAGCGCTCGCCGCGGATGTCATAGTTGATGTATTCGTCCCAGTAGGAAGAGCGGTAGGTCACGTCGGTGATGTCGTAGCCGAAGTTGCTGTAACCCAGTCTGATACCCAGCAGTGCCTGATAGTCGGGCGAATTCTTGAACAGGAAATTGTAATTGGCGCCGACCTTGACATAGGGGGAGGGCTTGCCGTGGTAGGTGAAGTTCATGTCGTCGGGCGTGGACTTGGCCCAACCCAGTCCCAACTCCAAGGTGGGCTGGATGCGGTTCCACATGTTGAGCGTGGCATTGACGTCAACGCTGGCATAGGTCTGCCCGAAGGCCATGAACAGCGGTTCGATCAGGTTCACGCCGACGGACAGGTCGGTCAGCAGCGGGTAGTGCTTATAGATGCGTCGCAGCGAGTCGCGGCGGGCCTCGGCGACGGCTGCCGCGCTGTCACCGGAGATGTATTGCTGGATGATCTTCTCATCGGTGCCCTTGGGCGGCGGCTTCACCTGGTTGGTCTCCGGCTTGACGGGAGTAACGTGCCGTTTGTCAGGTTGTTGCGCTCCGGCCGAGAAGACGACGAACAGGCAAAATGCCATCAAGAGAACTGTCCCCTTGATGTCATTGAGCAGGTATGTGTAGCGGCTGTTCATCGGGCGAAGTGTATGCGCAGGGCGGGGGTGCGCTTGTTGGTGATGAGCGGAGTGAGCACGACAACCGAGTCGATGACATGGCTGGTGTGGTTCACGCGGTTGACCTGGAAGTTGAACATGGCGCCGCACTCGATGGAGTGGAAATACTCAATCGGCTGATAGTCAAATGTGATGGTGTCGCGATAGCAGACCCTGTCAGTGCCGTTGACGAACCAGCGGCGCAACTCATAACTGGTGGTCGTGACGCTTGCACGCAGGGGCAGGTACACCTCTTTGACCGTCGCCGAATCGAGGATCAGGCTGTCGCCGGGAGCGCCGATGCCCATGACGGTGATCCCGCCGATGGTCTGCTGGCTGTTCCCCACGTAGAGGGCGGCCAGCGGCAGGCTGCTGCCGTTCTCATAACAGCTGGTGTCGTTGCACGCGACCATGGCGGCGCCCAGGGTGAGCGCCAGCATGGCGATGGCTGCTATGCGGCAGGGGAGTTTCATTGCTCGACGTCGAGGGTGATGGTCTGTTTCTCCTTCTTGGCCTCGGGCAGTCCGTTGCTGTGCTGACGGGCGGGCAAGGCGGTCTGGTCGCCGATAATCTCGTCACCGATCTCGTAGTGGTTGCGGTCGTTGCTGTGACGGATGATGAGCTCGCCCAGGAAACCCGTCATGAAGAGTTGTGTACCCAGGATCATCATCGTGAGGGCCAGGTAGAAGTAGGGCGAATTGGTGACCAATGTGTAGCTGTGGCCGCTGTGCATGTGGTAGAGCTTGAGGGCGCCCACGACGATTACGGCAATGAAACCGAGCAGGAACATCAGGCTGCCGAGCAGACCGAAGAAGTGCATCGGCTTGACACCGAACTTGGCCTGGAACCACAGCGTCAGCAGGTCCAGATAGCCGTTGACAAAGCGGTCAAGACCGAACTTGGTCGTGCCGTACTTGCGCGCCTGGTGGTGTACCTCTTTCTCGCCGATGCGGGTGAAGCCGGCAATCTTGGCCAGGTAGGGGACATAACGGTGCATGTCGCCATAGACCTCGATGTGCTTGACCACCTCGCGGCGATAGGCCTTCAGGCCGCAGTTGAAGTCGTGCAGGTTGTGGATGCCGCTTACGCGACGTGCCGTCGCATTGAACAGCTTGGTCGGGATGGTCTTGCTCAGGGGGTCGTAGCGTTTCTTCTTCCACCCGCTGACCAGGTCATAGCCATCCTGCTTGATCATGCGGTAGAGTTCGGGAATCTCGTCGGGGCTGTCCTGCAGGTCGGCGTCCATGGTGATGACCACGTCGCCCTGGGCGCGCTCAAATCCGGTGTTCAACGCCGGAGACTTGCCGTAATTGCGGCGGAAGGCGATGCCCTTCATCCTGGGATTCCTGTCGTGGATGTCGCGGATCACGTCCCACGAGTTGTCAGTGCTGCCGTCGTTGATGAACAGCACCTCGTAGGAGAAACCGTGCTCGTCCATGACGCGCTCGATCCACTGCGCCAGCTCGGGCAGCGACTCGGCCTCGTTATACAGGGGAACTACTACTGAAATGTCCATATGATGTCTCTAATGTGTATATGTTGCTTAGTTTATCTCATTATAAAATAATCATCGGGTTTACAGCCTCTGGCCGCCGTTGTAGTGACGCTTGAGCGGGCGCTGGGCTATCAGGGCGGTAATCGCACTGATCACCGAGCCGCCGAAGCTGGTGAACCAGAAGGCGTTGAACACCGTCTCGATGGGCGTGGGCATGAGGTGCTCATCGACAATGCGCTGCAGCACGTGCAGAATCTCGCTGTCTTTCATCTGCGGCATCTTGCTGTAGGACTCGATGACTTGACGTGCCTGGTCATACATGAAGTCGGGCCTGATGTACTGCAGGATCAGAAAGACAATGAAGCCGGCGATGATGGAACCCAGGATGAAGAGCAGGATGCCCAGCATCCACAGGGCGGCAAACTCGGTGAAACCGTCGTCCTCGATGAACTTGCGGCGCTGGAAGTAGTAGGCCACCAGCGGTGTGCCCAACAACAGGACCAAGAAAATCAGGCTCAGCGGCGCAAACCAGTCGGCAAAGATGGATGCCACGGCTGCACATGCCAAATACAGGCCGAACGGGATGCCCCAGTCGGCTGCTCGCTGATAGATGGTCTTCTTCTGTTCCATACAAATTGCAAAATTAGACATTTTAATTGACACGTAAGCCAATCGGCAGCGATTTTTTGGGCGCAGGGGCCTTAAAAGTTTTTTACAGGCACTATTGTTATCGGTAGGCAGTATCTTCTTGTATTTAAGTAAAATGGCCATAGAAGGCAGATTACAAAAAAATTGACACAAAAATGTTATAATGAACAGAATAATTGTTCTATTTTTGCAACACATTTGTGTTTGTTATTGCTTGATTTATGAGAAATTGCTGTGGAGACGCCCGTTGGGCGGTGTTGGCCTTGGTGGCGGTGCTGATGGCGCTGTCGCTGATTTCATGCCGTCACGGCGCGGCGGGCCGCCATGGCGATAACTCGAGGCATGCCCAGCTCGACAGTGTGATGGGCGACATCGGCAGCGTGGACTCGCTCGAGGCCCTGGTGAACCAGTCGCACGAGCAGAACGATGCCATGGGCGAGATGCTGGCGCTCAAGCATCAGGGTAACAAACTGCGTGAATCTGGCCGCTTTGTCGAGGCCATCAACGTCCACGAACGTTCGCTGAGCGTGGCCGATAAATGCCGGGACACGGTCGAGATGGCCACGGCATTCTATAATCTGGGCGAGGACTACCGCCGCCTGGGTGACCTCAGCCTTGCCAACGGCTCTTACTTCAAGGTGCTGAAACTGTGTGACGGATACAGTGACAAGAACAGCGTTGAGATGCAGACCGCCGTGGCGCGCGCCCTGAACGGTATCGGCAACATCGAGCTGGAGCTGAACAACTATACACTGGCCGACAGCATGTTCCGCGACGCCCTGCATCATGACCTGATGATGGGGCGCAACCATGGCATTGCCGCCAACTATGGCGCCCTGGGGCGTGTCAAGCGTGAATTAGGAGACCTTGATTCGTCTTGGTGTTATCAGCGCAAGGCGTTGGAATTCAATGTATTGTGTAAGAATCGAAAAGGCGAGGCCCTCGCTCACCTGCACTTCGGCGAACTCTATGAGGCCGACAACTGTTTCTCGCATGCGGTAGAGGAATACACCATCGCCTATGACAAACTGAAGGAATTGGGCGACAAGTGGCATTGGCTCGACGCTTGCCTGGCCTTGTCGCATGTCCACATCCTGCTGGGTGAGGAAGAAATCGCCCGTGAATACCTTGACCAGGCAGACGTGGAGGCCCAACGCATCGGCAGCAAGGAATATCAGGCCGAAGCCCACCTTATCCATTATCAGCTCTCCTTGAAGCAAGGCAACTCAGAGGAAGCCTTGAAGCACTATGTGCGCAGCACGGAGCTGCGCGACAGCATCTACGGCCGGCAGATGAGTGATGAGCTGCGCAACCAGCACATCGAGTTCCAGAACCACCGCATGACTGGCGAGGTGGACGTGCTCAGCCGCGACATCTCCCAGCTGAAACGGTTCCGCAATTTACAATGGATGCTCATCTTGCTGCTGCTGATCATGGCCGGTGTCATTATCGCCGCGCTGGTCTATGCCGTGCGAGTGCGTGCGCGCACCCAGCGGCTGATGCGCCAGGTCGAGGAAACCCGATCGCTGTTCTTTACCAACGTCGTCCACCAGTTGCGCACCCCCTTGACGGCCATCATGGGCGCCATTGATGCCATCATGAGCGACGGCAAGTCGGCCGACACCGAGCAGAACCTCTATTCTGGAAAGCATCAGGAAGACTGCGAGATCATTGAGCGTCAGGGTAATAACCTGCTCACGCTGGTGGACCGCATCCTGGAGGTGGGTAGTGTGCGCAGTGCCATCACCGAGCTCGACTGGCGCGAGTGTGATGCCGTGGCCTTCATGCACATGGTGCTCGAGACCTACCGCGACCGTTGTGTGGCGCGTCACATCGAGCTGACCTACGCCCCGCGCGAGAGCATTGTTGACATCGACACTGTTCCCCGCTACCTCGCTACCATCATATCCAGCCTGATAGAGAATGCCATCAACTATGGCAAGGAATTCGGCAAAATCACGGTGACCTCCCGCATCGATGACGGCATGTTCGTCATCCGTGTCGCCGACGACGGCTTGGGCATCAGCAAGGACGACCTCCCCCATGTGTTCGAGCCTTTCTACCGCAGTGCCGCCATCGAGGGACGGGTCGAGGGCGTGGGCATCGGACTGACTGTTGTTCGTGACATGACCATGGCCCTGGGCGGCGTGGTCGCCGTGGACAGCATGAAGGATCGCGGTTCGGTCTTCACTGTGAAGCTACCTTGCCGCCATGGCCAGGGCGTGAAGCAGCGGTTTGACAACATCATTGAGCCTCTGGTCGGCAGGATGCACAGGCCGCAGCACTATGACAAATACAAGTCGGAACCCAGTCCTGACATCCGCGAGGGGCTGCCTGTCGTGCTGGTCGTTGAGGACCACATCGACGTGGCCCGCATGGTGGGACAGGCCCTGGGCGAGGACTATAATGTGCAGTATGCCACCGATGGCGAGCAGGGCTTAGCAAAGGCCGGCGAACTGCATCCCGACCTCATCATCAGTGACGTGAAAATGCCGCTCATGAGCGGTCTGGAACTGTGCCGCAAGCTGCGCAGCTCGCAGCAGCTGTGTGATATTCCCGTCATCATGCTCAGCGCGCGCAACAGCGATGCCGACCGTGTGAGGGGTATCGAGGCCGGAGCCGATGCCTACCTGGTGAAGCCTTTTGTCAGTGAGGAACTGCGCGCATGGGTGGTACGGCTGATCGAGAACCGCCAGATGCTGCGCGACGCTTATGCCGCCTCTGGCCGTCCCCGGACAACGACGCTCCCGGCCGTGGTGACGACCGTCGATGATTCCAGGTTCCTGGATGACTTTGCCCGAGAGGTGGAGAAACAGTTCAAGGCCGGAGGAAAAATCGACCTGGACATGGTTGCCAGGACTTTCAAGATGGGAGAGAGCCAGCTGCGCCACAAGGTGCAGACCCTCACGGGAAAGAATGTGCCCGCCTACATCATCCAACTGCGCATGGAGAAGGCCATGCGCCTGCTGCAGAGCAGTGCCCCCGAAGTGTTGATCACCACGATTTCGGAGCAATGCGGATTTCAGGATGTGGCTTATTTCTCACGCGTCTTCCGCCAGCACTATGGCATGACGCCCTCCCAGGCCCGCAAGGCGGTCAAGTAGCCGCAGGTCAGCGCAACCTGCGCAGCGGCGGCTGGAAGGCATTGGGGATGAATTGTATCTGGAAGTCGGGTCCCTTGCCGAAGATAATCATGACATCATATTGCACCGTCATGGGCAGCCGGTAGAAGTTGATGTAGCCGTTGGCTGCATTGACAAGGTTGCGTATTTTCCTCGCGTTGATGGTCTGCATGGGGTCATAGCGGGGGGCGTTGACGGTACGGGTCTTGACCTCGACGATGTGCAGGCGGTTGGCGGCGGGGTCATGGGCGACGATGTCAATCTCGAGGTGCCCCATGCGCCAGTTGGTCTCCCTCACGGTATAACCCTTGCTGATGAGGAACTCGCGGGCGGCCTGTTCGCCTTCTTTTCCGAGCTGGTTGCTTCGTGCCATCACTATAACCTTTAGTTTTTATTCCTTGGGCCCATGGCCGGCGTTGTCGCCCCAGCGGGCTTGCTGCCGTGCGGTCAACAGGTTCTCGGCGGGGTTGTCCTGCGGGTGCCAGATTTGGGGATGGTGCAGTTCCTCGGGCATGTACTGCTGCAGCACGAAATGTCCCGGGAAGTCGTGGGCGTAGCGGTAGTCCTTGCCGTAGCCCAGTTGCTTCATCAGCCCGGTCGGGGCGTTGCGCAGGTGCAGCGGCACGGGAGCGTTGCCCGTCTCGTTGACCAGCGCGAGGGCGTCGTCGATGGCGAGGTAGGCGCTGTTGCTCTTGGCACTGGTGGCCAGGTAGATGGCACATTCGCTCAGGGGGATGCGTCCCTCGGGCCAGCCGATCTTGTTGATGATGTCAAACGTGGCGTTGGCCAGCAACAGGGCGTTGGGATTGGCCAGGCCGATGTCCTCGGCGGCAAGGATGCACAGGCGGCGGGCGATGAACTTGGGGTCCTCGCCGCCCGCGATGAGCCGGGCCAGCCAATAGACTGCCGCGTCGGGGTCACTGCCGCGGATGCTCTTGATGAAGGCCGAGATGATGTCATAGTGCATCTCGCCGTTCTTGTCAAAGGCGAGCGGGTTCTGCTGCAGGCGGTCGGTGACGATGTCGTCGGTGACGACAAAGGGCTCGCCCTCCTGCAGCGACTGCATGATCAGGTCCAGGATGTTGAGCAGCTTGCGGGCATCGCCGCCAGAGAAGCGCAACAGCGCCTCGGTCTGCTCGATGCGCACCTCACGCCCCTGGAACATCTTGTCGGTCTTGACGGCATGGTCCAGCAGCTGCAGCAGGTCGTCACGGTCCAGTGGATTGAGGACATAGACCTGGGCGCGGGAGAGTAGGGGACGGATGACCTCAAACGAGGGATTCTCGGTCGTCGCCCCGATGAGCGTCACCGTGCCGCGCTCCACAGCGCCGAGCAGCGAGTCCTGTTGCGACTTGTTGAAGCGGTGGATCTCGTCGATGAACAGGATGGGACGCCCCTTGGAAAAGACACTGCGGGCATCGGCCTGACAGCTGTCAAGCACCTCGCGCACGTCCTTCACGCCCGACGTCACGGCGCTGAGCGTGTAGAATGGCACCTGGGTCGTCTCGGCGATGATGCGGGCCAGTGTGGTCTTGCCCACGCCCGGTGGTCCCCACAGGATGAATGACGAGATGTTCCCGCTCTCGATCATGCGACGGATGACGGCACCCGGTCCCACCAGGTGGCGCTGCCCGATGTAGTCGTCCAGTGAGCGGGGACGCAATCGTTCGGCAAGAGGCTCGTAACTCATGATGACTCAATAATTATCGATAATTTCTATAGTGACTATAGTACCTATAGTTTCTAAAACAAAACACATTCCTCAAGGATGCGCGCGATGCCCTCCAGCCCGCGTGCGTCCTCCTCGTCAAAGGCGGCCAGCTCCTTGCTGTCGATGTCCAGCACGCCCGCTACTCGCCCGTCCTGATGGTGAAGCGGGACGACAATCTCGCTGCGCGACAGACTGCTGCAGGCGATGTGACCAGGGAACTGTTCCACATCAGGGACGACAATGGTGCGGTCCTCTTGCCACGCCGTGCCGCACACGCCTCGGCCGCACTTGATCTGATAACAGGCCACAGGACCCTGGAAGGGGCCCAGCTGCAGCACATCGTCCTTGACAAGGTAGAATCCGGTCCACCACCAGACCATGGTCTCGTGGAGCAGGGCGGCCGTGTTGGCCAGTTGTCCGACGGGGTTATTCTCGCCCTCAATCAGGCTCTTGACCTGCTTGGCGAGCAGTTGATAGGTTGCATTCTTCTCCATACCACAAAATTACAATATTTTCCTCATTCCCACAAGAAATGCCAGACAATTCAGCAACCCTAAAAAAAGTAGAGACGCAAAAAACTTGCGTCTCCACCATATCTCAATTAGGCAATAGCCTAACTTCTAACTCCTAACTTCTAACTCCTACTTCACCACCTTGGCAGCGCTGCAGGTGCCGTCGGTGTAGGTGGTCACCTGGATGGTCAAGCCCTCGGGCTGAGCCATCTCTTGACCAGCGACGTTGAAGTAGCGTACGCTCGAAATCGTCTTGCCGGCGTTCACCTCATTGACGCCCACGTGAGGACTGTCATACAGCCAGGCAATCTCGCTGGCATTCCTGATGCCCTCCACCTCGTAGTAGGCCTGGATACCGATGTTCTGGGTGAACAGCGGGTTGTCGCCCTCGTTGGTGCGGTAGAAGATGCAGCCAAATCCGCTGATGTCCATGCCGTTGGCATACAACTCATAGGGAATCTCGGTCAGGTCTTCCCACAGGTCGTTGACATAGGTGTCGGCCTCGAAGGTGAAGAGCTCGGGACCATTGCCGTTGTCCACAAAGATGCTGTAGCTCAGGCACTGGGGGTTGAGGAGGTTGCCGTCAACGTCGGTGCTGGGTAGGGTGAAGAAGAGCATGGAGTTGCCCTCCTCGTCACCGCCGTCGATCCACTCGTCGATGGTGGGATTGGCCGGCACGGCGGGAACGGTGTTGATAATCTGGGCAAAGGGCATCGGCTCGCCGTTGCTGTTCAGGTTGGCAAACTCGATGAAGGTCATGATCTGGCTGTCGCTATAGACGCCCATCAGGCCCGTGGCGTTGCCCCACTCGGGGAAGTCGGCGGTCACGTCACCCTCGCTGTCAAGCAGGTACAGGCTGTTCTCGTAGAACCAGAAGTAGATTTCCTCGGTGTCATAGTCGACCTGGAAGTCCAGGCTATAGCCGCCGTTGTCGTTCTGGTAGGCAAAGGTGCTGCCCCACATGAGCTGGATGCCATACTCCATGTCCTCGTTATAGTAGATATACTGGCCCGCGGGGATGGTGATGAGGCCTGACTCGGCGTCATAGTCGCCCTCTACCCAGTAGCCGTAGTCGTGCCACCACAGGGGATTCTGGATGTAGGCCTTGCCCGTCTCGGCATTGAGCACGAAGTTGAGGTCGCCCTCGGTCCTGCCATTGTAGATTTCGCCCTCTATGGGAACAATGAAGCCCGAGTTGCGGCTCAGGGTGTAGAGGTCGCCCTCAGGCTGCTCGGTGATGACCGTGGGAGGGGTATAAGGCTCGGTCTCGGTCAATACGGTCTCCCACTCCAGGGCACCGGCAAAGCTCATGTCGTCGGTCCAATAGCTGCCCAGGCCCGTGGCCTCAAAGTCCCAGTACGGGTTGGTGCCGTCATCGACGGGGGCGACGCCCTCGGGACCATGGATAGTCTCGCCGTCGATCGTGTAAGTCACCTCGGTCGTGCGCTCGTCGATGATGAAGTCGATGTAGGGGTTGCCAGCCTCATCATTGGCGATCACTGTCGTTCCCCATGCCAGCAGGATGTCGGCCTGGTAGAGGTTGCTGAAATAGAGCGATTGCCCCATGGGGACGATGATTTCGGTCCCGTCGTCGTTGAGCTGGCCCTCTACCCAATAGCTGCCCCATGTCGCACAAGTGTTGTACAGGATGTTCTTGAGATACACCTTACCGCCCTCGGCAAACACGATGTCCACGCGGTCGCTCAATTGTTCGCCACTGTAGATGTTGTTGCCTGCGGGATAGAGGCCCTGGCCCGTGCGCATGTAGCTGCGGAACTCGCCTTCGGGCCGCTCGGTGATGACGCGGCCGGGCTGGTCCTTCAGCATCTTGGGCGACGGTGCCATCTTTTCTGCCTTCATGATTCCACGGCTCTTCACGTCGTGTGAAGCCTTGAAGGTAACGCCTGCCGATGCGCTGATAGCCACAACGGCAGCAATGAGTAATACAGATAACTTCTTCATAATAAACATGTATTAGAGTTGGTTGATAAATAATGAAATAAAAAAAATGATAATTAATAATGATAGTAATTAATGTTGATGCGTCCAAAAATACAACATTATTTCAGATTACCAAAAAACCGCTGCAATTTTTACTGAATTCGGCACTAAAAAAGTAGAGACGCAAAATCTTGCGTCTCTTGACAAGATGATTGTTTCTTCTAACGGTTGAAGACGCAAAATTTTGCGTCTCTACAAGATATCGGGATGACAAATAAAAAGTAGAGACGCAAAATCTTGCGTCTCTACCGTGTCTCAATTAGCTATATCACCTGATGGCTAATAGCTAATGGCTGAAAGCTAATAGCTTACTTCACAACCTTAACGGCGCTGGTGGTACCATCAGTGTAGGTGGTAACCTTGATGGTCATGCCCTCGGGCTGAGCCATCTCCTGACCAGCTACATTGAAGTAGCGTACGTTAGCAACGGTCTTGCCAGCGTTGATCTCGTTAACGTTTACGTGAGTGTCATACAGCCAAACGATGTCAGAAGCGTTCTTCACACCGTCAACGGTGTAGAAGGCCTGGATACCGATGTTCTCGGTGAACAGGGGCTCGAAGCCATCAGCGTTGGTGCGATACATGTAAACGAAGTAGTCGCGGAAGTCAACAGCGTTGCTGTACAGCCAGTACTCAATCTCGGTGTACTCCTCATCCGGCTGGAGGTCGTAGGTGTAAGCATCGCCAGAGAAGGTGAACAGCTCGGGACCATTGCCGTTGTCAACGTATACGCTGTAGCTGATGTGCTCGGGATCGAGCATGTTGCCATCAACGTCGGTGGTGGGCAGGGTGAAGTAGAACCTGCTGAAGCCACTCTCGTCACCACAGTCATACCACTCGTCAGCGGTGGGATTTGCGGGAACGGCGGGAACCAGGTTAACGATGTAGCCGAAGGGAGCGTCGGGGTTAGCGAACTCGATGGCACCAGCCCAGCTCAGGTCGTCGTTATAGTAGGCGTAGAGACCATAAGCGTTGTAGTTGTCGGGGAACTCAGCGTTGAAGTCACCATCGGTGCCCAGCAGGAAGATGTTGTCGTCAACAATCTGCATCTGGATCTCGGTAGCGCGCTCGTCGAACAGGGTGTTCAGCATGTAAGCGTACTCTTCGTACTCCTCATCCCACTCTTCGGTAACATAGGAGCTACCCATGCCAAGGCATACACCATACTGATAGTCTGCATTCCAGCTCAGGAACTGGCCGGTGGGGATGCTGATGATACCGGTGAGCTCGTCATAGGTACCCTTTACCCAAGCGTTGTTGCCGTCATACCACCACATGGGGTTCTGAACGTAAACATCACCGTTGGTGTCGAAGGCAACATTGAACTTGCCGTTGGTCTGGCCACCGCCGATACCGAACATGCTGCTGTAGATGGTAGAGCTGTTGCGATAGTACTCCTTGATCACGCAGGTCTCGGGAACATCGTAGATGATTTCGGGAGCCTCGGGCTCGGGCTCAATCTCAACATCACCGATGGTGATGTCATCGACGTTCAGACGGAACATGTCAGTAACGTTGTAGTGACGGATAGCGATAGAACCGCTCAGGCCCTCATACTCGCTCAGGTCAAACACGTACTGCTTCATGATGCCAGTAGCAACGAGGTCGTCAGAAATCTTAACCCACTCAGGGTTGCCATCGGTGTAGATGTAAACAGCGAAAACCTCATTTGCGTAGCTGGGATCCTGACCAGCAGCCCAGAATGAGAACGAGCCGTTCAGCTCAACCCAGGGCGATACCAGCCAGTTGTCGGGATACAGAGCACCAACGTAGTTCACGTAGCTCTCTGAAGAGAGAACACTAACACCACTGTGAGCAACGATGCCCTCACCGGTAGCATAGTACCAGCCGTAGCCGTCACCATCCTCATCGAGGGTTACCCAGTCGTTCATCTGAGCCTCGTCCTCGAAGTCCCAGAACAGGTTTTCGCCATCCTTCAGGGCGTGGTTAGCCTTGATGCGACCGTTCTCAACAAATGCCTGCAGAGGAGTGCTAGGAATTACATCACCCTTCTTGAAGGTCATGCGATCAGCGGCTTTAGCCTTAGCCTCAGTCTGGCTAAACTTGGCGTTCGGGTTGATCGCCTTCTTGTTCACACCTGCAGAAGCGCCAACGGCAACAGCAGCTGCAATCAAAAGTACAAATAATTTCTTCATAGATCTGAATAAATTAAACGATTAATAAAAACGAATTATAAAAAACAAGTTTATGTCATTGAATAAATGATAGTTAATAGTTCTTACGCTAAAGAAACAACCTAGTGAAGCGTTATTATCAACCGCAAAAATACTCACATTTCTGCAAATGTGCAACTTTTTAAAAGATTTTTTTTGAAAATGATAAGCCGTTACCATGCGATAGGCTCGATCCCATGCTGCACCAAGTAGTCATTGGCCCGAGAGAAATGATGGCATCCGAAAAAGCCCCCCCGGTTGGCCGACAGCGGAGACGGATGGGCCGCCGTGAGCACCAGATGGCGCCCCCGGTCGATAAACGCCCCCTTCCGCTTCGCATGAGACCCCCACAGCATGAACACCAGATGCTCACGCTCACTCGCAAGCCGGGCAATCACATGGTCAGTGAACAACTCCCAACCCTTGCCCTGGTGAGACAGCGGCTGGTGAGCCTCGACAGTCAACGTCGCGTTCAGCAGCAGCACACCCTGGCGCGCCCACCGCGACAAGTCACCGCTCACAGGCATCGGAGCCCCAACATCATCATGCACCTCCTTGAAAATGTTCACCAGCGACGGCGGCATCTGAACACCCTCGTTCACACTGAAGCACAACCCATTCGCCTGGCCCACGCCATGATAAGGATCCTGACCCAGAATCACCACCTTCACCGCATCAAACGGAGCAGCGTCAAACGCCGCAAAAATCTGTCTCCCAGGCGGAAACACCCGGCGAGTGCTGTACTGCTGACGAACAAAATCAGTCAACTCCTTGAAATAAGGCGCATCCCATTCACTGGCAAGGGCGCGCTGCCACGACGGCTCGATACGTACTGTCATAACAATGATTTTTAATCTTCACAGTTGCAAAGTTACAAAAAATGCCGTAATTTTGCACCCGCGTTTCCCACAAAAACACATCCCCCCTCTCCACGGGAAGCCACCACCTGGACCCGTAGTTCAATGGATAGAATAAAGGATTCCGGTTCCTTCGATTGGGGTTCGACTCCCCACGGGTTCACAATTATTATTTAATATTTTCAATTAACACACTGAAAATCAATAATATATAAAAAGTACTAAGAAACTGATTCTTGGTTTTTGGTGAGTTATTTAGGGCAAAGCAACATTTCGTCATACCTGGAATTGGTCGTTAGCGGCATAGATGACCGATTAAGAAGATATCAATAGGTTCTGAATAACAAACAACATTCAAAATTAACTTGGATAAGAACGAGCTTTCCGACGGCGAGCAATATTTTTGGGCCGGCGACGGTGAGTACCTCGAAGGCGATGTAAATAGTGACGGTGAGGTCAACATCGCTGATGTCAATGCCATTATCGATATGATCTTGAGGAATTAGTTGAACCTGTTCCGTGTACCAATGCGTATTATATATTGTCAGTCTGATAGCGCGCAATTCGAATTGATGTTGAAGTCAATACCGATTTTTCCATAATAATTTTGGCGGTAAAGAAGCAAAACTGTAATTTTGCGATGTGATAATTCTGTAGCCATCCGAAACCGTTGAATGATACCAATCATACACGCATAGATTAAAATGAATCAAATATTAACCAATAAATCAAATAGTAACCAATAATTAATGAAAAGATGAAAAAGGTTTTAATGTTATTCGTGGCAATGGCGGCAATGCTGCCAGCCAGCATGTCGGCCTACGACTTTAAGGAAGGCGGCTTATTCTATAATGTGAACGGCAATGAAGCTGCGGTGACCTTTGAGGTTGAAAATGTGGGCAGCTACAGTGGCGACGTTGTAATTCCCAAGACCGTAGTCCACAATGGTGTGGAGTATCCCGTTACGGCCATTGGTTATAAAGCTTTCTGCTTTTGCTATAATCTGACTAGCATCGAGATTCCCAATTCGATTGACAGCATTAGCTCTCACGCTTTCAATAGTTGCGAGAGATTGCAGCGTGTCGTTATTCCCAATTCTGTCGTCACCTTGTACCCATGCGCTTTCAACTCGTGTACTAGCCTGAAATCGGTAGTGATAGGTGATTCTGTTCGCGTTATTGAAGAGTATTGTTTCCAGTATTGCTATCAGTTGACTGACGTGGTGATCGGTTCATCAGTGAGATATCTGGCAAACAAGGCTTTCGAAGGTTGCTCAGTGTTGAGGAAAGTAACATGTCTGGCACCCGAGCCTCCGGCGATGTATGCCTATTACAGTTTCAGTGACCAAGCCTATAAATATGCTACCTTGTGTGTCCCTGAAGCTTCCATGCAGGCATACATGAATGACGAGAACTGGGGCCGTTTCCGCCATTATCAGAACCTGATACTCGCCGAGCAGATCTCGCTTGACAAGACGTCGCTCACACTGCATGGCAACGAAAGCCAGCAATTGACAGCCACCGTTCTGCCAGCCGATGCCAGCCAGGAATTGACGTGGACGTCCAGCGATGAGAGCGTGGCCACGGTAAGTCAGAGTGGCTTGGTCAGCGCCGTGGCAGCCGGTCATGCCGTTATTACCGCAACAACGACCGACGGCACTTACTTGAGCACTTCTTGCGATGTAACAGTTTTGCAAGTGCAAGCTGAGTCCATACAGTTGAATGTGACGACCGCGGGTTTAAATGAGGGCTCGACCCTGCAACTGACAGCGACTATTCTGCCCGAGGGATGTGATATCAAAACCGTGATTTGGGCATCGAATAATCCGAGTGTCGCCACCGTTGACAGTAACGGCTTGGTAACAACACACAGCGTGGGCACCGCCACCATCACAGCCATAACCGCCGATGGCAGTAATCTGAGCACTTCTTGTACGGTGACTCTCCTGCCCGTGGGTGTCAAGGGTGATGTGAACGACGATGGCCAAGTGAACATCACCGACGTGAGCGACCTGATCGACTATCTGCTGAGACATGCCTGGCCGAATTAATTCTCCTGCAAATCTATGACAAATCCCTCATGCCCGTCTCGAGCGTGAGGGATTTGATTTGACTTGACGTTGTCGTAGATTTAATTGCTCCAGTTGCCGCTGAGCAGGTAATTGGTCAGGGCGGTGACGTCAGCGATGTTGATTTCGCCGTCATGATTGCAGTTGGCGGCATCGGGGTTGATGTTTGATGCGTCTTTGGTCAGCAGGTAGTTGATCAGGGCAGTGACGTCGCTGATGTTCACGTCGCGGTCGCCGTTCACGTCGCCCCGTTCATTTGCAGGAGTGTCCGCCAGCAAGGTCACACACTCGAAATTACTCCACTCGCTCTCGGTGCCATCGGTATAGAGGGCCTTCACCTTATAATAGTAAGTGAGGCCTGGCTCGAGGTCGCTGACCATGTAGGACTTGTCGGTGATGCCTGTGATCAGTCGCGAAATGCTGTCACCCTCCTCGGCTATATCACGCAGGTCGGGATCCTCATATTCGCCGGCATAAATTTTGATAGACTCGATGTCGCAGTAGTACAGGTCGCTGCCGATCCTGAACTGCTCGTGCTCGTCACAATCCATGACGAAGACGTAGTCGAGATACTCGCCCCAGGTCTTTGTGGTCAGGCGATCCATACTTGTCTCTACCGCTAGTGTGGCACTGCTGGCATAGACGTTGTCATTCTTGGCCCTGACGATGATTGATGCTTTATCGTAGCCCTTCAAGTCAAACGGCCGAGTCACCAGATGGCTATTGGTGCCCAGTGACAGGCAGGCGCCGTCCAACCACAGCTCTGACCCTTCAAAGGTCCACCCTTCGGGCAAATAGGGCGTGGGGTCTGAAGCAACGTTGTTGCCGGTTGAGGGCAGGTCACTGAAGTCCTCATCGGAAAGGAGTGTAGCGGCGGGCTTAATGCTCACAAGCAGGGTATAGCTGTCCACATATTTGTCCGCCGTCTCGTCAGTCCAGTCGGCGCGGAATTGCGTCGTGTTGATATAGGTCTCATCGGGGGGAAGCATCACGGGCACGCGGGTGTCAAGGGTCGCAACGCCGGATATGTAGACCACCTTGGTTTCAGCATCGGCATTGGTCAGCGTGAGGGTCGCAGTGTGGGTGCCGACGGCCTCGGGGGCATAGGTCACGGTGATGGCTTTGCCTTCGGCCTGCTCTTCAGGTGCGACACTGTTGTCGTCGAGGGAGAAGTAGCCGCTCTCGTCATCAAGCGTCACGGCGATAGCGCTGTTGAGTTCCTGGCCCCTCACGACCACCGCGGCCGTAGCGTTCTGGTCAACAACGGCTTCCATGCTGAGTTTGGCGGGGTTTACCTTGATAGCCGGACCCTGGACGGGCGGTTGGATGCCGATGATCATCTGTTGATAGACATTATAGGTCGAGCCCTGGCCCTTGAAGGCATTCAGCGCTAACCAGTCATTATCGATGCCGCTCCAACCGAAGTTGACGTGATACTTGTTGATATCGCTGTCATAGCCATCGACGTTGAATGCATGGCCGCCGCCACTGGCCGAAACAGCACAGAAAACGACGGGCCGCCCGGCAAACAATTCCTCCTGGAGGGTTTCGGCCCACTCGACGTCGCTGTAGAGCGTTGTACCGCCCTGATAGGCGCTGGTCTTCTTGACGAGGCGGGTCGTTTCGGGGTCATAACCGCAGAGCAGGAAGGCGTCACGGATGTTGCCCATGCTGTCCACACTCAGGCCACTGCCCCCCGAAGAATTGGTGCCATAGACCATGTGCTCGGCATGGCCGATATAGTGCATCAGTGCTGCCACCGCAGCTCCTTGCTCATCGGTGTAGCTGCCGGTATAGTCATCGATCATATTGTCCCAGTCAAAGGTCAATGAAGGCATGGGCTCATGGTTATAGTCGATGGAACCCCAGCCGGAGTAATAGATTTGGGACTCGTAGCCGGGCAGGGCTGGCACCGGGCCGTTGGGGTACTTCCAATAATAGAACACCATCGCTGCCGACGTGGCAGGGCAGCCGGTATAGCACTGGTAGCCGCCGAAGTTGCACTCGTTCCAGAACGGTGCATTCTGGTCCCAGTTGCAGGTCAGCAGCGGGCCGACTGATGCGGATCTGAGCGACGGCGTGTTGCGCGGGCCGACGATGGGGCCCACCATGAGGCTGGGATTCTTCTGCAAGTACTCAATCTCGTCTTTGTACTGGGCCAGCATGTCCATCATGCCTGGAGGCAGGTTCTTGATGTCGAGCGCATAGTCACCGTAGGCAAGAATCTGCTCGGCGCGGTCGTCACCGGCAACGACCACATAGGAGTCCTCCGTCGTGTAGATGTAATACACGGCGCCAGCGCCCGTGACTCGGCTGGGCTCTGCCTTCTTCAACTCCAGCTTTGAGCCGTTGGGATTCATCAGTTTTCCGGCCTGACGGCCATGGCTCAGGAAGTCCCCTGCCAGCTTTGCCGCCGCGGCCGGGTCCACAGGTGCAGCCCACATGGAACACGTCGCGATAGCGACAGCCACGAATAATGATAATTTTTTTATAAACGACATAAATTGGTTTTATGGTTTAAAAGCGAACATGGTTTTATTGACTAAATGTCACAAATATCGACCGCAAAGTTACATATAATTTCCCAACGATTGACATTTTTCGCCATTTCCCGCCGAAACAACAGAGATACTCTAAATTGTAATACCGGATTGATAGTCTATTCTTAAGAAAATACTTACTTTTGCAACAGAAAAGTGAACAATGCTTATGAAAAAATATGTTTTCCTGCTTTTAGTAGGTGTGTTGGCTGTAATCAGCTGCAGCGAGAATAAGAAGGTGGAGCAGAAGGCTCCTATAAGGGTGGAAACCCAGGTCGTGTCGCCGGGCATGGCAGACGATGCCCAGACTTATGTCGGTATTGTCGAGGAGCGTGAGGCGACTGCGGTGAGCTTCACCAGCATGGGCGTGGTGAAGCGGATTCTGGTCAAGGAGGGCCAGATTGTGGGTCGTGGCCAGTTGTTGGCCGAGATGGACCCGACCACATCGAGCAACAGCGTGGAAATAGCGCGTGCATCGGTCAACCAGGCCAAGGACATGGTCAAGCAGGCCGAAGCCACCTACAACCAAGCCAAGGATGCCTACGACCGCTTGAAATTGCTGCATGACAATGGCTCCCTGCCCGAGGTGAAATGGATCGAGGCTGAGACCCGTCTCGCTCAGGCCACATCTGCCCTCAATACAGCCCGCTCGGGTGTGACCTCGGCCACCGCAGCCGAGAAGATTGCCCGCAAGGGGCTGGCCGACACCCGCCTCTATGCCCCCGTCAGTGGCGTCATCGGCAAGAAGCAGTTGGTGGCAGGAGAGACAGCATTGCCCTCACAGGCAGTGGTGAACATACTCGACATCTCGACCGTGAAGGTGAAGGTGGCGGTGCCCGAGACCGAGATTGGCAGCATCAATGCCGGCACGGCAACCTCCATCCAGGTGGATGCCATCGGGCGCAATTATCGGGGAGGCAGGATAGAGAAGGGTGTGCAGGCCGATGCCCTGACACACACCTATGACATCAGGATCAATGTCGTGAATCGCGACCTCAAACTGCTGCCCGGCATGGTGGCAAACGTCCGTTTCAACTCATCGGGGTCTCAGGGTCTTGGCAGCAAGTCGATTCCCGTGACATCGGTGCAGAAGAAATCTGACGGCACGCTGTTCGTCTGGACCGTGGACAATAACAATGCCGCCCATCGCACTCGGGTGACGATAGGGGAGACGCAGGGCAACTATGTGACGGTTGTTGATGGACTGAGCATAGGCCAGCGCATCGTGACCGAGGGTTACCAGAAGCTGAGTGAAGGAACCAAAGTAGTGTATTAGTAGCATGGGACGCAAGATGAAATGGCTGCAGTGGCCATTGGAACATTACTCGATAACGCTGCTCATCATCGGCATCTTCTTCGTGCTGGGCATCTTTGGCATGTATGACATGCCCAAGGATGAGTTCCCCCATGCCATTATCCGTCAGGGGGTGGTCGTGGCGGTCTATCCCGGCGCGACGACCGAGGAGGTGGAGCAGCAGGTGGCCCGTCCGCTGGAGCGCTACCTCTTTACCTATGGCGAGGTCAATCGTGTGAAGACCACCACGACTTCACAGAATGGCATGTGCATCGTGATGGTGAAACTCAACGATGACGTGAACAACAAGGATGAGGTGTGGAGCAAGATCAAGCATGGCCTGAACGGCTTCAAGTCACAGCTGCCCTCCGGCGTCTTGGCCGTTGTGGTGAACGATGACTTCGGCAACACCTCGGCACTGCTCATCGCGATTGAGAGCGACCAGCGCAGCTATCGCGAGTTGAAAGAATACAGTGACGAACTGAGCGACCGCCTGCGCCGGATCCCTTCGGTGGCCAACGTGAAATTGTTTGGCGAACAGAAGGAGCAGATCTCGCTCTATGTCGACCGTCAGCGACTTCAGGCCTATGGAATCGGCCAGCAAACGCTCTTTTCACGCCTGCAGGCCCAGGGCATCACCACGATGAGCGGCGGCATCGATGACGACGACCAGCAGATACCTATCCACGTGGCGGCCCTGAACAATAGCGAGGAAGAGATTGCCAATCAGATTATCGTCTCAGACCCCCTCACGGGCAAGGTGGCCCGTGTGAGGGATGTGGCCCGCGTGGTCAGGGAATACGAGCCGATGTCGAGCCGCATCGAGCAGGACGGCCACCCCTGTGTGCTGCTGTCGATGGAGATGAATCCCGGCAACAATGTGGTGCAGTATGGCCGTGAGGTGGACAAGGTGCTCGATGATTTCCGTGCTAACGAACTGCCTGACGACGTGAAGGTCACACGCATCGCCGATAAGCCCAAGGTGGTGAATATCAGTGTCACCGACTTCCTGCGCGACCTGCTGATAGCGATGCTCGTCATCATCCTGGTGATGATGGTGCTCTTCCCGCTGCGCTCAGCCATCGTGGCTTCCATCACCATCCCATTGAGCACCTTCGTCTCGGTGGCTTTCATGTACATGTTGGGCATCGAACTGAACATCGTGACGCTGGCGGCGCTGATTGTGGTGCTGGGTATGGTGGTCGATAACTCCATTGTGGTGATTGACGGCTATCTGGAATATCTGGGGAAGGGGCATGAGCCTAAGCGGGCGGCGATAGAGTCTGCCCGGCAGTATTTCATGCCCATGATGCTGGCCACCATTTGCATCTGTGCCATCTTCTATCCTTTCCTGATCACCATGAAGGGCATCTTCCACGATTGCCTGAAGGATTTCCCCATTACAGTCACCATCAACCTGATGGTATCGCTTTTCCTGGCTGTGACGGTGATTCCTTTCCTGGAAGTCGGGTTGATCAAACCTGAGAACGTGAAAACCGACGGGAATGCCATCACCAAATGGGTGCAGAAGACCTATGATCGGGTGCTCGAGTTCACCTTCCGCAGGCCGTGGGTGACCATCTTTGGCGGCATCGCCGTCATTCTGCTGTCCACGGTCATCATCCCGACGTTGAAGATACGCCTGTTCCCCTATGCCGACCGCGACCAGTTTGCGGTGGAAATCTTCCTGCCCGACGGCAAGAGCCTGGCCGAGACCACCGTGCTGGCCGATTCTGTCCGCCATGTCCTGGCCGGGGACGACCGCGTCACGGGCATCACCAGTTTCATCGGCTGTTCCTCGCCGCGTTTCATGGATGCCTATGCACCGCAGATGGCAGGGAAAAACTATGCTCAATTGATTGTGAATACACAATCTGACAAGGCTACGCTCGACCTTTTGGCTAAGTATCAGCCTCAGTTGGGCGAGGCTTTCCCTAATGCCTACGTGAAGTTCAAGCGGCTGGACTATCTGGAAGTCACCGAGCTGGAATATCGTTTCTATGGCGACAATCTGGATTCCCTCCATGTCGTGGCCGAGCGGCTGATGGAGCGCATGCGCCAGATGCCGGAGGTGGAATGGGTGCATACCGATCATTTTCAGCCTCAACCCATCATCAACGTTGAACTAGATCCTGTCACCTCGGCGCAGTTGGGTGTGACGCGCTCCACGGCTCAGCTGGCACTGAGTGCTACCTCGAGCGACCTGCGAGTGGGTCAGGTGTGGGAAGGCAATTATGAGTTGCCCATTGTCGTGAAAGATGATGCAGACATCACCTTCTCGGACGTTGCCAACCTGGGTATCGCTTCTCCGATGTCGATTGTGTCGTCGGGACTCAACAATACCAACAGCACCGTCCCCCTGCGACAGATTGCTAAAGTGTCACCCATGTGGAGCGAGAGCCGCATCATCCACCGTGGCGGCGAGCGCTGCATCACGGTGACAGGGCATTTCGTGCAGGGTGCTTATACGGCTCCCGTCGAGAAGGAGATAGCCCGCATCATGCAGCATGAGATTGAGATTCCTCAGGGCGTGCGCTCCGAGGTGGGCGGCGAGATTGAGTATGGCGACGAGGCCTTGCCACAGATCTTCGGCGGCATCGTCATCGCCTTGATCATCGTGTTCTTCTTCCTGCTGTTCAACTTCAAGAAGTATGGCATCACGACGGTCTGCATGGTAGCCCTGGCGCTCATGATTCCGGGTGCGCTGATTGGGTTGGGACTGATGAACCGTTCCTTGGGACTCACTTCCATCTTTGGACTGATCACGTTGATGGGTATGATTATGCGCAACGAGATCCTGATTTTCGAGCATGCCATCGACCTGATTAAGAAATATGTGGCAGAGCATGGGGATTGGACCGTTGACCGCGAGGGCTATAACAACGCCGTGAAGATGGCCGCCTATGATGCCGGCATGCGGCGCATGGTGCCCATCTTCCTCACGACGGCCACCACTGCCGTCGGTGTGGTGCCGATGATTATCGCGCAGAGTTCGTTCTGGATGCCTGTGGGGGTCACCATCTTTGCCGGCGGTATCGGTTCGCTCATCATGGTGGTGACTATGCTGCCCGTGATTTATTGGAAAGTAAGCCTGAAGTGATTTAACATGCTATTACATACTCGAATATGATGATGAAAAAGATATTTGCGCTTGTGCTTTGTTCCCTGTGCTGTGGCTTTGCTTCGGCCCAAACCTACACGCTGGAACAGCTGAAGGATTCTGCCCTGCACAACAACTTCGCCATCCGTTCTGCACAATACGACATGCAGGCTGCCAGCCAGCAGCGAAAGGAGGCTTTTACCAAGTATTTCCCCAACGTCAGCGGTACGGGATTGTGGTTCAATGCCAATAAAGGCATGGCCCAGACCTCCTTCAACCTCTCCGAGATGATGCCTCCCGAGTTGGGCACTTCACTGGCGCCTCTGACTCAGTTTTTGCCGCCCGACGCCCTTGCTGCCCTCGCTGAACCTGTCAACATCTCGATGATGAAAAATGGAACCATCGCTGGCGTGCAGGCCGTGCAGCCCGTTTTTGCCGGCGGTCAGATTATCAATGGCAACAAGCTGGCCAGGGTGGGCGAGGATGTCAGCCGGCTGCAGATGCAGCTCTCGGAAAACGAGGTGGAGAAGACAGCCGAGCAGTATTTTTGGCAACTCGCCTCCCTGCAGGAGAAGATGAATACTGTCGAGGCGGCCGAGGCGCTGCTCAACGACATTTATAAAGATGTGGATGTCGCCGTCCGGGCGGGTGTCGCTATGCGCAACGACCTGCTGCAAGTGCAACTGCGGCAGAATGACATCGCGAGCCAGAAACTCAAGATTCGCAACGGCCTGTCACTGATGCGCATGTTGATCTCCCAGTACTGCGGCCTTAGCGACACGTCGTTCGTCATCTCATATCAGGCAGATGCCGTCCCTCCCATGAGTTCAAAGCAAGACCATCAACAGGCCTTGTTGGGGACTGCCGAATACCGGTTGCTGGGAAAACAGGTTGAGGCTGCCGCCCTCCAGAAGAAAATCGCGATCGGTCAGAATCTCCCGTCCCTTGCCGTGGGGGCTGGTCTTAATTATCATAACCTGTTGGAAAAGAATCACTCCTTTGCAATGGTGTTTGCCACCGTCAGCGTGCCCATCTCTGACTGGTGGGGGGGCTCTCACGCCATCAAGCGCAAGAAACTCGAGCAGCAGAAGGCACAGGAGCAACTCGCCGACAATGCCGAGTTGTTGAAAATCAGGATGCAGAGCGCGTGGAACAGTGTGGAGGAATCCTATCAACAACTGCTGCTGGCCCAGCGAAGCATCGAACAGGCCGAGGAAAACCTGCGCCTGAACCGCGATTACTACAATGCCGGCATGTCCAAGATGAGCGACCTTCTTGAAGCGCAGTTGCTCTATCAGCAATCTTGCGACAAGCGCACCGACGCCTTCGCCGATTACCAAAACAAACTGCTCGAATACCGCCAAGCCACAGGCCAATAAATCCCAATCCATTGTAAATGAGCGCATCCTCAACTCCCCCTCTAAGATTAGAGGGGGTAGGGGGGCGTTGATAGATCAGAGGTTGCCGAGGGCGTTGATAGATCGAAGGGCGCCGGGGGGCGTTGATCCCACATGATAAATGCCCACTCCCTCCGTCATCCCCGTCCCGCCCCCCTAAAATCAAATCTTTTTACCCTTGACACCCCCTCCCCAATCCCATATCTTTACCACAAGAAAAACGCCCCGGCGCCCGTGCCGTCCCGTATTGCGCGTTGCCAACGCGCACCACCACGAGAACCCGCCCCAGCGCCCGGCCGTCCCGTATTGCGCGTTGCCAACGCGCACCACCAGAAAACCCGCAATCATCTGCCATCCAGCAGATTATCAAATAATTAACAATATTTTAACATTCCCCCCCCGATTTTTTTTCAAGAAAATCCCTCTCCATCCACCCGATTCCAGTAGTGACGGCTTGTTCATGGGGCGTCTCCGTCAGGCCCTTGGAGAGCATTCAGGTATTTTTTTTCACCTTTTTTTTATTCACAAGTGTGTAAATCAGGAAATATATGTAAATTTGCCGTGTTGTTAGAGCTTTTGTTTGGTTCTGTTTGCAGCACTGAATTAGGTGAAATCTCTGGCAGAACTTGATCTTGGGGCTTCTTCTTTGAGGTCCTGGATGTTTATATTAATTGGTGTGCTGCGATTTTTATGTAATCACTAGAACAACTATCTCCCGTCCTCGGGGGCTAAATAACTGAATTAGAAACTATCACCATTAAATCAGTCATCATGTATAAAATTGAAAATCATCCTATTATTGACCTTCCAAAAGAAGAATACGTGGAGTTCCTGTTTGAAGGGAGAACCGTACGCGGACAGAAAGGCAAGACCATAGCTGCCGCCCTTCATCAGGCAGGTCTCATCGTACACAGCCACAGCACCACCGGACGCAACCGTAGCCTGGAGTGCGGCATCGGCAAGTGCGGTGCCTGCGAGATGCTCGTCGACGGTCAGGTGCGCCGCATCTGCATCACCAGCATCGACGGCGTGAAAGAAGTGCGCGAGATCCCCAAGGACTACATGCCCGAGGGCAAGGCTCGTGATGCCAGCGAAACCAAGATCTACAAGACCACGGTAGCCATCATCGGTGGCGGCCCTGCCGGACTGGCATGCCGCGAGCAGCTCACCGCGTTGGGCATCCCCAACATCGTGGTGGACAACAATGCTACCGAGGGCGGACAGTTCAACATGCAGACCCACCAGTTCTTCTTCTTCGAGAAGGAGCAGAAGTTCGGCGGCATGCGTGGCTTTGACATCGCCAAGACGCTCGCCGGCGACAACCATGATGGCATATTGCTCAACAACACCGTGTGGGACCTGCTCGAAGGTCGCCGCATCGCCCTGAAGAATATCGTCACCCAGGAGGTGAGCTATATCGACGCCGACCACCTCGTGGTGGCCACCGGTGCCGTGCCCTTCATGCCCGTGTTCGAGAACGATGACGTGCCGGGCGTTTACACCGCTGCTGTATTCCAGAAGATGATGAACCAGGAGCACACCCTGCTGGGCAAGCGTGTCCTCACCGTGGGTGCCGGCAACATCGGCTACCTCACCAGCTACCAGGCCATGCAGGCCGGTGCTACCATCAAGGCCATCATCGAGGGTATGGACCACGAGGGCGGTTTCCCCGTCCAGGCCAACCGCGTGCGTCGTCTGGGTATCCCCATCATGACCTCGCACGTGCTGCTGCGCGCCATCCCCAATGAGGACTACACCGGCGTAACGGGAGCCGTGATTGCCGAGTGCAAGAATTTCCAGCCTATTCCCGGCACCGAACAGGTGATCGACGACATCGACATTATCAACATCTGCACGGGCCTGATTCCCGACAACCAGCTGCTCGTGAAGGGCCGCTCGGTATTCGGTCGCAACGTCTATGGCGCTGGCGATGCCGTCCGTATCGGCGAGGGCACCAGTGCCGTGCTCCGTGGCAGGCAGGTGGCCTATGAGGTGGCTCAGGAGCTGGGCCTCCGTTTCCCCTATGAGGATTACCTGGAAGTTTCCCGCCAGTATATCGACTCGCAGCAGCGCCCCGTGCGTCTGCTCGACGCACCGCGCGTTCCCGATGAGGAGCGCATGGCCGCTAAGCCTTATGTGCAGATCAACTGCCTCTATGGCTTCGCCTGCAACCCCTGTACTTTTGCTTGTCCGCAGGGAGCCATCACCAAGCCGACCACGTCGTCGGTTCCGATGGTCGACTACGACAAGTGTATCGGCTGTATGCAGTGTGTGAACCACTGTCCCGGTCTGGCCATCTTCGGCTACGACAAGCGCAAGAACATCGTCTTCCTGCCGGTAGAGTATGAGGTAGAAGAGGGCAAGGAGGTATTCCTCGTTGATGACAACGGCGCCAAGGTGGGCGAGGGCACGATCGAGAAGGTGCTCAAGAAGGACAACAAGACCAATGTCGCCCGCGTACAGGCCACCCAGGTCGAGGACCTCAACCAGGTGAAGGGCTTCATCCTCAAGGAGCGCTATCCCGAGCCTCTGAACCTGCGTCCCCTCACCGACTCCGAGGAGGGCAAGTCGTTTGTTTGCCACTGCGAGGATGTGGACGTGAAGACCCTGCTCGCTGTCATCGGCGACCGCAAGTATATCTCAGTGGACGAGCTCAAGCACACCACCCGCATGGGTATGGGGCCCTGCCGCGGCAAGCGCTGCGTGTCGCGCGCCAAGCAGATCCTGCGTGCCCACGGCATCGAGGTGACCGGCGACAGCACCCCGCGTGCCCCGCTGGCCAACCAGGTTACCCTGGGTGATGTATATAGTGGTGAGACCAAGGAGACCTTCGTCTTTGAGCACGGCTCCGTCATCGAGAAGGCCGAGACCGAGATCATCGTCGCTGGCGGCGGTATGGCCGGTAGTGCTGCCTTCCGCTACTTTGCTGAGGCCGGCAAGCGCGTCATCCTTGTGAACTATGACCGCGGCTCGACGTGGCGCTGCATCGGCGGCGGACGTCCCGCGTTCTCCAACCCCGACATCAGCGACATCGCTATGCACAACCTGGAAATCTTCCGCGACGACCAGCAGCACTGCAACATCGACCTGAAGATGACCCGCTATGTCAACCTCGTGCACGACGACGCCACCTACCGCTCTCTTGACGCTTCTCGCGCCTGGAGCGAGGCCTACATGATTGACCGCAAGGACTTCACTAAGGTCATCTCGCCTTACTGGAATCCCAACGACAACATCTATAGCCACGCGCTGATTTCGGAGAACTGCTGGCAGGCTACCCCGGGCCGCACCATCGACTATGTGCGCAACGTGGGCAAGCAGCATGGCGGCGAGGTTCTCGAGGACTGCGAGGTTCTGAGCGTACAGCGTGTCGGTGACAAGTACCGCGTGCTCGTGCGTCGTCACGACAAGCACTACGTGGAATACACCTGCGACCACTTTGTCAATGCCATGGGTTGGGGCTCCGAGAAGTTTGCCGACATGCTCGGTATCGACACTCAGCT
Organism: uncultured Bacteroidales bacterium; assembly: GCA_902760865.1. Lineage (GTDB taxonomy): Bacteria > Bacteroidota > Bacteroidia > Bacteroidales > Muribaculaceae > Sodaliphilus. The sequence goes on along the minus strand of CACWID010000004.1, from coordinate 88,478 downwards.
CTATCCCGTGAAGCACCAGGCATTCATCACCCGCCGACTGCCCAACATGGGCGTTAACGGCGACTCGCTCGACATGATCATCGACCGTCGTCACTACAAGGGCTTCAACGCCGTTTACGGTCAGCAGTTCCTGCACACCGGTCAGATCATCGGCTGCGCTTCACCCGACTGCGACGCCTATGAGGCACGCCAGAACCTGAAGTACAACAGTCAGGCCTTCCTCAAGATCGTCAGCGAGATGTTCGCCCAGTGGATTCCCAACCTGGCATCCGTCGGCTTCCACGCCGTCTGGGCCGGCTACTACATCGAGCCGCGTTACATCATCGATCCCGAGGTCGGTCTGTTGACCGGTCTGCGTGGCCACGGCTTCATGCTCGGTCAGTACCTGGCCAAGCTGTATGTGGACAAGTACCTGGGCAAGCCTGTTCCCGAATACATGAAGGACCTCGCCATCGGCGGCAAGGGCCTCAGCGAGAACGCCTTCCAGTAATCCGACCGACTCCCAAAGTCGTAACCCTAAAAAACGCCCCCGAAAGTCACATCGACACTTTCGGGGGCGTTGACGCTACTGTTGAATTATATTTGGTGCTCACCAGATAGAAAAAAGCCGGTGTACGGGGGCGACGGCGGATGTGGCATCCTCGTTCGCGCGGCCATGCACTGGCTGGCGTGTGTTATGGATTACTTGATCAATCGCGTTGTCACGCTACTTCTTCTCCTCGGGCGCCGGGGCTTCGGCGTTCTCGGCCGGAGCTTCTGTCTCGCTGGTGACTGCGCCTTGATCTTCGCTGGCGGGAGCGGCCTGGGTCGAGTCGGTGACTACGACGGTCGTCTCTTGCGTCTTGTCCTGGTTGTTGCTTGCGGTCTTGTCACATGAGGCAAAGCCGATGGCGAAAATAGCCATGAAAATATAAACTAACTTCTTCATAATAAAACAATTAAATTAATAATTAAACATAAAACACTTTTATATATATAAGCATCGGGCTTATACTCGTCGTCATTACTGCTTGTGGGCAGCAGAACCGCGGCTCAGCACGGTATCTGTCTGTTAATGTCGAAATGAAGGAAAAGGTAAACAGCATTATTGAAAAAAAAGATGTAATTTTGCAGCCGATTTCAAAATAGGGAGAAAAAGATTGTGAAGAAGATTATCATTATATGTTGTTTTGCAGTGCTGTTGAGCCTGAATGCGACAGGGCAGCATCTGGCGGTGAACGAGGCTAAAAAGGCCATCACTGGCCTGACGATGACCGTGGACAGCTATAACCGCGCCTTTGCCAAGTTGAAGCCGGCACTCACCCATGAGGAGACCGCGGGCAATGCCGAGACCTGGTCGCTTGCCAACCGCATCAAGGTGGAGCAGTATGACAAGTATATGGACAACCGCCGCGTGGGCAAGAAGGTGGACGTCAAGGCCATGGGCCACACGCTGATCGATGCCTACGACTACGGCATGAAGGCCCTGGAACTCGATACCGTGCGCATCTTGGACAAGAAGGGCGAGCCTGTCATCGACAAGAAGACCAAGCGTGCCAAGGTGAAGACCAAGTACAGCAAGGAGGTCGTCAACCGACTGGTGGACCACCACGACAGCTACCGCATCGCCGGCAGCGAACTCTATAACGTCAAGGATTGGGACGGGGCCTACAAGGCTTGGGACTACTACTGCCGCCTTGCCTCGCGCATCGACGACCCGCGATGGATCAAGCCCGACAGCCTGATTGCCGAGGTGCGTTACTATCAGGGCATCGCTGCCTGGCAGAAGGCTGACACCATCGATGCCGTCCGCCTGTTCAGCATCTCGCGCCACACGGGCTACAATCACAAGGAGGTCTATGACTACGCCCTGGTGTGCCTCAACGACATGGGCAACGAGGAGGAAGTCGTCAAGCTTGCGTGGGAGGCCTTCCTCAAGTTCGGGACCAGTGACCCGCAGTACATCCGCATCTTGATCAACGACTTTATCGCCCGTGAAGACTATTCCGGTGCCAACGACCTCATCGACGAGGCGATGGAAGCCGGCGCCGACGATGACGAGTTGTGGAACCTCAAGGGCCTGGTGGTCGAGAGCCGCGACGATATCTTCGAGGCGTTCCCCTATTACATGCGCTGTGTCGAGCTCAACGACAGCAATGCCAGCGGACTGTTCAACGTGGGGCGCTACTTCTATAACAAGGCGATGGAGACGCGCCAGAACAGCCCCCTCTACGGCAAGCGCCTGGCCGACCTGGTCAACCCCATCTACCGCGAGGCATTGCCCTATCTCGAGAAGTCCTACGCCCTGAACCCCCACAATCCCGAACTGGTCAACGCCCTGCGCGACATCTACTACAAGCTAGGCGAGGCCGACAAGCTCCAGGCCATCGAGTCTGCCCAATAGGGGCTCGCTGCGCTCGCTGATTAGCGATTGTGATTAGAGATTAGAGATAGAGAGGCATCCGTGTCCAGGACGCGGATGCCTCTTGTCTTTGTCGTATTTCTTGTTTTTAAAAAAACTCCTAGCGCCTTAGCGCCTTAGCGTGAGGCCGAGCGGTGCGTTAGCCTCGCTAATCTCTAATCACTAATCAGCGAGCGATAGCGAGCTCTAGGGTTTGCGCAAGATGCCGCGCTTGCTAGCACGCACGAAGTCGATGATCACGTCGCGCTCAGGGCTTGCGGGCAACTTGGCAGCCTCCTCAAGCGACTGGGTGACGTTCAGTCCCGAGTCGTAGATGGCGCGATAGACGTCGGCGATGGCATCAATCTGTTCGCTGGTGTAGCCGCGACGATGCAGGCCCACCTTGTTCACACCCTCATAAGCGATGGGGTAGCGTGCCGCCATGCAGTAGGGCGGGATGTCCTTGTTGACCAGAGCGCCGCCCTGAATCATCACGTGGCAGCCGATCTGGGTAAACTGGTGTACCAGCGCACCGCCGCCGATGATGGCCCAGTCGCCGGCAACGACCTCGCCGGCCAGCTGCGAAGCGTTGGACATAATGACATGGTCGCCCACCACGCAGTCGTGTGCCACGTGGCAGTAGGCCATGATCAGGCAGTTGCTGCCCACGACGGTCTTGCCCTTGGACGCGGTGCCGCGGTGGATGGTGACAAACTCGCGGATGACGGTGTTGTCGCCGATGATGGCTACCGTATCCTCGCCCTGGAACTTCAGGTCCTGAGGGATGTCGCTGACCACGGCGTTGGCGTGGATGTGGCAGTTACGGCCGATGCGCGCACCGTCGCGCACGACGGCTCCGCTGTCGATGATGGTGCCGTCACCGATTTCTACATTGGCGTCGATGGTCACAAAGGGACCAATTTTCACGTTTTCCCCAATTTTAGCGTCAGGGTGTACGACGGCAAACTGATGAATATCCATATCTAGTTGTCAGTTTTAGTTGTCAGTTTTCAGTTGTCTGTCATTTGTAATGACTAGCGACTAGTGACTAATTTTTGACGATCTGGGCCATGAACTCGGCCTCGGTCACGATCTTCTCGCCCACAAAGGCGTAGCCCTTCATGATGGCAGTGCCGCGACGGATGGGCGTCATCAGCGACAGGTGGAAGATGAGCGTGTCGCCGGGAACCACTTTGTGGCGGAACTTCACGTTGTCGATCTTGAGGAAGTAGGTCGAGTAGTTTTCCGGGTCCTCGACACCACTAAGCACGAGGATGCCGCCCACTTGGGCCATCGCTTCGACCTGGAGCACACCGGGCATGATGGGCTCGTCGGGGAAGTGTCCCTGGAAGAACGGCTCGTTGGCAGTCACGTTCTTGATGCCCACGACATGCTTCTTACCCTTTTCGATGATCTTGTCCACCAGGAGCATCGGGTAGCGGTGGGGCAGCATGTCGCGTATCTGGTTGATGTCATAGAGCGGCTCCTTGTTCGGGTCATAGATGGGCGCCTGAACGTTCTGGTAGCGCAGCTCCTGTCGTATCTTCTTGGACAGTTGGGTGTTGATGGTGTGGCCGGGACGGGTGGCAACGATACGGCCCTTCAGGGGGCGTCCGATGAGGGCCAGGTCGCCCAGCACGTCGAGCAACTTGTGGCGCGCGGGCTCGTTCTTGAAGGCCAGCGGCTTGTTGTTGAGGTAGCCCAACTCGTTGGCGTCCTTGTGGGGCACATTCATCACGTCGGCCATGTGGTCCAGGTCTTCCTGCTTCATGGTCTGGTCATAGATGACGATGGCGTTGTCCAGGTCACCGCCCTTGATGAGACCCAGCTGGATGAGCGGCAGCACCTCGCGGACGAACACGAAGGTGCGGCTGGCGGCAATCTCGCTCTTGAACTGGCGGATGTCGGTCAACGAGGCGAACTGGTTGCCCAGCACGGGCGAGTCAAACTCGATCATGCAGTCGATCGACAGGTCGTCGTCGGGCAGGACGATGAGCGATGAGCCCGTCTCCTTGTCCATGACCTTGATGCGCTGCTTCACGACGTAGTATTCCTTCTCGGCCTCCTGCTCGACGATGCCGGCTTTTTCTATCTCTTGGCACCAGATGATGGCACTGCCGTCCAGGATGGGCACCTCGCCGCAATTCACCTCAATCAGGCAGTTGTCGATGCCGGCGGCATACAGCGCGGCCATGGCGTGCTCGATGGTGCTCACGCGGGCCTCCTTGTTGCTGCGGCTGGCGATGACGGTGCCGCGGGTGGTCTCAATGACGTGCTCGGCCAGTGCCTGGATGGTGGGTTGGCCTTCCAGGTCCACGCGCTTGAACACATAGCCCGTGTTCACTTCAGCGGGCTTGAAAGTCGCTGTTGACAGTTGTCCTGTATGGAGGCCTTTACCGGTTACTGTAAAGGAATTCTTCAGTGTCGTCTGTTTCATTGTTTTCTAGCTTTTAGCTTTCAGCCTCTAGCCTTTAGCTGTTAGTTTGTTGGCGCATGCTTGCTAATGGCTAACAGCTAATAGCTAATTACTGGTTGATTTTCTTTTTCAGGTCCTTGATATCGCTGTACATCTCGCCCAGGCGCTTCAGATATACGACCTGGCGTGCAAATTCCATGGCTGGCTGCACGGGAGCACCGAGCCACTTGCCGTTGCTGCCGATGCTGTTGTCCACACCGGTCTGGGCGCCGATGCCGTTCTTGTCACCCACTGTGATGTGTCCGGCAAAGCCGACCTGACCACCCACCATGTTGTACTTGCCGATTTTCGTCGAGCCGGCAACGCCCACCTGAGCGGCCATGACGGTGCACTCACCGATCTCCACATTGTGGGCCACTTGGATGAGGTTATCGAGCTTGGCACCCTGCTTGACCACGGTGGCGCCCATCGTGGCGCGGTCGATGGTCGTGTTGGCACCGATTTCAACGTCGTCCTCGAGGATGACGATGCCCACCTGAGCGATTTTCTCGTAGGTGCCGTCTTTCTTGGGAGCGAAGCCGAAACCGTCGCCGCCGATGACAGCACCGCCCTGCACGATGCAGCGGTTGCCGATGCGGCAGCCGTGGTAAATCTTCACGCCGGGGTACAGGATCACGTCGTCACCGATGGTCACGCCGTCGCCCACATAGACCTGCGGATAAATCTTCACGTGCTTGCCGATGGTCACGCCGTTGCCGATGTAGGCAAAGGCTCCGACATACACGTCGTCGGGCAGTGTAGTGCCTTGGCCGACATGGACCGGCTCCTCGATGCCGCGCTTCTCCGGGCGCTGGCTGCTGACGAAGTTCAGCAGGTCGGCGAGGGTCTTGTAGGGGTCATCAACGCGGATGAGGGTCGCCTTCACTTCCTGCTCGGGGGCAAAGTCCTTGCGTACAAGGACCACCGAGGCCTGGGTCGTGTAGATGAAGTGCGTGTATTTGGGATTGGCCAGGAACGTCAGGCAGCCTGGCGTGGCCTCCTCGATTTTGGCATAATTATTGATGACGGCGTTGGCGTCTCCGTCAACCGTGCCGTTAACCATCGCTGCAAGTTGTTGTGCAGTAATTTCCATGATGCAGTAGTTATATATTGACTAGTCTGTTAGCTGTTCAAAAAATCGGGCGCAAAGTTCGCAAAAAAAACACAATATCACAACTTTATTACCCACAGATTGTTGCGCAAGAGTCCAAAAAGGACAAAAATTGCCCTTTTTGCAACACTCTACTCGGTGATTTATGCCTTTGCAGCAGGATCAGTTGGCGCTGCGGGTGAGCAACTCGGCAATCTTGGTTTCGATGACAGATGCCGGCTGCAGGCCCACGATGGTCTGGTATTCGCCCTTGGGGGTAACAAACATCAGCATGGGGATGGATTGCACGCCGAATTCTTGTGCCAGGTTGGTCTCCTTGTCCACGTCGATGCGCTTGAAGATGACGTCGCCCTTGTGATTCTTTTCCACCTCTTCCAGGATGGGCTCCAGCTGCTTGCAGGGGCCGCACCAGGTGGCAAAGAAGTCAATGACCATCGGCTTGGACGACATGATGGTCGTCTGCTTGATCCACTCGGTCTGTCCCACGTCTTCAGGGCTGGCAACGGGCATGGTGTTCTCGGTTGTTGCGTTTTCGTTGCCCGTGCTGCCATTATTCTGATTGTCAGCCTTGTTGTTGCATGCGGCAAGCATCAGCACCGCAGCCAAACAAAAAATAATCTTCTTCATATCTAATTACTTGTTCACTATTCACTGTTATAATTGTTCACTAAACGATAAGTTCCCCCTTGCCCTGACGGGTGATTTCGGGATCTCCGTTGGTGCAGTCCACGATGGTGGAGGGCATCAGCTGGCCACGGCCCGAGTCAATCACGATATCCACTTGGGACTCAAAGGACTCGGCCATCAGTCCGGGCTCGCAGCGGTAGTCCTCGTCGTCGCCGGGCACCGAGGTCGTCAGGATGGGACCGCCCAGTGTGCGGACAATCGACAGGGCTATCTCGTTGTCGGGAATACGGATGCCCACCGTGCGGCGGCCCTTGAAGGCCTTCGGCAGCTTGGACAGGGCAGGGAAGATGAAGGTGAACGGGCCGGGCAGGTTGGCCTTCATCATTCTGAACTGCGTGTTGTCAAACTTGGCAAACTGAGCCACCTGCGAGATGTCGTCACAGATGATCGACAGGTTGGTCTTTGCCGATTTCATCTCCTTGATGGAGCAGATGCGCTCGATGGCCTGGTTGTTCAGGGCATCGCAGCCCAGCGCATAGACCGTGTCGGTCGGGTAGATGATGATGCCGCCCTGCTTCAGCGTCTCGACGATGTGGTCGATGTGGCGCTGGTTGACATTATTCTCAATGATTTCTAATATTTCCATATCTGATATTTGTTTTCAATTTCTGATATCATGCGTCCTAAACCAACTCCTAACTCCTAACTGGAACATAGACCTTTGTCTCCACGTCTGTGGCGTGGGCATATTTCTTGAGTAGTTCCGCCGTCCACTCTACAGCCTCTTCAAGGGGCATCTCGGGTGCGAAGGCGTTGATGTTGATTTGGGCCTTGACGGTCTGCTCGGTGAACTTGGTCCGTTCCTCGTCGCTTGTCGGGGTGGCGATGGGGCCCTCGGCGTCCCGATACACGGGCATGCCCTCGATGTTGAGCAAGCCACGCCCGATGCCGTTATACACATCCTCGGCTGTTCCCACGCTCATCGTGAGCGAGTTGCCGGCGATGCGGTCGCCGTCCAGGCCGCTGATGGGGTAGCCGCTCTTGATCGAAACCAGGTTGACGACATCAATGAGCGTCGTCAGGCGATAGATGCCCAGGCCGCGGATGATGCGGCGGCACAGGGCCTCACTCGCTACGCGGTATCGGCTCGGGTCTTTACCCAGCTTTTTGTACAGGTGCCGTGTGGCGGCGATGGCAGGCCGCTGGTTGATTTCGAGCAGCTCGTAGCGTTGCTTGACTTCCTCGGCAGCCGCCTCGATTTCTGCCCACAGCGAGTCGCACGTCGGTTCGTTCACTACCGTCGCGCTGATGAGCCCGATGCGTGTCTCGGGACACGCCTCCAGGATCCTAGGGTCTATCACGATGTCGATCATTGCTATCGTCCAATCAATTTTGACTGCAAAGATAGTTCAAGGCGAATACAGAACAAAAAGAATTCATTGTTTTTTTATGTTGAAGCGCTGCCTATCTTCGCTGTAAGACAAAGATAGTGCAAGCCGAATACGGAACAAAAAAGAATTCATTGTTTATATCCTTTCTTGAAATTTACGGATGAATTCTTGCATACATCAAACATATTGGCGAAATTTGTGCACAAGTTGTGCATGTGGAAATTTGAGTTTATTATTGATAATCAATTAATGGTCAGTTACATGTGCGCTTTTGTGTTTTTCGATTTGTTCTTCTGCTAACTTGTTTATGGCGTAAAACAAACAAGATATGAAACGACTTAGATATAAATTTAATCGTTCTACTTTAACAATTATCTTTGGTGGTAATATTCTATCATCTAAGACAGAGGTGATAGTTAGTTCTGACGACATTGGCATTTCAATGGAGGAAGGAGTAGCCGAAGCTATTCTGTGGGCAGGTGGTGAAATCGTTCGTAAAGATGCCCAGAAGAAATTGCCTGCAAAACTTGGCGATGTTGTGGTGTCTTCAGCAGGGGCGATGAAACAAAAGTTCATATTTCACTGTCTTACTCATAACTGTGGAAGGTTACCTGTCTTTTTTAATGAAGAACAGTTAACAAACACACAAGAAACCGATGAATACATTCTTCGTCATTTGGTCGACAAGTGTTTTGACTTGCTTCGGGCTCTCAATCTTAGTTCTATTGCCTTTCCATGCATTGGAGCTGAGTTAGCAAACCTTCCTTTGAAAAAAGTAGCAGAGGTTATGACACGAGAAATAGCTACATTCCTTGTTAACAGCCCTGAACATTATGAAATAGAACTATATTTTCACATCAGGGAAAAATTACAATGTCTTGACCTGATTAAATTCATTGACTATTTGGCGTTGAGTAGTGGTCTATACCCAAATAATGAAAGTTTTTTTATTGACTTGACCATAGAAGGCCCTTCATATAAGAAAGTTGGATTGCTAATAAGAAATCCGAATGAGACTATTCGGGATTTCATTAATAGAATTGTCTGTCATTACGAACTTCCCGAGAAGGATAGAAGTGGAACCCTTTTACGGTATGTGCTTGGTCAATTAAGGGGTTCCGATGAGCCGGATGTATTGGACTTTGAAGATGAAGATGGACTTGAACAAAGTCTGTTGGATTATGATGTACGGCATGGAGACCATCTGCTCCTTATGCCTGTTCCAATTGCTGGAGGATATAATCCTATGAGAATTACGTATATGCCCAGAAAGGGTAGTTTTATAAGAAGACTCCTTGGGGTAAAATCAGATGATGTATTTTCTTCAGTTTTTGCACCTCGTCAGATAAGAAAAGGCACTGGGATGATGGTTCAAGTATATTTATACAAGGAGAATGATCGTGATTCTGTCTGTTACGATGCGGAAAAATTTGACAAAAGAACAGAAGAACGTGCCTATTCGCCGCTGAATTTCAAACTGAAATTGGGGTCAGTTGTTGATGTGAGTATAAGAATGCAAGGAGTTGAAGTAATAACACCTCACAAGGCTATCATATGGCAAGGGTTTTACACCAAAGCGGATTTTTATGTTGAAATACCTAAAGATTATAACAAGGATCAAATCTGGGGTGAAGTGTTCTTGTCTGTTGATGGTGCATTGTTGGGTGAACTGGATTTTTTGACCGAACTGACAACATACGAACCCTATGAGTACAACACAGCTCCCGTGATTACTCGTCAGTATAAAAAGATATTTATATCATACGCCCATCAAGATGAATCAAAAGTCCAATATATTGCACGTGCTTATGATGCCCAAGGTATAGATTATTTCTTTGATCGCGATTATTTAAAACCTGGAGATATTTTCCCGCTGAAAATAAAAGAATATATTGATACTGCTGATTTATTTATACTTTGTTGGTCTGCAAATGCGGCTCAAAGTGAATATGTTGAGCTGGAGCGCAAACGTGCTCTCAAACGTGCATACCCCAATATTCAGCATTTTGAGGAGGCGCCCTTGTCGATTTACCCCATGAGCATAGAACCACGCGCAGAATTACCTGATGATATGAGAGACATCTTCAATTTTATAGAGATAACTGATTAATCCGGCTGCGGGCAATTCTTGTAAGATTATTCTTGCTGATATCGTGATTAAAATGTACCTTTGCCGATTAGTAGTTATCAGAACATAGATAAGAGAAGATGGCTTGCTCGGTTTTAGCTATTGTGGTGCCGTGCTATAATGAACAGGACGCGCTGCCGCAGACTAACCAACGGTTGCTCACGTTGCTTGGCGGCATGATGCGTGACAGCCTTGTAGGTGAGAATAGCTATATCCTCTATGTCGATGACGGCTCGCGTGACGAGACGTGGCCGCTGATTGCCGGCTACTGTGAGGCCAATCGGCGTGTGCGCGGCCTCAAGCTGGCGGGCAATGTCGATCACCAGAATGCCCTCATGGCGGGCCTGGAAACGGCCCGTGAGGACGCTGACGTCACCGTTACCATCGATGCCGACCTGCAGGACGACATCCGTGCCATTCCCGATATGCTCGAGAAGTATCGGGACGGCTGTGACATCGTCTATGGGGTGCGGCGCGGGCGTGCCAGCGACTCGGTGTTCAAGCGCACGACGGCGCGGCTGTTCTACCGCTTCATGGACGCCATGGGCGCCCGCACGGTGTATAACCACGCTGACTTCAGGCTGATGAGTCGTCGTGCGGTGGACGCGTTGTGCCGCTATGAGGAGCGCAATTTGTTCCTGCGCGGTCTTGTGCCCTTGATTGGCTACCGGACCGACTCGGTGTCCTATGACCGGCTGGAACGTCAAGCGGGCGAGAGTAAATACTCGCTCGGCAAGATGCTTTCGCTGGCTGTTGACGGCGTCACCTCGTTCAGCGTCAAGCCGTTGCGGCTCATCTTCTATCTGGGTGTGCTGTTTCTGCTCATCAGCCTGGGCATCCTGGCCTATGTGATCGTGGCGTTGTGCCAGGGCCGCGGAGTGCAGGGCTGGGCATCGCTGATGCTGTCCATCTGGTTTGTCGGCGGCTGTCTGCTGGTGTGCATGAGCATCATCGCCGCCTACATCGGGCGCATTTACACCGAGGGCAAGCACCGGCCCCGATACAATATTGAACAATATCTGAAATAGAATAACATCATGGCAACGACCGACATATCGAATAATCCTCCTGCCCGTGTGCCGGGCACTGCCGACCTGCGGCTGTTCCTAACCGACGTGGACGGCACGCTCACCGACGGCGGCATGTACTACGGCAGCGACGGCACCGAGTTCAAGAAGTTCAACACCCGCGACGGCATGGGCCTGCAGATGCTGCAGCGCACTGGAGTGAAGGTGGGCATCGTCACGAGCGAGAACACGCCCATCAACGTCAACCGGGCTCGCAAGCTCGGGCTCGACTACCTCAAGCAGAGTGCCCGTGACGGCGGCAAGCTGGCTGCCGTGCGCGAGATTTGCGACGAGATGGGTATCACGCTGCAGCAGGTGGCATACGTCGGCGACGATGTCAACTGCTATGACCTGCTTGCGGCAGTGGGGTGGGCGGCATGTCCCGCCGATGCCTGCGGCAAGGTCCGTGGCATTCCCGGAATACACATTCTCGAGCGCCGTGGCGGTGACGCCTGTGTGCGCGAGTGGATTGACATGATATTGGCAAAGTAATGAATCACGGCGACGATAATCAGACGTTGAAACAGAGGACTGCCCAGGGCTTGTTCTGGGGATTCCTGAGCAGCGGCGGTACGCAGTTGCTCAACCTGATTATCGGCATCTTCCTGGCGCGTTTGCTCACGCCAGGGGAGTATGGTGTCGTGGGGATGCTCGCCATCTTCTCGCTCATTGCCGGCAACCTGCAGGACAGCGGTTTCGGCGTGGCGCTGATCAACATCAAGGACATCAAGCACAACGACTACAACTCGGTATTCTGGTTCAACATCGGCGTGAGCCTGTTCCTGTATGCGTTGCTGTTCCTGTGCGCTCCGCTCATCGCGGCCTTCTATCACCAGCCATGCCTCACCAGCCTGTCACGCTTCCTGTTCCTGGGCTTCATCTTCGCTGCCATCGGCATCACGCCCAACGCAGTGCTCACCCGCGCGCTGCGTGTCAAGGAGAAGGCCATCGTGAGCCTGCTGACCCTTGCCGTTTCGGGTACGGTTGGCGTGGTAATGGCATTCAACGGGTTCTCTTACTGGAGCCTTGCCGCACAACAGGTGCTGTACAACGTGATGATATGCATCGGTCGTTACTACTTTGCCCGATGGATGCCGTCGTTCCATGTCGATTTCACGCCAGTGAAGCAGATGTTCTCCTTCAGCTACAAAGTGCTCATCACCACGGTGCTCACCACGATCAACAACAATGTGCTGACGGTGGTGTTCGGGCGACTCTTCCCGGCAGAATCAGTCGGTAACTTTACCCAGGCAAACAAGTGGAACACGATGGCCAATCAGTTGGTGTCCAATACTGTTGCACAGGTGGCACAGCCTGTGCTGACGCGCATCAATGATGATAACGATAGGCAGCGCCGCATCTTCGGCAAGATGCTGCGTTTCACGGCCTTCATGGCTTTCCCGGTCATGCTGGGACTGTCGCTGGTGGCCCCGCAGTTCATCATCATCGCCATCGGCGAGGAGTGGGCCAACAGCATTCCGTTGCTGCAGATTCTGTGCATCAGCGGGGCATTCATCCCCTTGTACACTGTCTATCAGAATCTCTTCTTGAGCCTCGGCAAGTCCAATATCTATATGTGGCTCAGCATCGGTCAGATTGTCGTCATGCTGGCTGCGGTGCTTGCTTGTCACTCGATGGGTTTCAAGCCCATGGTGATGGCATTCGCCGTTGTCAACATTATGTGGCTGCTGGCATGGCAGGTTTTCGCTTCGCGGCTCATCGGCTACCGCTTCACGACCATGCTGCGCGACTTGTTGCCGTTCATGCTGATTGCCCTGGTTGTGATGGTGGCCACCTATTTCCTGACGCTCCCCATCAGCAACATCTATGCCTTGCTGGTGGCCCGAGTTGTCATTGCCGTGGCGCTCTATGCGCTGACGATGAAATTGCTACGAGCCAAGATATTTGAGGAGTGCGTCGAGTTCCTCCGTACACGACGCCACAAATCAACAGGTGACAATAATATAAACGACTAAAATAGAATATATGAAAGGTAAAATCTTAGTAACAGGCGGAACCGGATTTATCGGTTCGCACACGACAGTAGAATTGCAGCAGGCAGGTTATGAGGTGGTTATCATCGACGACCTGAGTAACAGTAACGAAGATGTGCTTGACGGTATCGAGCGCATTACGGGCATCCGTCCGGTGTTCGTCAAGGGCGACTGCACCGACCGCGCCGTTGTCCGCAAACTCTTCGAGGACAATCCCGGCATCAGCGGTATCATCAACTTCGCTGCCAGCAAGGCGGTGGGCGAGAGCATGGAGAAGCCCATCAAGTATTACCGCAACAACATTAACATTCTGCTCAACCTGCTGGAGCTCATGCCCGAGTTCGGCGTGAAAGGCTTTGTCTTCTCGTCGTCATGCACGGTCTATGGCGAGCCCGACAAGAATCCCATCACCGAGGATGCGCCCACCAAGAAGGCCACCTCGCCCTATGGTGCCACCAAGCAGATCTGTGAAGACATCATCAGCGACGTCATCCGCAGCGGCAGTCCTATCAAGGCCATCCTGCTGCGCTACTTCAATCCCATCGGTGCCCATCCCAGTGCCGAAATCGGCGAGTTGCCCAACGGCGTGCCCCAGAACCTGGTGCCCTACCTGACTCAGACCGCCATCGGCGTGCGCAAGGAGTTGAGCATCTTCGGTGACGATTATCCCACCCGTGACGGCTCTTGCATCCGCGACTTCATCAACGTCGTGGATCTCGCCAAGGCCCACGTCAGGGCCCTGGAGCGTATGCTCGAGGACAAGAGCGACGAGGCCCTCGAAATCTTCAACATCGGTACCGGCAACGGCGCTTCGGTGCTGGAGCTGCTGCACTCCTTCGAGCGCGCCACGGGCGTGAAGGTGCCCCACAAGATTGCACCGCGCCGCCCCGGCGACATCGTCCAGATCTGGGCCGATCCCAAGCGCGCCAATGAGGTCCTCGGCTGGCACGCCGAGATTTCCCTCGACGACACCATGCTCAGCGCCTGGAACTGGCAAAAGAAACTCCGCGAGCGCGGCATCATGTAATACCGTCTAATCATGAGTCTGTGCCATAATTGCGATATGGTAATATAACCGTGCTATAGCACGGGAAATTAAACAAATTTTTAGATTAAAATTAATATTTATAATAATAAAATTTTATAATAATTTGCTTAATTTCCCGCCCGCGGGGCGGTTATAATTCTAGCAATCGAATAATGACACAACCTGACGCAATAGTAATGTGTATGGCTAGTAAACCGACATTCAACGCCGACGAGCTTAAAGCCCGTTTCAATCCCGAGGGGTCGCTATTGCGTCGCCAGCAGTTGGTCATGCTCGATATGCTCAAGGAACTGGACCGCATCTGCCGCAAGCATGACATCCCCTATTTCCTCTACTGGGGTACATTGCTCGGCGCCATACGTCACGATGGCTTCATCCCCTGGGACGACGACCTGGATGTGGGTGTCATGCGCAAGGACTACCTGCGGTTGATGAAGGTGCTGCCCTCCGAACTGCCCGAGCACATAGCGCTGCAGACCAACGATACCGACAAGAACTACTTCAATCTCTTTGCAAAATTGAGGGACAAACGTTCATTCCTGGACGAGGGTTCCTATGAGAGGGTATTCAAGGAGAGGGGCGTCTTTATCGACATTTTTCCGTTTGATACGGTGATGCCTGCCACCCAGCGCTGGCGCCTGCAGAGTTTTGCTTTCACGCTTTTCCGTGCCGGTAACGGCAGCGAGGCGACAATGTGCAAAATCAGAGCCTTGACGTGGTTGAACCGTCACGTGTGCTTCCCCGTCTTGAGGTTCCTCAGTAGGGTCGCTCGCTGCAAGCGTGTCACCTTCGACTATGGCATCCCGTTCCACAAGGTCCACGACAAGAGTGACATTTTCCCGCTCGCGACCCATGTGTTTGAGGGTATTGAGACGTTTGTTCCGGGCAATTACGACCGTGTGCTGCAGGATCTCTACGGGGACTACATGCAGCTGCCTCCCGACCTGGACAACGTCTATCACCATGTCGAGCGGCTTGAGTTTTTTGATTGATATTTTTTAGATGGAAATGGAACAATATATAGAGTGCTGCCAGACCGAAGAAGATTTCAAGAATGCTTTCTCTTCTTTTGTCGGGGATGCCAGATCTGCTCTCGTGGTCCATGGTCACAGGTCCTATCAGGCTTGTGGCGCGAAGGACTTGGTTGAGGCGCTCTCCTGTCAAATGACTGTTGTCGATTTTGACGACTTTACCGAGAATCCCAAGATGGAGGATGTGCAGAAGGGTGTTTCATTGCTCCAACGCACGGAACCTGACGTTGTTGTCGCCGTCGGTGGCGGTAGCGTGATGGATATGGCAAAACTGATCCGTCATTATGCTCATCTCGATATCCGTCTGCTGGCCATCCCTACTACTGCCGGCACCGGAGCAGAGTCCACCCAGTTTGCTGTCTGCTATATTGACGGCGTCAAGCATTCCATCAGCGATGCTTCAATCTTGCCAGACTCTGTCATCTTGTATCCGCCCTTCACCTACAATAATAGCCGCTACCTGACCTCCTGCACCGGATTTGATGCCCTTGCTCAGGCCATCGAGGCTTATTGGAACATCAACGCCACTGTCGAGTCTGATCATCATGCGCTTGAGGCAATCAGCATGATATACCCGTTGCTCGAGAAGGAGCATCTCTCGCCGTCTGACAGGGATGCACTCTTGATCGGCGCTAATGCTGCTGGCCGTGCCATTAACATAACCCGCACCACCGTTCCCCACGCGTTGTCCTATACCTTGACTTCCAAATATAGCTACCCTCACGGCCATGCGGTGGCTTTGACCTTCCCCTTCTTCTTGAAGTACAATCTTGAGGGTGATGCCAGCAGGTATATGGGCAGTGACTATGGCCACCATGTGGAGAAGATGGAACGATTGCGTTCTATGCTTAATGTGCAAGACGCACCTTTTGCGGTGATGAAACACTACATCTCCCGATTGGGGTTGGGCTTTGACAAGAACAGGGATTTTGACGATATGACGGTGGCTAGAGGTATCAATCTCGAGCGAGCCAAGAATACGCCGATTGCCATTGACCCTGACGTGATTCTTGCCGCCGTGAAATCAATAAGAGAATAAATACAATAAATAAGAATAATACAATGGACAAAGAAACGAAAACTGTTTATGTTGGCATGAGTGCCGACATCATTCATCCTGGTCACCTCAACATCCTGCACGAGGCTTCCAAATATGGCCGTGTGGTTGTCGGTGTGCTGACCGACGAGGCGATTGCCAGTTACAAGCGTCTGCCTTATCTGAACTACGAGCAGCGTTCGCTGGTCGTAAGCAATCTGAAGGGCGTTTCTGAGGTCATTCCTCAGACGACTCTTGACTACCGTCCCAACTTGGAAAGAATAAAGCCCGACTTTGTGGTCCATGGCGACGACTGGAAGGATGGTGTCCAGGCCAAGACCCGCCAGCAGGTCATTGACAAGTTGGCAGAGTGGGGTGGCAAGGTCATCGACGTGCCTTACACCAAGGGCATCTCCTCAACCATGCTCAACGAGCGCCTCAAGGAAATCGGCACCACGCCCGACGTGCGCCTGAAGCGCCTTCGCCGCCTCATCAATGCCAAGAAGATTGTCCGCATCTGTGAGTCCCACAATGGCTTGACGGGCCTGATTATCGAGAATACCTCGGTTACGGTCAACAATATGAAACGTGAGTTTGACGGCATGTGGGCCAGCTCGCTGACCGACTCGACCAGCAAGGGCAAGCCCGACATCGAGGCGGTGGACTTGACAACACGTCTGCATGACTTGAACGATGCGCTTGAAGTGACTACCAAGCCTGTCATCTACGATGGTGACACGGGTGGTAAACCTGAGCATTTCGTATTCACGGTGAGGACCCTGGAGCGCCTTGGCGTCTCGGCCATCATCATCGAGGACAAGGTGGGATTGAAGAAGAACTCCCTCTTCGGGACCGATGCCATACAGACCCAGGACAGCATCGAGGGCTTTTCCGCCAAGATACGTGCAGGAAAACAAGCACAAATCACGTCAGACTTCATGATCATCGCCCGCTGCGAGAGCCTTATTGCAGGAAAATCCATTGAGGACGCTCTGGAGCGTTGCTTTGCTTACGTTCAGGCCGGTGCAGACGGAATCATGATTCATTCCAAGAACAAGAGCGGTGATGACATCAAGGAATTCTGCATGCGTTTCCGCGAGAAGGAACCCAACATTCCGCTGGTTGTCGTGCCCACGACCTATAACCACATTACCGAGGACGAGCTGGCAGAGTGGGGCGTGAATGTGGTCATCTATGCCAACCACCTGCTGCGTGCCGCCTATCCGGCGATGGTACAGTGTGCCGAGAGCATCCTTGCCAATGGCCGCTCGTTCGAGGCCAACGACCTGTGCATGCCCATCAAGCAGATTCTCGAGCTGATCCCTGGAACAAAATGACAACACCCCCTCTTAACAAAGATGGGGAACTGAGTATCAGCACCTTATTTTTGTTGAGCTCACGATAAATACAGCTAATGCAATCATGATATCACCAAAGCGTTTTTTTGATGAACTGAAAGGTCATCAGATTGATTTCTATACTGGCGTCCCTGACTCTTTGCTGAAGAATCTGTGCGCCTACATCACCGACAACCTGCCCAAGGACCGGCATATCATTGCCGCCAATGAAGGTGGTGCCGTCGGCCTGGCAGCAGGCTACCATCTGGCTACGGGTCACATTCCGGTCGTTTATATGCAGAACTCTGGCCTGGGCAACACGGTCAACCCGTTGATGTCGCTGACCGACAAACTGGTGTATAACATCCCCGTGCTCCTGGTCATCGGGTGGCGAGGAGAACCGGGCGTGAAGGACGAGCCTCAGCATCGCAAGCAGGGCCTTGTGACGCTGCCCTTGCTCGAGACGATGGGAATAAAGTATGAGATCTTGGCCGATGACGAGTCGTTGTTGCCCGAGCAGATTGGCCGCGCCGTGGCCCAAATGCAGGCGACCAAAGAGGCCTTTGCGCTCGTCGTAAAGAAGGGGACGTTTGATACCTATAAACTGCAGTCTGCATCCGCCCATCCATTCACGTTGTCTCGTGAACGTGCCATTGACCTGGTGGCCGGCAGTGTCTCGGCCCATGATGTCATTGTCTCGACCACCGGCATGATCAGCCGTGAACTGTTTGAGTACCGTTCCGCCATGGGTCAGGGTCACCACCAGGATTTCCTCACGGTCGGTTCCATGGGACATGCCTCGCAGATTGCGTTGGGTATTGCCATCAATAAGCCCGACAGGAAGGTGTTCTGCTTCGACGGCGATGGCGCGACGATTATGCATGCTGGCAATATGGCCATCATCGGTTCGGTGGCACCGTCCAATTTTTATCACGTCGTGTTTAATAACGGTGCCCATGACTCGGTAGGTGGCCAGCCCACCGTGGGCCATGAGGTGGATATCCCGTCGGTTGCCAAGTCTTTCGGTTATAAGACGGTGCTCACTGTGGACAATGAACCCGATCTGGTTCAACGGCTGCAATCGCTGACGCGGGAAGAGGCCCCCCTTCTCCTTGAGATTAAGGTGAAGAAAGGCGCCCGTGCCGACCTGGGCCGTCCCACCACCACGCCCATCGAGAACAAGGAAGCCCTCATGACCTTCCTCAAGCAAGATTAGTCAAGAAGAATTCATCGAGTGGTTTCCCAAAAACTTGTAGAGACGCAAAATTTTGCGTCTCGCTACCGACGAAAAGGGAAATTACTGGTTGGCCAACTCGGGAGACGCAAGATTTTGCGTCTCTACAGCCAATAGGGTTTAATAAAAACAAGCTCCCAACCATGATGGTTGAGAGCTTTGTTGGTTTTAAAAAGAACGGGGTTGTTCTTATGCCTCCTCAGCGGGAGCCTCAGCGGCGGGAGCTTCCTCGGCGGGAGCCTCGGCAGCAGCCTCAGCCTGAGCGGCCTTGGCAGCCTCAGCCTCGGCAGCGGCCTTAGCGGCAGCAATCTCGGCTTTCTTCTTGGCTACGGCTTCGGCCTTGGCCTCGTTCTTCTTGGCCTCCTCAGCGATGGTCTTCTTGTAATCGGCCTTCTTGTCGTCGCGGTCCTTGTTGCGGATAGCGTCGAGCTTAGCCTGCTTCTCGGCCTTCCAGGCTTCGAAACGCTTCTGAGCCTCTTCCTGGGTGAAAGCGCCCTTCTTGACGCCGCCCTGGAGGTGCTTCATCAGCATGACACCCTCGCGAGAGAGAATGTTACGTACAGTGTCGGTGGGAATTGCACCTACGTTGATCCAATAGAGTGCACGCTCGAAATTCAAACTGATGGTAGCAGGATTAGTGTTGGGGTTATAAGAACCAATCCTCTCAATAAATCTACCATCTCGTGGTGCCCTGCTATCGGCAATAACAATGGGATAGAACGCATAGTCCTTGTGACCGTGGCGCTGCAATCTGATCTTTGTTGCCATAATTCTAACAGTTTAAATTTTTAGTTATATAAAGTATTTACTCACAAAAAAGTGACCTTGTTGAAGGGTCACTTTTCGTTGTTGTCCTGGAAGGATTCGAACCCTCGCAAGCGGAACCAGAATCCGATGTGCTACCATTACACCACAGGACAATTCCTAATTGCGACTGCAAAGGTACTGCTTTTTTTGTTACCACCAAGAAAAATTCCAACTTTTTTTCAAAAAAAATTCATCACAGTCAAAAAAGGAAGACAATAAATACAATAAGTACAAGGGCGTCTGCTCATGAAATCAAGACAACTTAAACAGCGGTTTGTGGCTCGGTGTCAAGTTGTTATCGTTGTTTAAGCTGTCTTTGGTTTCTTGCTGCGGCTGTATAGATTGTATTTGTTGTTTTCTTTATTAGGGTGGCGTCCGGGTTGATGGGCGGTTATTTGTTTTTGCGCTTGGGGACGCGCTTGGAGACGCCGATGGCGCCGGTGGGGCAGACGAGGCGGCACAGGTGGCAGCCGACGCACTTGGTGCCCACGAGGTGGGGCTTGCGGTCGTCGCCGAAGGCGATGGCCTGGTGGCCTCCGTCCATGCAGGAGATGTAGCACCTGCCGCAGCCGATGCACTTCTCGCTGTCGAAGATGGGGAAGACTACTGTATCGCGGTCCAGGTCGTTGGGCGTAACAAAGTGGGGCAGCTGCTCACCCACGAGCGTTGAGAGCTTGGTGATGCCACGGCTGGCCATGTAGTGCTGAAGACCCAACTTGAGGTCATCGATGATGCGATAGCCGTATTGCATCACGGCGGTGCATACCTGCAGGTTGCTGCAGCCCAGCTGGATAAACTCAAGCGCGTCTCGCCAGGTCTCAATGCCTCCGATACCGCTCAATTTTAGGTTGTTCATCACGGGGTTCTTGGCCATCTCGAGGATGAAGCGCAGGGC
Source organism: uncultured Bacteroidales bacterium (assembly GCA_902760865.1). Taxonomy (GTDB): domain Bacteria; phylum Bacteroidota; class Bacteroidia; order Bacteroidales; family Muribaculaceae; genus Sodaliphilus. The sequence goes on along the minus strand of CACWID010000004.1, from coordinate 67,937 downwards.
GATGGGCTTGACAGCACGTCCCGAGAGTCCCGACACGGTCCACTGTCCCGATACTTCGGCACGCTCGTCCATGGTCACGCTCTTGATGGTGTTGATGGCGCTGATGGCATCGGCGCCGGCGAAGTAGGCACCCATGGCGGGATTGCTCATCAAGGTGATATTGGGCGTCATCTTGGGAATCACAGGAATCGAGACGGCATGCTTCACATAGGCTGTGTAGAAGGTTACCAGCTCGGGGTCCTGGCCCACATCGCTGCCCATACCGGTTAGTCGCATCTGCGGGCATGAGAAATTCAGTTCCACGGCGTCCACTCCGGCAGCTTCTGCCATTTTGGCCAGTTCAATCCATTGCTCCTCGGTAGAGCCCATGATGGAGGCCACCACAATCTTGTTGGGGTAATTCTGTTTGAGGCGGTGCAGGATGTCAAAATCGACTTCGGCCGGGTTCTCGCTCAGTTGCTCCATGTTGCGCAAGGCGTTGAAGTCGCCCTTGTCGCCCTCGCGGTGCAAGACGTCAAATCGTGGAGACACCTCATTGATGTCATCCATGCAGATGGTCTTGTAGAAGACGCCCGCCCAACCTGCATCAAAGGCGCGTGCCACCATCTCATAGTTGGTGCATATTGAGGAGGAGGCAAGGAAGAACGGATTCTCGCAGGGTATTCCGCAAAAGTCGATAGCCAGGCTCGGCAGGTCGGCACGGGTGGCCTCGGGCAGCTGGTCCACGATTTCGCGGATGCGGACGGGGCGGTCATAGTGGATGCAGGCCTGCTCGGCTCGCTCCAGGTCGTTGTCGTCACATCCGTCCAGCCACTGGCGGGCGATGGCTTCGTTGCCGAAGCGCACGGCACGGATGGCCCTGGCAACGTCTGCCTTGCCGCAGGCACGGCTGCAAGGGGCATTTTCACACAGCAGGCAACGGGCTGCTTCCTCTTTGATGTTCAGTTGGGTCTTTTTCATATCTGTTCAGTTATTAGTTGATAGTCTTTGGATCTTGAATATGGTTGACATCCACCCCGGTGGACGAATGAACGGACGGAATGATTGCAGTTACTCGAAGCGCATCGTGGCTGTGGGCTTGATGGTCGAGATGATGTGGCTGGCGCCGAGCAGCGTCAGGTAGGACACGACGATGATGCCCACGTTGAGCAGCACCAGGGCGGGGATGCTCAGCTGGATGGGCACGTAGGGCATGTAGTAGGCACTCGGGTCGAGGCGCACGATGTGACCGTACTTCTGCAGCAGGCACAGGCCGATGCCGATGATGTTGCCGATGACGAGCGCCTTGAGGATGAGTTTGCCGGTCAGGTAGATGAAGATGCGGCGTATGCTGCCGTTGGTGGCGCCCATCGCCTTGAAGTTGCCGATGACGCGGATGCGCTCCAGCACGATCATCAGCATTGCCGATATCAGTGTGAAGGCGGCCACAATCATCATCAGCGTGAGGATGATGACCACGTTCATGTCCAGCATCTGCAGCCAGGCGAAAAACGGCAGGTTGTTCTGTTCGGTGTCGGTGACGAAGAACAGGTTCTTGCTCTCGTGCTGCACGGTGTTCTCGGCCAGCAGGCTGTAGAGGTCATAGGCGTCGCGGTCCAGGTTGCGGGTGTCCTTCATGTTGATGGCCACCTGGGTGCCGGTGTCGCCGTTCCACCCGTTCACGCCCTGAACGATGCCGATGCCGCCCACGATATAAGCGTTGTCAAACGCCTCGAGGTCGGTCTCGAACACGCCGCTGACGGTCAAGTTCCTCACCTTGATGTTGTTGTCGATAAAGTAGGTGAGCACCTTGTCCCCGGCATGCAGCTGCATGCGGTCGGCAACGGTCTTGGAGATGGCAATCTCGCTGCTTGACGCCGTGTCGCTTACGACAGGAATCGCTCCCTCGACCAGTTTGCTCTCGAGGTAGCGCCAGTCATAGCCCCCGTCAACGCCGCGCATGATGATGCCCATGAAGTCGTCGTCGGTCTTGAGGATGGCACTCTTGTCGGCAATGAGGCTCACGCTCTCGGTCAACTGGATAAAGGTGCTGTCCTCGGCCAGTGCCTCACGCACCTCGCGGCCGTTGACCGTGGCATAGTTGTCATCGATGCCCAGGGCGGCGTTGGTGACCCTCAGGTGGGCGTCCAGGTGCATGATTTTGCCTGTGATTTCCCCCTTGAAGCCCATGACGATGGCGATGGACAGAATCATCACCACCACGGCCAGCACGATGCCGATTAGGGCGACCGTAAGACTGGGAGACCCTTTCTGCCGCTCGCCGTTCAGCGTCATGCGCCGCGCTATGTACATCTCGTGGTTCATTTAAAAGTACAAAGGTACGAATTAGTTTCTAGTTTCTAGTCCCTAGTCCCTAGTTTTTTGTCGGGGGAAATGAGGGGGATTTCTTGAAAAAAAGCGGGGGGGAATGTTAAAATATTGTTAAATTTCTGTTAAGTTATTGGGTGGCAGGTGGTTGGGTGGTTTTCTGGTGGTGCGCGTTGGCAACGCGCAATACGGGACGGTGAGGGCGGCGGGTGCTGTGGCGGTGTCATCGGCTATTGTGGTAACTGGGGGCGAAGATATGGGATGAGGGAGGGGTTGTCTAGGGCAAAAAGTTGTAGATGGCGTTTTTTTTGGTTGTGTGGGGTGAATGTCGTAACTTTGTGGGACAATAACAAGGAGGATGAGATGAGACGATTGATGATCTTAGTGCTGGCGGCGGTGTTGTCGCTGGCCGTGCAGGGTGGGGTGGTCAGGCTGGCCATCTTGAGTGATGTGCATGTGACGCCGGGCAATGCCAACGAGGGCAAGCTGCGCGAGGCGGTGGCCGAAATCAACGCTACCGAGGTCGATGCCGTGATGATGACCGGCGACCTTACCAACGAGGGCAGCGACGAGCAGCTGAGGAACGTCAAGGGCATCCTCGACGGCATCACCCATCCGCTGTATGTCATCCCCGGCAACCATGAGAACAACTGGAGCCAGAGCGCGTGCAAGACGTTCAACGACCTGTGGGGCAGCGACCGCTTCGTCTTCACGGTCGATGATCTGGTGGTCATCGGCATGAACTGCGGCCCGTTCATGAAGATGGGCGACGGTCACATCAAGCAGGAAGACCTCCTGTGGCTCGACAGCACGCTAAACGTCATGGTCAAGCCGGGCATGCGGGTGCTGAGCGTGAACCATTATCCCATCCTTGACGACCTGGACAACTACCGCGCCTATGTCGATATCTTCAAGAAATATCCTGTCATTACCCACCAGTGCGGCCATTACCACCGCTGGCGCCTGTATGAGACCGACGGCATCAACGGCGTGATGGTGCGTGCCCTCGACATGGGCGGCGACAACTACGGCTACACCCTCATGACCATCGACCTAGACCGCCAGTGGATATATGTATATAATAAGGTGATAGGTCGAGACCCCGAGGTGATGTTCTCCTATCGCATCAACCTGGACTACTACTCACCCCTGCTCACCGAGGAACAATACTCGGTGCCCAATGGCATCGTCATCGAGCGCGTGGTGGCCGACAACGCTTCCATCTTCACACGTGTGGGTGTTGATGCGAAGAATCTGTACTTCGGCAACTCGCTGGGCTACTGCAAGGCCGTGGACAAACAGACGGGCCAGGTGCGTTGGCAATACAAGACCGGCGCCATGCTGTTCTCGCGCCCCGCTGTGGGTGACAAGTACATTGTGCTGCCCACCAGCGACAAGCGACTCGTGTGGTTGGATAAACATACAGGAAAAGCCAAATGGCAATATGATGCCGCTGGCCCCTATGTCGCCGACGGAGTGGTCAAGGACGGCATCCTCTATCAGGGCGGTTTCAAGACCTTCCAGGCCTGGGATGTGAAACGGCACCGCCTGTTGTGGCACTATGACAGCATCAACAACTACTGCCAGGCGGCACCTGTCGTGGACAGCAATGACGTCATCTTCGGCGCCTGGGACACCTACCTGCGCTCGCTGAACCGCCGCACGGGCGCCCTGCAGTGGCAGTGGAACAACGGCAAGAGCGCCAACCTCTACAGTCCCGGCAATGTCGTGCCCGTCGTCACTCCCGAGCGGGTTGTCATCGTTGCCCCCGACCGCGTGACCACCGCCATCGACCGCCGTAGCGGCACGGAACTGTGGCGCGAGAAGAACGACAACAAGGTGCGCGAGAGCCTGGGACGCAGTGCTGACGGCGAGGTGGCCTACGCCAAGACGATGGATGGCGAGCTCGTTGCCATGAGCACCGGAGACCGATATCAGATGTTGTGGAAGGTGGACCTGGGCTTCGGTTATGAGCATGCTCCCTGCATCGTGCTCGAGCACAACGGCTATCTCTACTGCGGCTCGCGTCGCGGCATGCTGGCTGTGGTCAATGCTGTGACCCATCAACTGGAGTTCACTTATCGCCTTGGTTCGAGCGAGGTCAACGGCTTCGAACTTGATCCCGCGACCGGCGACATCTACTGCTCACTCATCGAGGGCACCATCTGGCGGATATCCCATCGCTGAAAAACATTTTTTGTGGCGCCTAACGACGAGAGACGCAAAATTTTGCGTCTCTACAGAATTGACACAATAAATATAAACGCTTATTAAACTAAAGACTGTATTAAAACCAACCGGGACAGCATCATTGTTGTCCCGGTTGTTGTTTTGTGGTCCAATTTGTTTGATTTCAGTCGAAGTGCTTGCGGCGGAAGATGAAGTTGTGGCCGAGGTATTTGTCGCGGACGGTGGGGTTTTCGGCCAGCTCTTCGCTGGTGCCCTGGAACAGGATTTTGCCCTCGAACAACAGGTAGGCCCTGTCGGTGATGCTTAATGTCTCGGGGGCGTTGTGGTCGGTGATGAGGATGCCGATGTTCTTGCTCTTCAGGCTATAGACGATGCTCTGGATGTCCTCGACGGCGATGGGGTCCACACCGGCAAACGGCTCGTCGAGCATGATGAAGCGCGGGTTGATGGCCAGGCCGCGGGCAATCTCGGTGCGGCGTCGCTCGCCACCCGAGAGGCGGTTACCCAGGTTCTTGCGCACCTTCTGCAGGTGGAACTCGCTGATGAGTTGCTCCAGGCGGTCCTTCTGCTCGGCGGGCGTGAGGTCGGTCATCTCCAGGATGGTGCGGATATTGTCCTCGACACTGAGGGTGCGGAAGACCGAGGCCTCCTGCGGCAGGTAGCCGATGCCCAGCTGGGCGCGACGATATACGGGCAGGGTGGTGATGTCCACATCGTTGAGGAACACGCGTCCCTCGTTGGGGGTGACAAGGCCCGTCGTCATGTAGAAAGTCGTGGTCTTTCCGGCTCCGTTGGGGCCCAGCAGGCCGACAATCTCGCCCTGGTGGACGTTGATGGAGACGTGGTTGACGACGGTGCGCTGGCGGTACTTCTTCACCAGGTTGTCGGTGCTGAGCACGAGCGTACCCGCCTCGCCAGATGCGTTGAGGCGTGCGGCCGTCTCCTTGTCTCCGGGTTTGGCTGGCCGTGGCGAACCGTCAGCGTCAGGCTTGGCCTTCTTTTGCCAGGGCAGTTTCATTTCTTCTTGTTGGTGGTCAGTCGTCCCTTGATGTAGTCGGTGATCAGGTTGATGGCGACCTCGTTGTTGCCACCCTCCGGGATGATGATGTTAGCAAATTTCTTGGTCGGCTCGATGTGCAGCTGGTGCATGGGCTTGAGCACTTTCTGGTAGCGGTCGATGACGGCCTCGGCAGTGCGGCCGCGCTCGATGCAGTCGCGAGAGATGACGCGAATCAGGCGGTCGTCGCCGTCGGCGTCAACAAACACCTTGATGTCCATCATCTTCCTCAGGCGTGCGTCGCTCAGTGCCATGATGCCCTCGATCAGCACCACGTCGTGCGGACCCATCGGGACGGTCTCCTTCTGGCGGGAGCAGGTGAGGTAACTGTAGGTGGGCATCTCGATGGACTCGCCGCGCTTGAGCATCTTGACATGCTCCAGCAGTAGGTTCCAGTCAAATGCTGCCGGCTCATCAAAGTTGATGTTCTGACGCTCTTCGGGGGGGACGTGGCTAGAATCCTTGTAATAGGAGTCCTGGGAAATCACACCCACCTCGCCCTCGGGCAGACGCTCCATGATTTTGCGAACAACAGTGGTTTTACCAGAGCCGGTTCCGCCGGCAATACCGATGATAATCATAATATTAACTAGATTTTAAAGATCATTGAAAATGTCGCATTGCAGTCCTTCGCCACAATTCAAACATACAAAGGTAGCAAAAGTGTGGCAAATGAGAGTTCTTTTGGGAGAAAACTTTTGAAAAACTGCTCAAAACTCCTGAAAAATCACTCAAAGACTGCTGCCGAGAAGCCTTGCAATGTGATTTTGTCTCCCTTTTTGCCCTTGTGGTAGGATGCATTGCCCGTCTTGATGAGAGCTCTGCCGTCGATGTGCTGGCTGGCGATGGTCGCGTTGACTTTCTTTGCGCTGGGATTGATGGCGACGACCAGTCGCTTGCCGTGGGCTTCCCTCATATAGATGAACGGATAGGGCTGATCGACTGAACTGAGCATTTGCCAGTCACCGTCATTGCCCAGGGCCGGCTGTCCGTGCCTTAGGCGTAGCAACCTCTTGGTGAAGTTGAGCAGCGAGTTCATGTCGCCTTCCTGTGTCTCGACAGTGAGGCTGCCGCCCTCGGTATCAACGGGCAGGTAAAGCTGACGGGGGTCGCATAACGAGAAACCGGCATTCCAAGTGTTGCTCCACTGCATGGGCGTGCGGGAACCGGCACGATGGCCCGAGCCCTCCTTGCTGCTCAGCCCAGTCGTGTATTTCATGCCGATCTCGTCGCCGTAGTAGATGCAGGGCACACCGGGCATGGTCAGATGGAAGAGCATGCACACCTTGAGTTGGTCCATGGTGTTGCGGGTGCCATAGTTATGGCGGATGATGTCATGATTGCCGGTGGGGATGGAGATATAGCCGATGCCGCGCGTTGCATCATAGGCCCGCGTGAAGTTGTTGACAAATGCCTCCACACCGCCCTGGCCGCTGGCGTCAAAGTAGCAGTAGTCATAATTCCCGCTGTCGGGGGCGCCATTGGGGAAAAACAAGGAGTCATACCCCCTCAGGTTGAAATGAATCATGAAATCGACGTGGAATCCGGCCACCAGCGACTGTTGGGGATTGCTCCACTCGGCAATGAGGATACATTGCGGGTACTGCTCGTCCATCCATTGCCTGATTGCTTGCCACAGCTTGATGTTCTCCTGCTTGTCGGTGTCATTCTTGATCAGCGACGATGCCATGTCGATGCGGAAACCGTCAACACCCATGTCCATCCAGTAGGACATGATGTTCTTCAGCTCTTGGCGAACGGCTTGCGGCCCGGGAGCATCGATGGCTTGCTGGACAGGGTCGTCAGGGTCGGGGTTGACATAGCCATAGTTCAATGCAGGCTGGAACTCAAAGTAGTTTTTACGGTAGTATTTTGCACGGGGAGCGTTCGCCATGCCATAGCTGCCCCAAGTGGCGATGGCCGGGTCATGGGTGCGGTGGCGCCGTTCCACGGTCCTGCGCTCATCATCGGGGATGGTGTCGGTCCACATGTAGTAGTCGCTATACTTGTTGCGCTCGCGCTGGGACGAAGCCTTGAACCATGGGTGCTGGTCGCTCGTGTGTCCGGCAACCAGGTCCAGGCACACCTTCAGCCCCCGCATGTGGGCCTCACGCACAAGCTGCCGCAGATCCTCGTTGGTGCCGAATCGCGGGTCGATGCTGTAAAAGTCTGTCACATCATAGCCGCCATCCTGCCAGGCTGACTTGAACATGGGACAAAACCAGAGGGTGTTCACTCCCAGGTTCTGCACATAATCCAACCGCGAGATGACACCCTGGATGTCACCGATGCCATCGTCGTCGCTGTCCATGAATGATGACGGGTAAATCTGATAGATTACCGCATCGGACAACCATGACGGACCGCTTGATAGGGCCTGTATATTAAGATGTAGGCTCAACAGGAGCAGGAGTATTAAATAACGATTCATGTCGATGATATGTTTTAAGCACTGACAAAGGTAGGCTAAAAATATGAGAAAAGGCGCATCCGGGCGTGTCAGTTTTGCTGACAATGTGTCACCCTGTCAGCCTTGGCACACCGTTTGCAGTAATGTGGTCGGTGACCTGTATCCACAAGGTCGCTAACAACAATTGAAATTAACAACATTAAAAAATAAAAAAGAAAGAAGGAAATTATTATGGGAAAGATTATTGGTATCGATTTAGGAACGACTAACTCGTGTGTATCAGTTCTTGAAGGCTCCAAGCCTGTGGTTATCCCCAATAGCGAAGGTCGCAACACGACTCCGTCGGTTGTCGCTTTCAAGGATGGGGGAGAGCGCATTGTCGGTGACCCCGCCAAGCGCCAGGCCATCATGAACCCCACGGGTACCGTATTCTCTATCAAGCGTTTCATGGGCGAGCAGTTTGACCACGTCCTGAAGGATGTGGAGCGCGTACCTTACAAGGTCGTGGACAACGGCAGCAACCAGCCCCGCGTCGAAATTGCGGGCCGTCAATATACGCCGCAAGAGATCTCGGCCATGATTCTGCAGAAGATGAAGAAGACTGCCGAGGATTACCTCGGAACTACCGTTGACGAGGCTGTCATCACCGTGCCTGCCTACTTCAACGACGCTCAGCGCAAGGCTACCAAGGAGGCAGGTGAGGTTGCCGGCCTGAAGGTGCAGCGCATTGTCAACGAGCCTACTGCAGCCGCTCTGGCCTATGGCCTGGACAAGGACAACAGCGACAAGAGGATTGCCGTGTTTGACCTGGGTGGCGGTACTTTTGATATCTCCATTCTGGAGTTGGGTGACGGCGTGTTTGAGGTAAAGGCCACCAACGGTGATACCCACCTGGGCGGTGACGACTTCGATCAGCGCATCATCACCTGGCTGGCCGACGAGTTCCAGCAGGAGAACGGAATGGACCTGCGAAAGGATCCCATGGCCCTGCAGCGACTGAAAGAGGCTGCCGAGAAGGCCAAGATTGAGCTCTCCAGCTCAACCACCACCGAGATCAACCTGCCCTACATCACCCAGCTTGACGGTATGCCCAAGCACCTGGTAAAGAACTTGACCCGTGCCAAGTTTGAGCAGCTGTGCGACGACCTGATCCAGAGCACCATCGAACCCTGCCGCAAGGCGCTCGCCGATGCCGGCCTGAGCACCAGCGACATCAACGAGGTCATCCTCGTGGGCGGTTCGACCCGTATCCCCGCTGTTCAGCAGATTGTGGAGAAGTTCTTCGGCAAGGCTCCGTCCAAGGGTGTCAACCCCGACGAGGTCGTAGCGGTAGGTGCCGCCATCCAGGGCGGTGTGCTCACCGGTGATGTCAAGGACGTGCTGCTGCTCGACGTCGTGCCCCTGAGTGTGGGCATCGAGACGCTGGGCGGTGTGATGACCAAGCTCATCGAGGCCAACACGACCATCCCCGCTCGCCGCAGCCAGGTATTCTCGACTGCTGCCGACAACCAGCCCGAGGTAGAAATCCACGTTCTCCAGGGCGAGCGCCCCATGGCTAAGGACTGCAAGACGCTGGGTCGCTTCCACCTCGATGGCATTGCTCCCGCTCCCCGTGGCATTCCTCAGATCGAGGTGACCTTTGAGGTCGATGCCAACGGTATCATGAACGTCAGCGCCAAGGACAAGGCTACCGGTAAGGAGCAGAGCATCCGCATCGAGGCCTCCAGCGGCCTGAGTGACGCTGAAATCCAGCGCATGAAGGACGAGGCCGAGGCCAACGCTGCCGCCGATGCCGCCGAGAAGGAGCGCATCGACAAGATCAACGGCGCCGACGCCCTCATCTTCCAGACCGAGAAGGTGCTCAAGGACAGCGGTGACAAGTTGCCCGCCGACATCAAGGGCCAGATTGAGGGTGCCTTGAACAAGCTGAAAGATGCCCACAAGAGCCAAGACCTGGCTGCCATCGACGCCGCAACTGCCGAGCTCAACTCGCTCTTCGAGAAGATGTACCAGCAGGCTGGCGGCGCTCAGGGACAACCCGGTGCAGGTTTCGACCCCAATAACATGGGTGGTTTCCAGGGCGGTCCCCAGCAGGGCGGTAACCCCGGCCAGGGCGGCGATAACGTAGAAGACACCACTTACGAAGAAGTGAAGTAATACATTCAATTTTAAAGGTTAATAATTTCGTGCATGGCGCGTAGCAGTGATTGCCCCGCGCCATGTTTTTTTGTGTTGGTAATCAATGGGCAAGATGGGGATGTGTCATCAACCCATGCATCTATTAATGTTCGTGCTTTGCACGAAGAAATTAAACAAGACTGCGTTGTTGGGGTCTTGCTCTTGGGGTATCAACGCCCCCCCGGCCCCCTCTTATCTAAGAGGGGGAGCTGCTGGCGTGGGTTAAGATGCTACTGAAATTCTATCCCTCTCTGTAGAGACGTAAAATTTTGCGTCTCCATTTGTCATACGTTTCCAAATTCATCCCTGAGACGCAAAATTTTGCGTCTCTACATTATGGACGAAGTGGCATCAAAAAACGGCCTCAAGCATACCGTATTGGCGTTGCTTGAGGCCGTTTGTTCAGTGGCTCGCTTATCAGTGGGCGAGAATGTGGTTGATCAGATGGGTGACATCTTCAATCGTGAGCACGGGATGTTCTGACTTGAGCAGATAGTTGATCGTCGTGGTGACATCGTTGATGTTGAACGGCTCGTTGAACTTGGCCAGGTGTCCGACGACTTCCAGCTTTCCCGTTGATGAGCAAGCGACCTGGGGACGGGCGGAGCCATAGACATAGGAGAAGTTGATGCCGTAGGTGCCGGCTGCCAGGTTTTCGGGCAGGGTGATGGCGCCGTTGATGGCTGAGCCTTGTTCAAACGAATTCTTGTTGATGGTGATGCTGTTTCCGGTATAGACACTGCTACCGCCCTCGTTGGTAAGACCGAAGGATACATTCACCGTGTTGTAACTGGTCCTAAGGGTGACGCCTTGAGCCTCGATGGGCATCTCCTCGCCCAATATGAACAGGCCGCTAGCGGCTTCAACACCCTCGGCGGTGAGGACGCAGTAGGAGGTGGGCTCCATGCCGGTGAGCATCTCGTGTCCGGAGTTGAAACGGAGCTGCTCACCGTCGCGATGAGTCATGTTCAAAGCGGTGGATACATACCAGCCGTCGCAGGTGCCATACCAGCCGAAGTTGAAGTGGTACTTGTTGTCGCTGTTGTAGCCGTCGCAGATGAAGGCGTGGCCTCCGGCACTGGGGTCATTGGCTGCATACAGGATGGGGCGTCCGGCGTCCAGCTCGGTGCGGATCATGGCCTCCCATTGTGCGGTAGAGTAGCTGTTGCTATACCAGCCGCTCTTCTGTACATACTGTGCTGACTGGCTGTAGCCAAAGCTCTTCATGGCCGAGAGCTGGTCGCTGGTATAGGCACCGCTGCCCTCAGGACTATAGTCCATTTGCACTGCCTGGCCGCAGTAACGACTCAATTTTGCTACCTCTTGGGCTTGTTCATCGGTGTAAGTGTCCTGTACGAGCACGCTATTGTCCCAATCCCAGTGGCAGTAGGAGAGGAGCATCAGGTTGTAGTTAAATGTGGTGGCAGGCAGGGCCGGAACTGTTGTGCCTCCTCCCCACCATCCGCCAAGGCTGTACGAATTGATGCTGTTGCTGCTGGTGGGGAATTTCCAGTAGTACATCACCTGGGCCATCGCGGTGGCGACACATCCCACAACGCAGTACTCGCCATTCTCGAGCGGGCACTGCCAGTCATAGGGGTCTTCCTGGCCCCAAGTGGTCTTGATGAGCGGTTCCACGCCATTGGAGGCTTTGAACGAGGGAGCGGGTGCGGGCACGAGGTCATCACCCTTGTAGGACTGCAGGAATTCAATCTCCTGCTGGTATCCGTTGAGCACGTCGCGCAACGGTGCGGGCAGGTTGTTGAAGTCGATGCGGCCCTTGTCGCTGTAGCCCAGCACCTGGGTGGCACGGTCCTCGCCGGCGACGATGACAAAGCCTCCGCCCTTGATGTTGAAGGCGTAGTAGGCGTTGGCTCCAGCCACAGCCTTCGACGGCTCGGCATGGGCCAGCGTCAGGTCGGCCAGTGATGCAGACTTGAAGGACCTGGTCGCAGTCTGTTGTTTGAGGAAGTTGTTGGCTACCGACTTGGCTGCGTTGGCGCTGATGTTGTCGGCGCTGGCTTGGAGCGATACCATCGTGAGTGCTGCCAGCATGAGTGAACTCATTAATTTCTTGATGATGTACATTGTATAAGATGGTTTGATGGTTAATTGGTATAATAAAATGATTATTATCGGGTGCCAAAAGTAGTATCTTTTTGATAAATTGACAAGAAATGATGCCGTTTTCTTGAAATTTTCTTGGGGATGGCGCAATCGCATTTTCTTTTTCTTGCCAAAACGGGCCAAAAGGTGTAGTTTTGATATTTTGGTATCAAATTCTGGACCCTTCTCTTGGTTAATCGGTTTTTATCAAGTATTTTTGCGGCAATGTTAACTCTATAATACCGCAATTCAAGTATTGATACAGGAATAGTTTTCTCATTTATTAACTAATTATCTTTAAAACTATGATGAAAAAATTATCGTTACTTTTAGTAGCCTTGACGGTTGCGTTTGCTGCATCGGCCGGTGTGATGAGTATCAAGAACTCAGGCCGTCATGTGGTTAAGAACCATCAAGTTGTCACCCCTGCCATTACACAGGATGAAGCGATGGCGTTACAGGCCAATCAGCCGATGAGGGTTATCACCTCGATGCCTGAGGGCGAGTTAAGAACCTATTTGCGCACCGGCGGCCAGGGCATCTTCCCGAACCAGGACCAGTTGGGTTTGGATCTCCAGAGCGGCAAGATGGATATGGTCTTTGCCGACAATAACGTGGTTTATCTGAAGAACATCCTCTTCAACTTCGGGGCGACCTACGGCTCCAGTTGGGTGCAGGGTGAACTGAGTGAGGACGGCACGACCATCACTGTACCGATGGGACAGTCGGTTTACTGGAGCGACTATTACCAGGACGATATCGTGTTGTGTATGGGCCGCACCGAGCTTGTCTATGCTGACGGACAGCCCGACCACATCGCGTTCACACCGGATTACAGCATTACCGAGGTCGTCTATGCCATCGACGGCGACAAGATTACCCTGCTGGGCACCGATGGCTCAAGCGAGACGGGTCAAGATATGAGCCGCTGGAACGCTTACGGACTGTCGTGCTGCTGGAACAGTGACGGCGAGTTCGGCGGCTGTCTGGAGTGGGACACCGAGCTGACCCGCACCGAGACGACCGTTGTTCCCACTGTCATCTACGACCAGCCCGAAGGCGAGATGGCCACCTATAACCGCGCCGGCCAGTCCATCTTCTCGGGCTACTTCGGCGTGCAGTCCAGCCCCTTCGTTGACAAGATGAATATCGTCTATGGCACCGACGGCAAGGTCTATATCCAGAATCCCTTGTGGTGGAACAAGTCCTACAACACCTGGGTGTGGGGTGACTATGACCCCGAGACGGGCATCATCAGCGTCCCCGTGGGCCAGTACCTGTCCTATAGCGAGGATGAAGAGTATGGCGTGCAGCTGCTGTGGGGCTCCAGCATCATCTATCAGGACGAGAACGGAGCTTACATCTTTGAGTACACCATCGACGATGTTGACGCCATCCAGTACAAGATTGACGGTGACAAACTTTATCTGCTGGGTTGCCAGGGCGATCCCAATGCTGAATTCCCCGACTATTATAACGCTACGGGTCTGATGGGCCACTTCAGCAACGGCTACAACTTCACCTGCCTGGAGTATGTGGGTCCCAACCAGCCTTACGGCACCCTGATGAACATCAAGCCCGCCGTTCCCTCCAATGCCACGAACCTGTCATGGTATGATATGGGCAGGACCGACGGCGCTACCTACCTGTACTACACGTTGCCGACGATGGATGTCGAAGGCAATATCATGGAGCAGGAGTTCATCAGCTACAGCGTCTTCATCGATGACGACCAGGTCTACACCTTTGACGCCAATTCCTATCCCAGCATCAATGAAGACGTTACCGAGGTGCCTTACTCCTTATGGTCCAACTACTGGGATTTCACGCCGACCCAGGTGTGCTTCTACGGTTCCAACCACAGTGACAATCCCATCTTTGAGCACCGCATCGGTATCCAGGTCTACTACACCGTCAACGGCGTGAAGAATGCCAGCGACATCGTCTATATCTATGCCGGAACGCCCGAACCTGCCGTTCCCGCCAATCCCGAGGCCGGCTACTGGTATGACTATGCCGAGTATGGCAGCAACTATGGCTACTTCTCCTACACGTTGCCCACGACCGACGTCGACGGTAACCCCATCGACCAGTATTACCTGAGCTTCAGCGTTTATACCGATGATGACCAGATCTACACCTTCACGGTTGATAACTATCCCAACGATCTGACTGAGGACGTCACCGAGATTCCTTCTTCGATCTTCGCCTTCAGCTGGAACATCTCAAACTCCAGCACCTACCTCTATCACCCCGAGAATGGTCAGTTGTTTGACCACAGGGTAGGTATCCAGGCACACTACACCGTCAACGGAGAGAAGAATTCGAGTGAGATTGTTTACATCACGGTCTATCCCTACTCTGGCGTTGACGAACTCATGTCAGGCAAGCAGATTGCCGATGTGCGTTACTACAATCTGGCCGGACAGGAGATGGCACAGCCCAGCGGCTTGACCATCCAGGTTACTACCTTCACCGACGGCACCCGCACTGCCACCAAGGTGATCAAGTAGCATGATTCCCGGTCGGAAGACCGCGCTTGAAATGCAATGAATATTCGCTCGAGGATGTACCCGTCCTCGAGCGAATTTCATCATTTATCTGGCTGCAGGCCGCAGGGTTATGCCCCGATTGGGGCCATTTACCATGATTTGGGTAGTTTTCACCTTTAAATTGGTATCGCATGCGTGGAAGAAACAGGGTAATTTTGCAACTGAAAAAAAGTGCATAATATAACTGGAGAACAAAATGAAAAGATTTACATTACTATTGATTTCTGTGCTGCTGATGGCGCAACTGCATGTCCAGGCTGAAACTGTCAGCGTCAACGAAGCACGTTGCTTGGTGGTTTATTACACCTATAGCGGCGTGACCAAAACGCTCGCCGAGAACATTGCCGACGATTGCGGCGGCACTCTGCTCGAAGTCGTGGACCACGGCAACTATCCCCGCCCTGAGAGTTCGACGACTTATAACTATGCCAACAATGAGCGTAGCCAGATCAATGCCGGCAACTGGCCCGAGATCAACACCAGCGTTGAGAGTTTTGAGGGCTGGGATGTGGTCTTCATCTGCACGCCGTTGTGGAACGGCAAGATGTCCAACCCGATGCTCACCTTCCTGCACAACCATGCCGAGAAACTCGCCGGCAAGCAGGTCGCTCTGGCAGTGACCAGCTGGAGCAGCGGCATCTCGGGAGTCGTTACCGATGCTCACGACGTCCTGCCCGAGAGCACCTTTGTGGGGTCACCGTTGCACATTAATTATAACAACCGCCCCAACATGGGTACTATGGCCAGCGAGTGGGTGAGCAGTCTGGAAGTTGAAGTGGAGTCGAATCCCGGCAAGATGCGTGTCATCGTGGGCGACAAGACTTTCACGGCGACGCTGGCCGACAATGCCACGGGCCAAGCCTTTGCTGACCGGCTGCCGCTCACACTGGACATGACTGAACTCAACGGCAACGAGAAATACCATTACCTGGATAGCTCCTTGCCTACTAGTCCTGCAAATCCCGGTACCATCCATGCCGGTGATATCATGCTCTATGGTTCCACGTGTGTGGTGCTGTTCTACAAGACCTTCCAGACGAGTTACTCCTATACCCGCATCGGCAGCATTGACGATCCGACAGGCCTGGCCGAGGCATTGGGCTCGGGCGCAGTGACCGTGAAGTTTGTGCTGGCTATCACTGGCGACGTGAACGGTGATGGCGAATTGTCGATCGGAGACGTGACCGCCCTGATCAACGTGCTGCTTTCAGGAAATGCCGCAGGCAATCCGTCGGCCGATGTGAACGGTGATGGAGAAGCCGGAATCGGTGATGTTACCGCTTTAATTAATATGCTTTTACATAAATGAGAATCAACAGACTACTATCAACTCTCATGGTCGCTTGCCTGGCATTATCTGCCATGGCAGGCGTCCATGTTTTAAACAATGATGACGTGATGAACAACAACACAAAGACCCTGGTCGCCTACTTCAGTGCGACAGGTACCACGATGGAGGCAGCGACACGCCTCGCCCAGGTGGCAGGTGCCGACCTGCACGAAATCGTTCCCGAAAAGCCTTACACGCCTGCCGACCTGAACTGGCAGGACAAGTCCAGCCGCAGCAGCGTCGAGATGGCCGACAAGAGCAGCCGTCCCGCCATTGCCAACCGTGTCGAGAACATGGCGCAATATGACACGGTGTTTGTCGGTTTCCCCATCTGGTGGTATATCGCCCCGACGATCATCAACACCTTCCTGGAGCAATATGACCTGGCGGGCAAGACCGTGATCCCGTTCTTTACCTCGGGCGGCAGCGGGGCAGGAGAGACGCTGAAGTATCTCAGGCCCTCGGCTCCTGATGCCAACTGGGTTGCTCCCAAGAACTTCAACTACATGAACGATGCCGAGATCAAGTCTTGGCTCGAGTCTCTGTAGAATTATCTTCTGGTTCAGATTTGCCCATGTGGGCAAAAAGACGTATTTTTGTGTCGTCAAACCATTTATCACGATTAATATGAATAAGAAACATTCTTTGATGCTTTTCGCTTTTGCTCTGATGGCCATCATGGCTACTGCCCAGAGCAAGGTGTACTACACCAGTGAAATAAGCCCCGAGTCACTCGTCAAGATCTACAAGGCACTCGGCGTTGAGGCTACCGGACGCGTGGCAGTGAAAATCAGCACTGGCGAGTCGGGTAACAACCATTACCTGAAGCCCACGCTCATCCGCAACCTGGTGGACGAGGTGAACGGCACCATCGTGGAGTGCTGCACGGCCTATGGCGGCTCGCGCCAGGACGTGTCCAAGCACTGGCAGACCATCCACGAGCACGGCTTTGACTCCATCTTTGCCGTCGATATCATGGACGAGTATGGCCAGATGCGCATTCCCGTCAAGGACCGCAGCCACATCAAGTATGACATCGTGGGCGACCACCTGGCCAACTATGACTGGATGATCAACCTGGCCCACTTCAAGGGCCATGCCATGGGCGGCTACGGTGGCGTGTTGAAGAATGCTTCGATCGGTGTTGCCAGCACTGCCGGCAAGGCCTATATCCATTCGGCAGGTTACACCGACGACGCCAGTGATGCATGGAATCACATCGAGAACCAGGACGGCTTCCTCGAGTCGATGGCTGCCGCTGCCCAGGCGGTGCACAACTACATGGGCGGCCATGTCATATATATCAACGTGATGAACAACATGTCGGTCGATTGCGACTGTGACGGTTCCCCCGAGGAACCCAAGCTCAAGGATATGGGCATCATGGCCAGTCTGGACCCCGTGGCTCTGGATTGGGCCTGCGTAGAGATGGTGTTCAACCACAAGGCCAAGGCCGGTGATGACAACGCGCCCTTGATTGAGCGCATCAACAGCCGTCACGGCACGCACACCATCGACTGGGCCGAACACATCGGCCTCGGTTCCAAGAAATACGTCATTGTTAAACTATAACCATCATTCAACAAGATGAACAATTTTGTCTATGACATACCTGTAAAGGTGTATTTTGGAGAGAATCAGCTGCAGCACCTCCATGAGGAGCTCGCAAAGTTTGGAAAACGCGTGCTGCTCACCTACGGAGGCGGCTCGATCAAGCGTTCAGGCCTCTATGACGCAGTGGTTGCCGAGGTCAAGAAGGCCGGCATGGAGCTGTTTGAGCTCTCGGGCATCGAGCCCAATCCGCGCATCGACAGCGTTCGCCGTGGTGCCCAGATGTGCAAGGAGCACAACATCGACGTGCTGCTCGCCGTGGGCGGTGGCTCGACCATCGACGCCACTAAGTTTATGGCTGCCGGTGCCAAGGTGGACAATGACCCATGGGACTTCTTCAACGAGAAGTGGGCACCCATCACCGAGGCGCTGCCCATCATCAGCGTGCTGACCCTGTCGGCCACGGGTAGCGAGATGGATGCCGGCGGCGTCATCAGCAACCCCGAGACCAACGACAAGATCGGTCGCGTGGAGCGTCCCACCTTGTTGCCCAAGGTTTCTTTCCTGGATCCCACCGTGACCTATACGGTCAGCCCCTATCAGACGGCCTGTGGTGCTGCCGACATGATGTCACACATCTTTGAGGTCTATTTCAACATGAATCAGGATCTCTACATGCTCGACTGCTTCATGGAGGGTATGCTCAAGACCATCATCAAGTATGCACCCATCGCCATCAAGGAGCCCGAGAACTATGAGGCCCGCGCCAACCTGATGTGGACTTCGTCATGGGCCATCAACGGATTCATCGACGGCGGCAAGCGCCAGGCTTGGAGTTGCCACCCGATGGAGCATGAACTCTCGGCCTACTATGACATCACCCACGGCTTGGGTCTGGCCATCCTCACCCCGAGATGGATGGAGTACTGCCTGAGCGAGAAGACCGTCAGCAAGTATGTCCAGTATGGTGTTAACGTCTTCGGCATCAATGCCGATCAGCCTGCTCTGGACATCGCCCACCAGGCCATTGAGAAAACCAAGGAGTTCCTCTTCGGTACCCTGGGACTGACCAGCACTCTGACTGCACTGGGCATCGGCGAGGAGCATATTCCCACCATGGCCCGCAAGGCTTGCTATGGCGACACGCTGCCTGGCTTCGTGCCCCTCAAGCAGGAGGACATTGAGACGATCTACCGCAATTGCCTCTGATAAGGCATTTGTTTCCATTACTTAAGTTTTAGATTGTTTGGCGTCAGGCTTCTTTGGTAGAAGTCTGGCGCCAGTGTTTTGGATTCCTTGCTTCAGGTCTCAAATGATTGCCGCGTCCAGTGGAGATTTTTCATGTCATCTGGACCGAGAATCGACCTCATTGACCCCTCAAATGGCCGTTTGGGGTCATTTTATGAGATTATTGATAAAAAAATATGGCGAATTGGCTGAAATTTCATGTAAATTTTTTTGTTATATAAAAAAAGAGTTGTAACTTTGCATCGAAATAAAAACTCAAATAAGAAATACTATTTCCAGCTTAATTGCATCAATTCTATTCAAGTTAAAAGTTAATAAATTTGGAGAAATGTTATTTGCAGAGGGTTTGTCACGCGTGAGCGCAGCAAACCTTTTTTTATGTCTATTATTTTGTGCCGATACGGAAAAAGCACTACCTTCGCACCATGATGAGAAAAGCCATAGTAATCCTTGCGGCGTTGCTGGCCCTGGCCACCGCTGCCCAGACACGTAATATGAGTAAAGACGAGTTGACGCGTAGAATCGACATGGTATTCAACGCGGTGTATCACAATCCCGACGAGCCTGGTGCCGCCGTGCTCATCATGCAGGGCAACGACACCATCTATAGCCGCTGCTTTGGTGTTGCCGACATGGAGACCAAGGCTCCTGTAACTTTTGCGACCAACTTCTGCATCGCCTCGGTGTCCAAGCAGTTCTCGGCAGTGGCCCTGATGCAGCTGGCCGAGGAAGGCAAGCTCTCGCTCAGTGACCCGTTGTCGAAGTTCTTTCCCGAGTTTCAGGCGCCGTTCTTCAAGGACATCACGTTGCATCACATCCTGAGCCACACCTCGGGCATCCCCGACGCGCGTCCTCGCGACGACCGCCACTTCGTGCTCTACAGCAACGACATCACCTCTGTGCAGTATATGCGCACGCTCGACCACCTGAATTTCCAGCCCGGCACCCAATATGAGTACATCAACCCCACGTTCCAGCTGATTTACCAGATTGTGGAGCGCGTTGCGAGTACCCCCTTTGAGACCTATATGAGGAAAAACGTCTTCAACAGGGCCAGGATGAATACTTGTTGCTATTATGAGCCTAACCGCCTGATTCCCAACATGGCACACGGCTATGAGCGTGACGATAACGGCACATGGCAGGAATATGACTACGGCGAGGAAAGTTTCTTTGCCACCAAGGCCGACGGAGCCCTCTATTGTTCCATCAACGACTTTGTGCAATGGGAACGTGCCCTGCGCGACAACCGCGTGTGGACGGCCGCCAGCAAGCGTCTGGCTTATCAGCCCTGGATTCGCATCCCCAAAGATGCCGAGTACGGCTACCAGCCTTACACGGGCTATGGTTACGGCTTCTTTGTTCAGGATTATCCCGGCCTGCCCACCCATGTCTATCACTTGGGCGACAACGGCGGTTTCACCATCTATGCCGGCAAGATTCCCGAGCGCGACCTGATCTTCCTCTTCTTCTCGACCCGTCCCGACATCGAACGCTTGCGCATGGTCAACGACGTTTACCACTTCCTGGGCTACAACTTCTAGAAGAAAAGAAATCATTAGAGTCCGACAAATGTCAGATTACATAGGCAGGGGTGCAACGAGGCGAAGCCGAGTGAAACCCCTGCCATAGTTTATCCACAGAGGGTTCGCATTAAATCCCTGATTCAAAGCCTGTTGTCACTAACTGGGCTATTATTCGTGTGTGGCTGTCAAGTACAGGAGTTCCGCTTCGCTGCACTCTTGCCTATAACCTGACAGCCCTACGGGCTTAAAAGCAAGTCCTTGCATATAAGACCCACGTTAATGCGCAATGAAGTCTTAACCTGATGGTTATTGATCAATGATCGTTTCCGAGAAATAATGCTCTCTTAGCGATCTGGTGACGGGATCGCCATTCAGCGCAACTGTTTGTTGCAGCCTGATATCGGCCGACGAAGCTCCCACTTTCACGATGTATGAGCCAGGGGGGATATTCCACTGGCGCTGGCCTTGGTGGCTGTAGTAGCCGAACTGTTCGGTATAGAGCTTTATTTTGACAGTCTTGCTCTCGCCGGGATTGAGCGACACACGTGCAAAACCCTGTAACTGAATCGGGCGAAGAGGCTGATTGCTGCTGGTGGGGGAAAGATACACCTGTGCGATTTCATCTGCAGCCATCTTTCCCGTGTTACTAACCACAAACGAAAGGTTGACGCTAGGAGAGGCCGTTGAGAAATCACCTTCGACTTTCAAGTTGCTGTATTCAAATGTGGTATAGCTCAAACCGTAGCCGAAGGGCCACTGTACGCGAGGATCGGGTTCCGCGCTATAGTTGTAGCACAATGGCTCATAGACCTCTGTTTTGGGATAACTGACAGACAACTTGCCTGAGGGAGAGACTTTCCCGTACAGGATGTCGGCCACTGCATGACCGCCTTCTTCACCCGGATACCAAGCTTGAATGACGGCAGCGCAACGGTCGGCGATGTCCGAGATGACCTGAGCGCGGCCACCGAACACAACAAGCACGACAGGCTTTCCTGTGGCCAGCAGTTCCTCGACAAATTGTTGCTGGCGGCCAGGCAATCTCAGGCCTTGACGGTCGCGATTCTCGCCACAAAGCATCACGTTCTCACCGACGGCGGCCACGATGACATCACTATGTCGCGCCATATCCAACGCTTCAGCCTTGTCGGCGGTTTCTCCTGCGTCCACCTTGCGGTGCAGCAGTCCGTATTCCCATGAGCGCGGGTCGCCGTTCTTATCATATTTGGTTTCGATTTCCTCGGTCCAGTCGCAGCCGCGCGAATAAAGGATATTCACACCCTCTGCCTTGCGGTCCTGCATACCCTCAAGCAAGGTCACGATATGAGGCTGCTCGTAACCGCTTTCCATCTTTTTCCAGAAATAGGACATGGCCGGGAAGGAGTAATCGCCACACATGGCCCACATGGTGTTGGCATTCGGACCTGTCAAGAGTATGTTCTTGGCGTCCTTGAGCGGCAGGATGCCGTTATTCTCCAGCAGAACCACCGACTGGGTAGCGATATCATAGGCGGTTTGCCGTTCCTCTGGCGTGTCGAGAGTAATCTGCTCCTTGCTGTAAAGGTATGGGTTCTTATCAAACAGCCCGGCACGCATCTTGTGGCGCAACACGTTTTTTACAGCCCTTTCAAGGGTGTCGGGACTCACAAGGCCTTGATTAATAGCTTGCTGCAGGTGCTGGTAGCAGTTGCCGGTAGGAAAGTCTACATCATTGCCCGCATTAATGGCTGCAGCGGCTTTTTGGACGGGGTCGGTAAGTTCTGGAATCTGATCGATAGAGCCATAATCGCTCACCACCATTCCATCAAAATCGAGATAACCGTGCAAGATATCCTGCAGAATCTCGGCATTAGCCACACAATTGACCCCATGAACGGCATGATAGCCCGGCATGATCACGTGGCTGCCTGCAAGTCGGATGATGGCCTCATGAGGTAACAGTATCTCCTCCATCAGTTCCTTCTCGTCGGCATCGCCACCACCGCCATATCCCAGGTAATGCTTGGAACAAGCTCCTACACCTTTCTTGAGGTCGCCTTGCTGCATTCCCTTGACAAAAGCCGTTCCCATTGCCGCCGACAGATAAGCGTCCTCACCATAGGATTCCTCAAGACGATTGAAACTGGGATTGCGGCACACATCGACCATTGGCGAGAGGGCCAGAACAGCACCCATTTTTCTCATGGCTGTACCGGTTTGACGGGTCTTGAGCTCGGCCAATTGCGTGTTGAACGAGCAAGCTTGTCCTATCTGTTGAGGATAGATAGTTGCACCCATGGTGTTAATGCCCGTCAGGGCTTCCTCGTGACATAGTGCCGGTATTCCGTTGGGGGTGTGATGAATCAGCCAGTCTTGGACAGCGGCCACACGGTCGCGCAGCTCGTTGGGGTCGCGTGGTGCCTGCATGGCAAACTGTGAAAAGTGTCCGATGCCGTTTGGAATCAACTGACGGCATTTAACCGTATCCAGTTGTCCTTGCTCATCGAACAACTCGTCCATGTACATGCTTCTTAACTGGGCGATGCGTTCTTCTTGCGACATCTTATTGTACAGTTCATCAACACGCTGCTCGATATTGACCGACTTTTGGCAGCCCGCCAACAATACAGCGATGCAAATGATGGGTAATAATGCCATCAACATCATGTTCACTCTTGTCTTGTACTTCATATCTCTTGAATTTGGTGTTAACGTTCTTATTACTAATGCTTAACCGTCAGTTGGTCACCATTCATGCGTTGCATGTATTGCTGGATGATGGACTTCATCTGGCGCTCCATGCGGTCGCGTGTGGCTGGCGGCATGGTGCCGAGCACGTTGCGGGAGAAGGTAGAGTCGGTGCGGAACTCGTAGGCACCGGTGACCTGCTTTCCGTCGAATTGCAGGGCATAGTCCCCCCAGACGTATTCATAGCTGCTGGATTCGGGCAACCAGTGGATGGCCTGGCTTTCATCGGGTGATTCATTGAGCATGTCGCGGCCGAAGGCGATGTAGGGCTTGTCGTAGTGCAGATAGGAGAGCACCGTGGGCATGATGTCGATCTGCTCGACTACGCGCTCCTCGTCATAGCCGTGCAGCGAGGGGTCGCCGGGGGCATACAGGATGATGGGCACGCAGTAGTTGCCCAGAGTGGTGCAGTAGAACGGGTCGATCTGTTGGCTCACATGGTCCGCCGTGATGACAAACAGTGTGTTGTTGAACCACGGCTGACGGCTGGCGGCCTCAAAGAAGCGCTTGAGGGCGTAGTCGGTATAGGCGATGCACTGTTGCAAGGGGCGTTCGCCCTGGGGGAACTGGCCCTGGTACTTCTCGGGAACGACGAACGGGTCATGGCTGGAGGCGCTGAACAGAGCCGTCATGAAGGGTTGCTGCATCTTGCCCATCTGCTGGGCGAAGAACTGGAAAAACTCCTCGTCCCAGATGGCCCAAGTGCCGTCGAAGTCGTCGTCGCCGTGGAAATTGGGGTCGGCGTTAAACTCGGTGCGCCCGTAATATCGCTGGAAACCAGTGGCTCGTGCAAATGCTTGGAATCCCATGGAGCCGTTCTGCGCCCCATGGAAAAAGGCTGTGGTGTAGCCCTTGTTCTCGCCCAGTTCACGGGCGAGGCCCGACATGGCGTTGAGCGAGGCGGGGGTGAGGAACAGCGGCTCGACGAAGTTGGGCAGAGACGACAGCACCGACGGCATGCCCTCGATGCTCTTGCGCCCGTTGGCGTAGGAGTAGCGGAAGGTCATCGCCCCCTGGGTGATGAGCGAGTCCAGGAAGGGCGTGAATCCCTGGTAGGTGCCGTTCCTCAACGTCTTGTTGTAAAAGCCGATGTGCTGCTTGCTGTAACTCTCGAGGATGAGTACCACGACGTTGCGGGGCGTGAAGGCGGCAGTGTCGGCGGGCTGGTGGAGTGGGGTGTAGAGCGCCAGTGCCTCCTCGTCGCTCATGTAGTCGGGGACGACGAAGGGCGTCTTCTTCAAGGTGCGGAAAATAGAGAAGGGCGTGTTGAGCACGATGCCCGTCTCGGCAGGGCGGTTGACATACTGGTTGGCATTGCTGATGGTGATGGGACGGGTGGCCTTGGTGAAGCCGCCACGGATGGCGCCGATACACAACGGGATGGCCAGCAGCAATGACAGTACTTGAACGATATAGTATCTTGTTGTAGGGCCTCGCCTAGGCGTGGCCGATTTAGAATCGGGACGGAACAATTTCCAGAACGCCCAGGTGACTAGGGCTGCCAACAGGACCAGATACCAGTGGCTGAGGAATTGGCCGCCGAAGATTTTCAGCATTTCGCCCGTGCTCTCGTTACCGAACTCGGCAAAGACTGATGCCGTGGTGCGCTTGCCCGTGAAGGGGAAATAGACGCAGTCCATCAGGTTCATATACACCGCGATGCTGTTCACGACAGTGTAGATCCAGCGCGCCACGCGGTAATAGCCGGGTCGCTCCTTCCAGTGCAGGGGCAACAGGAACATCAGGAGGATGACGGCGTTGGTGTAGAGGATGGCGGGCGTGTCAAACAGCAGGCCGGCACCGAACAGTTCCAGCCCGTGGCCCAAAGTCAGTGTCCCGGCATATAGCGACCAGTTGAGTGCCAGAAATGCGGCACGGCACAGGGTGTAGGCACAATAGACTACCAGCAGGTCCCACAGCAGCCAGCATACAGGAAAAGACGTAATGGATAAGCGACGTTTCATGCCACAAAATTACTAAAAAGTCCGTGTTTATTGTTCTAGGCATCGCAAAATCTTGTGTCTAAACAGGACTTGCGCTAATCCGACCCCAACAACAAAAAGTATCCGCGTTCTTATTAAAAACAACAGATTAGTCTGATTTTTCTGAGGGCATCCGCGTTCTTACTTAAAAAACTACGAATTTCACGAATTGAACTAATTGGGCATTCGCGTTCCGGGCCTCACGCTAAGGCGCTAAGGCGCAAAGTTTTAAAAAACAACAGATTAGTCTGATTTTTCTGAGGGCATCCGCGTTCTTGATATTAACAACAACTCAAACAACGTGGCATCCGCGTTCCTTGCCTCATGCTGATGGGTTGGTTGGGAGTGAGCATTTTGGCCGAACTGACGATAAAACTAAAAACTGAGGGCTAATGGCTAAAAGCTAACGGCTTTTTTACTACCTTTGCAGCCAAATTCTGAAAACACTATGGCAGAGAACGCATTATTACAACGCCTTGACGGCCTGGATGCCCGATTTGAGGAAATCGGGACGCTGATTACCGACCCCAATGTCATTGCCGATCAGCGGCGCTACGTCAAGCTGACCAAAGAATATAAGAGCCTGGAGACCTTGCTGAATGCCACCCATCGCTACCGCAAGTTGCTGGAAGACATTGAGCAGGCCAAGGCCGTGCTGGAAACCGAGAACGACGAGGACCTGCGCGCCATGGCGCGTGAGGAAATCGACGCCAACCTGGCCGAGGTGCCCAAGATGGAGGAGGAAATTAAGCTGCTGCTCATCCCCGAGGACCCCGAGGACAGCAAGAACGTGGTGCTCGAGATTCGCGGCGGCACGGGCGGCGACGAGGCAGCGCTGTTTGCCGGCGACCTGGCACGCATGTACACCCGCTACTGCGAGACCAAGGGCTGGAACGTGCAGATGTCGAGTTGCAGCGAGGGCGCTGTGGGCGGCTTCAAGGAGGTCGTGTTCAGCATTACTGGCGATAACGTCTATGGCACGTTGAAGTATGAGTCGGGCGTGCACCGCGTGCAGCGCGTGCCCGTTACCGAGACCCAGGGTAGGGTGCACACCAGCGCTGCCAGTGTGGCTGTGCTGCCCGAGGCAGAGCCGTTTGACGTCCACATCAACGAGGGCGAAATCAAGTGGGACACCTTCCGCAGCGGCGGTGCTGGTGGCCAGAACGTGAACAAGGTGAACAGTGGTGTGCGCTTGCGCTACATGTGGACCAACCCTAACACGGGTGAGCAGCAGGAAATCCTCATCGAGTGTACCGAGACGCGCGACCAGCCCAAGAACAAGGAGAGGGCACTGGCACGCCTGCGTACCTTCATCTATGACCACGAGCATCAGAAGTATATGGACGACATCGCCTCGCGCCGCAAGACCCTCGTTTCGACGGGCGACCGCTCGGCCAAAATCCGCACCTACAACTATCCGCAGGGCCGCATTACCGACCACCGCATCGGCTACACGATCTACAACCTGCCCGCCTTTATGGATGGCGACATCCAGGATTGCATCGACCACCTCATCGTCGCCGAGAACGCCGAGAAACTTAAGGAGGCGGAACTTTGATGTAGTTCCAGATTAAGTAATTAAAATAAGAAAGGAAAAATAGAGATGAAAGACGAGAAAGACATTGAGGCCGAATTGGGCCTGCGCGAAGATGAAGATTATCTTTGCTTCTCCCACATGGGAGGCGCCGGCACGATAGTGTGTGATGACTGTGGCTATCAGGAGGATATCGTCAGCTTCATTCATGGCGACATGTCATGCACGATAGGCAGGCAATGTCCTCATTGTCATGCTTTTACCGTAGAGCATAACGAGAGTTCAGAGCATCACAAATTCGGCGAATCTGCCGAAGACTTCAAGTGCCCCAAGTGCGGAACGGTCATCAGGAAGAAGGAAGAACCCTTCCTGAAGGGCAATGATGCCCCGTTGTTCTGCCCCAAGTGCCACAGCCCACGATTGCACTATGACCTGGGAATCTTGACATAACAGGAACCCGACAAACTGCAACATCCGCCAAAAGCCTGCCAATCATAAAGTTCCTCTTCGAGGCACTCATTAGAAGCTCTCACTGTAGAGACGCAAAATTTTGCGTCTCCCATCGTCATGTGTTGCCATATTCGTTCCCGGAGACGCAAGATTTTGCGTCTCTACATGGTGGTCGTTGGCATATTCGTTCCTAGAGACGCAAGATTTTGCGTCTCTACATGTCAGATGGGGTGGGCGTCTATATCAACGTGAGTTCGACGAAAATAAGTTGCTGATGCTCAATTCCTCCCCTAAGGTAGGGGAGGTGGCGCGAAGCGCCGGAGGAGTATGATTCACCCTCAAAGCACTTTCTCTTGGGGCGTCAACGCCCCCCGGCCCCCTCTAATCTTAGAGGGGGAGTTGCTAACGCACTGATTGACAATTAATAATTTCGTCGAATTCGCGTCTATGTCAGCTTGATGTAGAAGAGGATGATGTCCTCGTAGTGGCCGTCCTTCATGAGGAAACCCTGTGGGATGCGACCCAACTGTGTGAAGCCTAGACGTTTGTAGAGGTGCAGGGCGTGAATGTTTGAGGCGACGACAGCATTGAACTGAAGGAGGCGGAATCCGCATTGTGCACCTTTCAGTAACGAATCCTTGACCAGCTTCTCGCCGATGTGCAGGCCGCGAAAGCCCTCCTTGACGGCATAGCTCGTGTTGCCGATGTGTCCGCATCGCCCCACGTTGTTCGGATGGAGGATGTAGAGGCCCAGCACCTCGCCCGTCCCGTCATCGATAGCGACCCCGGTATAGGACTGGCTGCAGAAGAAGGCATCGGCCTCCTCGATGGTCAGCTCTTCAAGCTGAGGGAAGGCTATCCCCTCACGCACCACGCTGTTCCATATCTCCATCGCTGGCTGGCAGTCGGTCTTCTCGTATTGTCTGATGTTGATCATTCCCCCTCAGATTCTTTATGGGTTGGTTACTTCAGAATGGTCATAGTCGATGAACTGCAGCGAAGTCGTATTCATCCTTTTTTGACCCATGCGTGCAAAGGTACGGTAAAACTCCCATTTCGGCAAAATCTGAGTATCAGATCCGCTTGATGAGTTTTGCCGGCACGCCCCCGACGACGGTTCTGGCGGCGACGTCTTTGGTCACCACGGCACCGGCGGCCACGATGGCGCCCTCGCCGATGGTGACACCCGGCAGGACGGTCACGTTGGCACCGAGCCACACTTTGTTCTCGATGCGGATGGGATGGAACTCCATGTCGCCCCGACGATCGGGGTCCTGGGCATGATTGATGGTGCACAGGGTGGCATTGTGGCCGATCAGGCAATCATCACCGATGGAGATTCCGCCCTGGTCCTGGAACTTACATCCGGCGTTGATAAACGTGCGCTCGCCCACCGTCGTGTTTTTGCCGAAGTCGGTGTAGAACGGCGGGAACATGCCCACGCTCTCGGGCACCTCAATGCCCCACAGCTCTGACAGCAGCTGCCGGATCTCCTCCGGCTCATGAAATTCGCTGTTCAGTCGGGCGGTGATTTTCTGTGCCTCGCGGCTGGCTTGGTGCATCAGCAGATGCGCCTCGGAGCCGGCCTTCACCATTTGTCCTGAGGCAATGAATTCTTTATATTCCTTGATAGTCATAGTTCAAATAGATAGGTGTGCAAAGGTACACACATCAGCAGCAACGACGGTTAACCGAAACATCGGAAAACCTACCTCGATTATTGTTTCCGCATCGATGCGACATAGCCCGAGGGCGTCATCCCCTCGTGTTTCTTGAAGTAGCGGGTGAAGTGCTGGGGGTATTCAAAACCCAGCTCGTCGGCTACCTGCGACACCGTCATGCCGCCAATCATCAGGCTCTTGGCGCGCTCAATGAGGAAACGCTGGATGATGCGTGTGGGACTGTCGCCAGTGGCGTTGCGGATAACGTCGCCGAAATAGCTCGGCGAGAGACACAGCTCCTGGGCGCAGTACTTGACGCTGGGTAGGCCGTGGCGATGCTGCAGGTGGCGCTCATAGTAATCGACAAGTACCTTCTGGAATCGGGCCAGCAGGTCGCTTCGCTCGGCCGACGAGGTCTGGAACTGCCGCTGATAAAACAGCAGGCAGTAGTCGCACACGAGCACGATGTAGTCCTGGATGATGCGGTCGGTCAACGGCGTCTGCTCCCTGTGGCTGATGAACGTGCGTATTCTCTCCATCAGTTGCCACAGGACCTGTTTCTCGCCCTCGGTGGTGTGAAGGGCCTCGTTCACGTTGTAGGAGAAGAAATGGTAGTCGGCCAGCCTTTGCTCAAACACCGTGCCGCGCATGAACTCTGGGTCGAACAGCAGCGCCCAACCGTGATACACCTCGCGGTGGCCGTTGTCGGTCTTGCCGATGATCTGCCCTGGCGAGGCCGCCACGAGCGACCCTTTAGACGTGTCGTAGCCGCCCATGCCGTAGGCCGACTCGATGGGAAAATTATCCTGCACAAAGATGGCGTACACCCCCAGCTTGTTCAGCGAGTGGCGTATCTCGCCCAACTCGTCGAAATGGACCACACTGACCATGGGATGCCACACCTCGGCACCCACGTCCAGCGCAAAGTCATTCGCCTTGTCGATGTAAAACAGGTCCTTCATAATCAAGGGACAAAGATAATCATTTTACCCCAATTCATGGTGTTTTGTAGAGAAAATGTAAAATGGGTAGGTTTTCAGTTATTTTGGATAAGGGCGGTTGTCAATTACTTATATATCTTTGCAACCGAAACTAGAACAGAATGACGAAGATGAAACGAGGATTATTTACATTGGTGCTCATGGGCTTGTTGCTCATGGCCTGCAATCAAAACGATGAGAATATGAATGCTAATCTGAAATTGACTCAGGAGTGGGACAAGGTGTTCCCGCTCAGCGAGAAGGTAAACCACCGCAAGGTGACGTTTGAGACACAGTATGGCCTGACCCTGGCGGCCGATCTGTACGAGCCGAAGGGCGCCGAGGGCAAATTGCCCGCCATCGCCGTGAGCGGCCCGTTCGGAGCCACCAAGGAACAGTCGAGCGGCCTGTATGCCATGCGCATGGCCGAGCGCGGCTTTGTGGCGCTGGCCTTTGACCCGTCATACACCGGCGAGAGCAGCGGCGAGCCCCGTCGCACGGCCTCGCCCGACATCAACACCGAGGACTTCATGGCTGCCGTCGATTTCCTCTCCAGTCAGGAGAATGTCGATGCCGACAAGATCGGTATCATCGGCATCTGCGGATGGGGTGGCATCGCCCTGAATGCCGCCGCTGCCGACACCCGTATCAAGGCCACCGTGGCCAGCACGATGTATGACATGACCCGCGTGAGCGGCAACGGCTACTTTGACAGCGAGGACAAGGAGGAATCGCGTCATGCCGCCCGTGAGGCAGTCGCCAAGCAGCGTCTTGCCGACCCCATGGCGATGGCCGGTGGCGTCGTGGACCCGCTGCCCGAGGATGCGCCCCAGTTCGTGAAAGACTACCATGACTATTACAAAACTCAGCGCGGCTACCATGCCCGCTCGGGCAACAGTACCGACGGCTGGCGCACCATCGGCACACAGGCCTATGCCAACGCCCGCTTCCTCTACTACATCAACGAGATACGCTCGGCCGTCCTCGTGATGCATGGCGAGAAGGCCCACTCGCGCTACTTCGGCGAGGCCGCCTACCACTACATGGTCGATGGCAAGGCCGAGGGTTATAACACCATCGGCAAGCCCAATCCCAATCCTGAGAATAAGGAACTGCTGATTATTCCCGGAGCTTCACACTGCGACCTCTACGACGGAGGCTACACAGAACCCGTCGGCAAGGGAGAGCCGAAGAACCTCATCCCCTGGGACAAGCTGGCAGAATTCTTCAAGACGAATCTGAAGTAACAACAAAAGCAGAGGAAGGGCATCCGCGTCTAGTCTGGCACGGATGTCCTTGTTTTTTATTGCAGGGCTAACTGCTTGTGAATAATGTGGTTTCGGCGGGCGTTCGGTCCGTCGGACGATTATGTGATGGATGTTTCGAGAAAAATCGTTATCTTTGCATGTCGGAGAGAAAGATCATAGACAAGATAGAATACTCATTAATCAGCATATTAATACTATTCACTTTAAACTACAAAAACTATGAACATCCTGATTTTACAGAGTTCGCCCAGGGCGAACGGCAATACCGCCTGGATGGCAGAAGAGTATAAGAAAGCAGCCGAGGCTGCAGGTCATGAGGTGACCCTGGTGAACGTGTCAAAGAAAAAGATTGCGGGCTGCCTGGCCTGTGAATATTGCCACGGCAAGGGCGACGGGGCGTGCATCCAGAAGGACGACATGCAGGAACTCTATCCACTGATGGCTGAGGCCGAGGTACTCGTGCTGGCCGCACCCATCTACTACTTCACGCTGAATGCCCAGATCCAGGCTCCCATCCAGCGCATGTACTGCGTGAACAGCCCCGCTAAGGCTAAGAAGATGGCGTTGCTCATGTCCTCCTATTCGCCCGGCGTGTATGACGGCGCCATGGCCGAGTACCGAGACATCTGCAAATACTGGAATGTGGAGGATACCGGCATCGTGACCGCCACCGTCGATGAGCAGAAGACCGATGCCACCCGTCAGAAGATCCTAGACCTCGTGGGCAAACTGTAAGAACTAAAGGTTCAGACTTGTATTAATGTCCGTGCGAAGCACGACCCCACGTGCAACGAGTGAATGATGACACAGCCCTCTTTTCCTGTTCTCTGCTAAGGAGAGCGGGGAGAGGGCTTGTGATTGGCTACAATTCCCGATTTCTCGGGCAAATAACTCACAGCGGGATGATGTGATGTCTCACTCTGTGAACTCGATGATGGCGCTGACCTCGTTCCTGACCGACAGCGCTACGATGATGCCGCCGTCTGTCTGGTAGAGGGTCGGGACGAGCGTTTCGCCTGGCTTGGCCGCTACCCGATACTCGACCCTCAACCCCTTGACCTCGAAATCTTCAGGCAGCAGTTCCATCGCCATGCGGACGTAGTTGGCGTTGTTCAGGTGCTTGTTGTAGTCGATGTCGGCACGCAGTACCTTGATGGGCTCTAGCGTCAGTCCGCCTTCTTTAGGAAGAATAATCCGGCGGTCCCGGTAGTTCATCTCCAACTGTGGCTCCAGGGTCATCGACGCGATGGTAGCATCGTCCACGCGCTTGAGCTTGCCGTTGGACAGATCCACAAAGGCTCCCATGCTCCACGTCTTGTAGCAGGGCTTGCCCTGGGCGTCATAGATGAACGTGTTGCGGAAACCGAACATGGACTTCATGCCATAGACCGAGGTGGTCACCGTCAACTCTTCTTTGTATGTCGGTACACGCATGATTTCCACCTGACGGAATGCCAGCAGCTGAGCCATATTCTGCTGGGCGAAATACTGTTTCACGCCGGGCTCAGTGTCTATCCACATCTCGGAGCAGTCCTGCATCATCTGCAGGGCCGAATAGAGCTTCAGCCGTCCCTCGCTGTCACAGGTGCTGGTGGTGACTTTATACTTCAGACTGTACATGCCGCTTACTGATTCTTGGCTTTTTCCACCAGGCGCTTGCCCAGTTCGAAGGCGTTCTGCACCTGGGCCGTGTTCATGTTCTTGCGAGGACTTCCGTTGATAAATAATGCTTTCATTGTATATTCTTTCATTGTATATTAATGTTAGATTTGAGTCCACAAAGGTACAAAAATTCCAAGAATCTTTTAGAAAACAGTAGTCATGATTGCGGATTCTAGTCTTTTTATTTGTTTTTCATCTATTAATATGTATATTTGCGGTGTAATAATTAAAAGAATTGGATGATGAGACAGGTATTGCTATACTGAATACTACAAATAGAATCTGATTTGTTCAAATATTTTGGCGGGCTCCCAAAGAATAATCACGAATATAAGTCGGGAAAAATGAAAAAAGTGGCGGTTTGGTGAACCGCCTATGTTGCTTTTTTGATTACCTTTGGAGCAAGTAATCAATTTAATAATCACATGAAAAGGATATTGACATGGATGCTGGCGCTTGCCGTGGTGGCTGGTGCTAGCGCTAAAACTAAAGCGGTAAAAACGCCGCCGCAACTGAGGTTTGACCCGACGATTGGCGAGACGAGGACCTTGACGATGCCCGATGGAGTGGAGGTGAACTACACGGCCTATGAGGGCATGTTCTTCGTGACCAACGTGGAGGACTCCGCCTATCAGACCATCAACGTGTATGTACCCGACGGGGCGACACAGCAGACCCCGATATTGCTGCGCACCTATGTGGGCGGATATATGGCGGCGCCCGCCCAGCAGCCCAAGGCCAGCGATGCCACGGGCAGGGCATTGAAAGAGGGCTATGTAGTAGCCATCCCAGGCAGCCGTGGCCGTAACTCGATGGTAACCGCCACTAAAACCGACAAGAAGGCCGGCATCAAGAAGGGACAGACCATCTACACGGGCCGTGCCCCTGCCGCCATCTTGGACCTGAAGGCCGCTATCCGCTACCTGCGCCAGTTTGACGACGTGATGCTCGGCGATGCCGAGAGGATCATCACCGACGGCACCAGTGCCGGCGGAGCGATGTCGAGTCTGATGGGCGCCACGGGCAACAATCCCGCCTATGAGCCGATGCTGCTCGCCATGGGTGCCGCCCAGCAGCGCGACGACGTGTTCGCCTCGGTGTGCTATTGCCCGATTATCGACCTGGACCATGCCGACATGGCCTACGAATGGCTCTATAACGGCACCGACAGCCGTCAGCAGGGCGATGCTGCCGTGCTCGCCGTGAGCGACGAACTCAAGGCGCAGTTCCCCGCCTATCTCAAGAGCCTAAATCTGCACACCCCTGACGGCACACCGCTCACCGCCGACAACTACCTGGATTACATCAAGCGTGAACTCATCCGCTCGGCACAGCTCGCCAAGAATGCCGGAGCCGACATCCCCGACAGCCTCGGCTTCACGTTCAGCAAGGAGGACATGGGCGGAATGCCACCTATCAACGGCGGCGTGCGTCAGGGTGGGGGACAGATGCCTCCCATGATGCAACGTGGCGGCCGTGGCGGCGGCAAGCCGGGCGATTACATCATCGATTTGGATATGGCCAAGTACCTCAACTATGTCGTTTCCACGCAGCCGTTGAAGACTGCCCCTGCCTTTGACACGCAGGGCGTGGCAGGAGGCCGTGCCTCGGGCGAAAATGAGGAATTTGGCGACAAGAGCGGCAGCAGCGTCAACTTTACCGATTACAGCGCCGCCAAGACCGGCTCGACGGTGACCGATGAAATCCGAGAAAACGTGCGCCTGCTGAATCCGATGAACTTCATCGGCGACGGCGTGACCGACGTGGCTCCCCACTGGTACATCCGTCATGGAGCCCGTGACCGCGACACCTCGTTCCTTGTGCCCATCAACCTGGCCCTCAAACTCCAGAATGCGGGCAAGGACGTGAACTTCCTGCTGGCTTGGAACCGTCCCCACAGCGGCGACTACGCCCTCGACGAACTCTTCGAGTGGATAGCCGGCATCGTGAATGGCAAATAGGCTATTTGGACATTTGCTTCAGATAGGCAGTGGGCGACACGCCATAGAATTTCTTGAACACCCGAGTGAAATGCTGCGGATAGTCGAATCCTAGCAATTCGGCTGTCTGGGTAATGCTTGTTCCGCCGATGAGCAGCTGCTGTGCACGCTGCATGACGAAACGGCGGATGATGTTGCTTGCCGTGTCATCAGTCATCTGATGAATCAAGTCACCGAAATAATTGGGCGACAGGAACAATTCCTGGGCACAGTATTTCACCGTGGGGAGTCCATGGTTTTGATAGATGCCCTCGGCATAATAACGGTTCAATAGATTCTCGAACCTTGTCAAGAGGTCGTTGGTCTTAGCCGTCTGCAATGAGAGTTGCTTGGCGTAGAATCGCGCCACATGTTCGAGTACCAGTTCAATATAAGAGACGATGATGTGTTGCCGGTGGTCGTCATCACCGCCACTGAGTTCAGCCCTCAGTGCTTCGAGCAGCGAGACGATGATTTGTCGCTGGTCGTCACCCATGAGCAAGGCCTCGTTGGTGTTATAGGAGAAAAAACTGTAGGCCGGTATGCGCTTCTCCAGGTCGGTCCCATGCATCAGTACGGGGTCAAACAGCAAGGCCCAGCCCTTAGTCTGTATTTCCTCCCCGATGTCGGCCTTGCCGCCTATCTGGCCCGGAGAGACACACATCAGGGCATGGCGGTGCAGGTCATAGGTCGTGAGGCCATAGGTCAGTTCCTCCAGCGTCTCGTCGGCAATGAAGAGACCATAGACATCGTAGTTGTTCAGCGAGTGCCGGCAATGCTCCAGTTCGTCGTAGTGGATGACCGAGACGAGCGGATGCAGCACCGGTGCACCGATGTAGCGGGCATAGTCGTTGACGTTATGTACCTTTAATATTTTCTTCATCTCAAGTGCAAAAATAATCAATATTTTTGATAATCGGTAAAAAGGGTTGATTTATCAGTAAATTGATTTGTCATCACGTCTGGATTTCGCCATACCTTTGCATCCAGAAAAGAATCATTCAATTTTTAATCAAGAAGACACTACTATGAAGGAAACAAAGATTGCGTTGGGCACTTGGGCTTGGGGCGCTGGTGCTTTTGGCGGAGATGCCGTGTTCGGTTCCAATACCGATGTTGAGAATCTGAAACCCGTGCTCGAGGCGGCGATGAAGGCCGGACTGAACCTGTGGGACACCGCCACGGTTTACGGCATGGGCGAATCGGAGCGCATCCTCGGCACACTCACCAAGGGCGTGAACCGTGACGATGTGGCGATTTCAACCAAGTTCACTCCGCAGCTTGCCGAGATTTATGACAACAGTGTCGAGAAGATGGCCGACGCATCCATCGAGCGCATGGACTGCGGCTACATCGACATCTACTGGATCCACAATCCGATGGACGTGGAGCGCTGGACGCCGGGTCTTATCCCCTTGTTGCAGAGCGGTAAGGTGAAACGCGTGGGCGTTTCCAACCATAATATCCAGGAGATTGAACGTGCCAACGAAATCCTGGGCGAGGCAGGCTTCAAGGTGTCGGCCGTCCAGAACCATTTCTCGTTGCTGTATCGTACCAGCGAGAAAGGCGGAGTGCTGGACTACTGCAAGAAGAACGGCATCGAATTCTGGGCTTACATGGTGCTGGAGCAAGGAGCGCTCAGCGGCAAGTACAACAAGGAGAACCCGCTGCCCGAGGAGAGTGACCGTGGCAAGAAGTATAACCCCGTGCTGCCCCAGTTGGAGGCTTTGACCAATGAGATGACCGCAATCGGCCAGAAATATGGCGCATCGTGTTCACAGATCGGCATCGCTTGGGCCATCGCCAAGGGCGTGATGCCGCTCATCGGAGCGACCAAGGAGCGTCACGTCATTGAGGCTGCCGAAGCCGCAAAGATCCAGCTGACGGACGAGGAGGTAGCAAAACTGGAGAAACTGGCCGATGCCACCGGCATTGACACCCGTGGCGGCTGGGAACACAGTATGGAATAAGATGAGAATCAGCGTTACGTTTCTATGTATGGCTATGGCACTCTGTGCATTGGCCCAGGGAGTGATGGATGTGCACAGCCACATCATCACTCCTGATTTTGTCTCTGCTCTGGAGACTGAAGGCCGCCTCATGGAGGAGGGATTCCCGTTGCCGCAGTATGACGTGGAGAGCCATCTGCGGTGGATGGACGAGGCGGGTGTCGAGACCTCGGTGTTGACGTTGGCTGCCCCGCAGCCGTCATCGGCTGAGGTAGTAAGAGCGACCAACGAGGAGGCTGCCCGCATCAAGCGCGAGCATCCGGGCCGGTTCATGTTCTGCGCCGCATTGCCGCTGCCCGATGTGCAGGCGGCTATCCGCGAGGCGGTCTATGCGCTCGACACGCTGAAGGCCGACGGCATCAAGCTGGCGACCAATGTCCAGGGGCAATACCTGGGCGCATCGGAACTCGATACGCTTTTTGCCGTGCTCAGCGAGCGGCATGCCGTTATCATCCTGCATCCGCACCGCCCCAATCCCGTCAACCGCGAGGTGATGGCACAGACGCCGCTCGCCATGCAGGAATACCTGTCGGAGACGACCCGTGCCGTGACCAACATGATCAGCCGCAATGTGCTGGCCCGCTATCCTGACGTGAAGGTGGTCGTGCCTCATTGCGGTGCCTATCTGCCGCTGGCCGTGCCGCGCATGAAGTCGCTCACGCCCGTCATGCAGGCCAACAAGATGGTGGGTGACATCAACTGGGAAGCCAACCTTGCCGCGCTCTACTATGACTTGGCAGGAGCCCATTCGCCTGAGACCATCCGCATGATGCTCACCATCACCACGCCCGACCATCTGCTGTATGGCTCGGACTATCCCTACGTCGCCCCGCAGGTGCTCACGCAGGGCCTCGCGAGGATGAAGCAGTACCTCACTGACGAGCCCGACCTAGCACCGTTCAGAGAAATGTTCCTGTGGAAGAATGCACATCAATTATTTAAATGACCATAAGCTGATGAAGAAGATATCATTCCTGTTGCTGGCTGCTTTGTTAAGTCTGTCTGCTGCAGTTCAGGCTCAGACCATTTTCCCTGTCGAATTTACTGCCCCCGCTGAGTTTAACACGGGCACAGTCCACATTTCGGTACTTAGCTGCAGTGAGCGGCAGATGACCACCAATTTCCTCTTTGAGCAGGGGAGCCGCAATTCCTGGCACTATCATCCCAGTGCCACTCAAGTGCTGATGGTGCTCAGCGGTGAGGCCTACTATCAGGAGGAGGGCAAACCCAAGCAGCTGCTGCGCAAAGGCGATGTGGTGACCACCGCGCCCAATGTGCGCCATTGGAATGGCGCCACGCCCTGGAGCTCTGCCGAGTGCATGACCGTCACCGAGATAGTCGAGGGTGAAGAGCATGCCGTGCAGTTGCGCAAGGTGACTGATGAGGATTTTACCAGTCCTGTCGCTAGCGAGCCGATGATTGTCCGCATTGCCGAAATCGAGGTCTATCCCGAGTATTTGGAAGAGTATCTGGCGTTTGCCAACGAGGTGGACCGCCTGAGCGTGGAGCGTGAGCCCGGCGTCATCTGCCTGTTCCCGATGCAGAGTGCCGAGGATCCCAACCAGATACGCATCCTGGAGATTTACGCTTCGGATGCCGCCTATCAGGAGCACCTCAAGACGGACCATTTCCAGAAGTACAAGCAGGGTACGCTGCACATGGTGAAGTCGCTGAGCCTCCCCACCATGCAGCCCCTCGACCCCGAGACGATGCCGCTGATTTTCAAGAAGAAATAGGCTAGAGGGTCAAATATTCTCATGAAAAGAGCCTTAATTGGTCGTTTGTGCCAATTAAGGCTCTTTTGTACACCTGAAGTCGTTGATGAGTCCGCTGTTTATCGGGGCAGTACAGGTACAATAACGTGAGTTCGACGAAATTATTAATTGTCAATCAGTGCGTTAGCAACTCCCCCTCTTAGATAAGAGGGGGCCGGGGGGCGTTGATGCACCAAGAGTAAGTGCTTTGAGGGTGAATCATACTCCTTCGGCGCTACGCGCCACCTCCCCTATCTTAGGGGAGGAATTGAGTATCAGTAACTTATTTTCGTCGAACTCTCGTTATCATAAGCTTGCTCGGGTGCGGTTCAAGAACATTGAAATTGCTTGAAGTGTCCCGAAAGGATATATAATATTTCTCATTTTATTCCGTTTTTATGGTAAAGGGGGCTATATCTTATGGCCAGCCTTAATGGGAACCAATGAGAATTAATGTTATTTATGTTAGGAACAAAAGTACATCATTACCTAATTATTTATTATAAACCCATGTTAATTAAAAGTTTAGAGTTATGAAAAGGATAATAATAAACAGCCTTTTGGCCTTGTCATTATTTGTGGTGTCAACGAGCTGTAATGATTCAAAATCGGGAAACACCGTTATTGACGAGCCCGAGAACAGCCGTACTGCTATCGATATCAGCTTTCCGTTCGCTTGGTCGTTGGCTTCGGTTCCGGCAGATCCGGAGCTGTTCCCCGAAGCTTCTTTGACGAACGACGTGACCTATGGCAAGAACCGTGCGTTGTTGGCGTGGTACACCATCGACCGGCTGTTCACGCAACGCAACTCACCCGGTGCCCCCGGCTACATCAACAATGACATGGACGCCTTGTCCTATCCTTATGCCCGCGAAGTGGCATTTTCTGAGGTCTTCCCTGACCGCGAGCTGGAGAATGGCGAGTCGTCGGTGATCGAGACGCTCAATTTGTCGTTCTACCCGCGTGAGCGCGGCCCGTACAACCTCGACGGCAGCAACGTTGATCAGGACGGATACCTGCTTAATCCTGAGCGCCGATGGGGCGGTATCATGCGCAAGATGCTCAATACCGACCTGGAGCAGGCCGGCATCAAGTATATCCAGTTCTGGCTGCTGGACCCGTTCATGGATCCCGAACTTGACAACCAGACGGGCGGCTACCTGTACTTCAACCTGGGTGAGGTAAGCGAGGATGTCCTCAAGGATGGTCTCTTGAGCTATGAGAACGGGTTGACCTACAATGGTGATAACACGTATGTCACCCATACAGTTTGGGGAAAAGTCCCCTCTCAGGCTCCACTGATGTATGCCTTCGATAACAGTAATGGTTCGCGGATTCTTCAGGATGTCGGCCTTGACGGACTTACCGACCAGGCGGAGTTTGAACATCCCACCTATGCCAAATTCTTGAATGAGTTGCGTGCAGTTTTGCCGGAGTCCAAGATCATTGCCATGCTGGATGATCCGTTCTCCCCATTCAATGACCCGGCAGGCGATAATTACGCCTACTATCTCAATAACTACTACGATTATCAGCGCTTCGCGATAAACGGCCGTTACAAGCACTATAACGGCACTGAGGGCAACTCGCTCTCTCAGAGTGATGCCGGCGACAGTCAGTATCAGACTTCACGCTCCACTCCCAATGCCGAGGACATCAATCTGGACCTCACGCTTAACGAGGATGAACGTTTCTTCCAGTATCGCATCGCGATTCGTCCCGACTTTATGGAGGTGGGTAAGAACTTTATCACCGACAAGCTGGTGGCAAAAGTCCATGTGCGCAATGGCCAGACTCAGGAGGCAACGTGGTACCAGTTCACCATCCCCCTGAATCAGTATCAGAAGAAGGTTGGTTCTATTCAGGACTTCTCCAACATCCGCTATGTACGCATGTTCATGACGGGATTCAAGGGTATAACTCATCTGCGATTCGCAACGCTCGAGCTCGCTGGCGATGAATGACGCAAAATCCTAAATAATACATGATAGTGTGGGGAGGAAAATGCCTGTGGCAATCCCTCCTCGCTTTTGTCTGTGTGGCATGGTGCGAGGTGCAGGGTGGGGGACTAGTTTGCGACCGCTTTGCAGTTCGTTATTAATATTCACTTTATTGTGGGGAAATGATCTTTGTTACATTTTTTTATTGATGGTTGTGTTGCCTAACTCAGCAAGTATCAGTAAATTTGCGGTGCTTTATATTATTGTATCGTTTAATCAACATTAATGCGTTTTTTTATGGAAAAATCTTTACGGACCCTATTCTTGGGGCTGATGGCGTTTGCCGCAACAGCAATGTGGGCAAACCCTGGCGATATCCTGCTCGAAGAGACCTTCGACACGCAGGAAGCCTTTGACTCCTGGACCATCGTTGACCAGAACGGTGGCCGCACGTGGGAGTTCCTCAACGGCATGGCTGCTTACATGCTCGACTACCAGACCGGCCTTCCCGGCGATGATTACTACATCTCGCCGGAGTTTGAGCTGGATGCCGACAACGTGTATGAGCTGACGTTCTACATGGGCGTGCTGTCCAAGACCGAGAACCTGCGCGTGTTGCTCGGCACCAGCACCGATCCCGCCTCGTTCACCCAGGTGCTCGCCGACTATCCCGGCGTTGTCAAGAGCGACTCGGGCGACAAGACGGTCAAGGTGTATGCTGCCACCAGCGGCACGTATCGCATTGCGTTCTATGCCTACAGTGACCCTGAGCAACACCGCGTCGAAATCGACAACGTGAAGCTCGTCGAGAAATCGTCCAAGGGCGTTCCCGGCGAGGTGACCGACCTCGTGCTGACGCCTGCCGACCTCGGCGCCAACGAGGCTACGCTGACCTTCACGGCTCCCGCGGTAACTGCCGCCGGTGAGGCCTTGAGCGAAATCACCGCCATCGATGTCTATGTCAACGGTGTGCTCGAGAAGACCTTCGAGAATCCAGCCCCGGGTGAGGCCTTGACCTATCTCGATGCCGAGGTCGTGAACGGCTTCAACACCTACCGTGTCGTTGCCCGCAATGGCGAGGGCGAGGGTAGTGCAGTCGAGGTGACCGCCTTTGTCGGCATGGATATGCCCGTGGCTCCCGCCAATGCTGTGGCCAAGCTGAACAACGACATGAGCATCACCGTGACCTGGGACGCCCCGACGCAGTCGGTCAACGGCGGCTATGTTGACTACAGCGCGATCACTTATCGCGTGGAGCGCAACAGCGAGTCGAGCGGCGTGGTTGCCGAGGGCACCAGCGAGACCTCCTATACCGACAACATCCCCGTCACTGAGGGCCAAGTCAACGCCAGCTACACCATCACGCCGCTCTATAACGGCAATGAGGGTGAGGCCGTGCAGAGCAACAGCGTGGTGACCGGCAAGCCTCTTGACCTGCCTTACCAGGCATCGTTCGCATGGGGCGAGCAAGAGAACTGGACCCAGGACGGCGAGGTGCACGACTTTGACTTCTATGCCACGGGCGACATCTATGACGACTGGACGGGCGAGCCGCTCATCGAGGCTCCCGACTATGACGGCGGCTTCCTCGTTGCTGAGAGCCAGTATGCCGACTATGACACCCACAGCCGTATCGTTTCGCCCATGCTGAACCTCAACAGCGTGGCCGTGCCCACGATGAAGTTCATGTTCCACTATGGCCGTAGCGCGTGGTACGACCCCGAGTGGGACGGCGAAATCGACGACAACATCCAGGTGCAAGTCTCCTATGACGGCGGCGAGTGGCAGGATGTCGAGAACGCCCAGTTCTTCCTCAACGAGATGACCGACCAGTGGGTAGAGTGTGAAGTGATTCTGCCCAAGAATGCTGACGCCAACTTTGCCAACATCGGTCTGCTGGCCTCGGCCCTGAGCGACCAGATGGGTGCCCGCCGTGACCTGTATGTGGACAACATCCGCATCGGTGAGGCTAGTGTCGAGAATGATCTTGCCGTCAGCGCCTTCACCATCGACCCGAAGCGTGTCAACGTGGGCGAGGACTTCGAGATGAAGTACGACATCGTGAACCGCGGTTCACAGGAGGCCCAGAACTACACCGTGAATATCTACAAGGACGGCGAACTCTATCAGAGTGTCACCGAGCAATCGCTTGCTGCCGGTTTCACAACGACCGGTATCGCCACCTATACCGCTACTGCAGCCGATGCCGAGATGGAGTCCATCAACTGGCAGGTCGAGGTGGTTTGGGCCAACGACATGATGCCCGAGAACAACAAGAGCGCTGTCATCGCCACCTCGGTTCGTCCCAATGAACTGCCCGCACCCGAGTACCTCTCGGCTACTACCAGCGGCAACAATATCACGCTGACGTGGGATGCTTGCCAGTCGGTTGAGCCTGCACAGGGCGAGCTGGAGTATGTGACCGATGACTTTGAGTCCTACCGTGCCTTCGCTATCAACGGCGTGGGCGACTGGACCCTCTATGACGGCGACCAGGCCACGACGCTCGTGACACCGCGCATCCCTGTTACCTACGAGAATCAGGGCGCTCCCATGGCCTTCCAAGTGTTCAACACGACCGAGACCCAAGTCTGGGTTGAGGACAACATGGACAATGCGTTCATGCCCCGCAGCGGCGAGCAGTACATGGCTGCTCCCAGTGTGGACTACCCCTACGAGAACGACGACTGGCTGATCACGCCGCGCCTCGACGGCCGTGCGCAGACCATCAAGTTCTGGGCCAAGGCTGCCACCTTTGACTCGGAGTGGATCAACGTCTATACCTCGACGACCGACAGCCACCACGACAGTTTCGTGAAGTTGAACGACGAGGAGCGCATCTACGTCGGTGACGGTTGGCGCGAATACTCGTTTGACGTGCCCGAGGGTACCAGCTACTTCGCCGTTCGTTGCATCCGTCGCAGCGTGATGCTGATGGTTGACGACTTCACCTTCGCTCCCGCTGCCACCGCCGAAGCACCCCGCACCCTGACGGGCTACAACGTCTATTGCGACGGCGAGATGATCGCCTTTGTCGCCGCTCCCGAGACGACCTACACGGGCGAGAAGGCCGGCAACGATGCCACCTACTATGTGACCGCCGTTTACGAGCAGGGCGAGAGCTTGCCCAGCAATGAGGTGAACGTTCAGTTTACCGCCATCGAGGAAGTGATGGCCACCATGCCTGCCGATGCCCGCATCTATGACCTCCAGGGCCGCCAGCTCCAGCAGCTGCAGCCCGGTGTCAACATCATCCGCTACAGCGACGGCACCGCCCGCAAAGTCCTCGTGAAATAACCTTACACGACACTTGATGTGAACCCCAGAAGTTGTTTGTGCAACTTTTGGGGTTTATTTCAAGTATAAACTCCTTCAAGAAAGAGGGAAACATCGGCAGGAATATCTTAAATAATCTGAATTATTGCACCTGGGGACTTGGTTTTTAAAAATTTCTCTATATTTGCAGCCGATGAAACGAGGGCTAACACAAAACGGCGTCACCCGCATTCAACAACTGTTTGCGTGGATCATGCTGTCGGTCTATGTGCCGATGGTGTTGCTCGCGTCGCTTCATGTGCATTCCCTTAACGAGTTCTCCAGGGCTGTCGATTGTGACCAGTGTCACACCGCGGTACACCACTCGGGTCACATCACCGCAGGCACCCACCACATTGATGAGTGCTTGTCGTGCCGCTTCCTCAGCACACAGATTGATGTGCCCCGCACGGTAACTTGCCATGTGGCAAAGCAAGTTGCAGTCCATCTGGAGTTTTTCCTGGCTGCGGAGCCTGTCGTCAGGGCCGTGGCGCATCCCTCGTTGCGTGCACCCCCGTTCGTTCTGTGATTCATCATGTGTGCCAGATAGTCTATGACCGATTATCCGGCTATAACTACATCCCGTTTAATCATTAGAACAATCACAGAATGAAATCATACTTTTCGATTCTTCTGCTGCTGGCGTGCGTGGGCACGATGGCAGCTCAAGAGGCGGTCGTGCTCGACTCGACCGACGTGTTCTTTCGCCACATAGAACTCAAACAAGTGGTCGTCACCGGCCCGACCGGTGCAGTAAAGATGCAGGACATGTCGATGCCTGCAGGTGTCGTTGACCGCAACGCCCTGCGCATGACACCTGCCACCAATATCGTTGATGCGGTGGCCAAGTTGCCCGGCGTGGCACAGGTGAGCACCGGCAGCGGCATTTCCAAGCCCGTCATCCGCGGACTGGGTTACAACCGTGTGGTCGTCGTGGCCGACGGCGTGCGCCAGGAGGGGCAGCAGTGGG
Organism: uncultured Bacteroidales bacterium; assembly: GCA_902760865.1. Classification (GTDB taxonomy): domain Bacteria; phylum Bacteroidota; class Bacteroidia; order Bacteroidales; family Muribaculaceae; genus Sodaliphilus. The sequence continues at coordinate 23,251 of CACWID010000004.1, read as the reverse complement.
GCGACGAGCACGGCGTGGAGATTGACGGCAACGCCGTGAGCTCGGTCGAGGTGCTCAAGGGCCCGGCGAGTCTGCTCTACGGCTCGGATGCCCTGGCGGGAGTTCTCAAACTCAACACCGACCCCGTGGTGCCTCTGGGCAAGATGCGCGTCAATGTGAACTCCGAATACCATTCCAACAGCGGACTGGTGAACTACTCGTTCAACTTTGGCGGCAACAAGCAGGGCCTGTCATGGAACATCCGCTACGGTGACAAGTTTGCCCATGCCTATAAGACCCCCATTGACGGCTATGTGCCCAACACGCAGTTCCGCGAGCGTGCCTTGTCGGGCATGCTGGGTGTCAACAAGGCCTGGGGCCATACGCGCCTGACGGGTTCCTATTTCCACCTCACGCCCAGCATCGCCGAGGGCGAACGTGACCCGCTGACGGGCGAGTTGGAGCAGCCCTACACCGACACCAAGACCTATCACCACGGCTTGCCTTACCAGCAGGTGTATCACTACAAGGCTGTGCTTGACAACGCGTTCTATGTGGGTGGGGGGAGACTCAATGCCGTGCTGGCTTACCAGCAGAACCGCCGCCAGGAGTTTGAGCTTCCAGATGAGTATGGGCTTTACCTCAAGCTGCACACAGTCAACTACAACGTCCACTACGTGACGAGGCGCCTGGGCGAGGACTGGCGCATCACCGGCGGCGTGAGCGGCATGTGGCAGGGTTCGCTCAATGAGGGCTACGAGTTCCTGATCCCCAACTATGACCTGTTTGATTTCGGCGTGTTCGTCACGACGACCGCCAACGTCGGCAAATGGGCCCTCAACGGAGGTCTGCGCTTTGACAATCGCCATCTCGACAGTCGCAAACTGACTGAATATGGCGACGTACGCTTCCAGGCCTTCAAGCGCAACTTCAGCGGCTTTACCGCCAGCGTGGGTGCCGTGTGGCACGCCACCGAGCATCTGGACCTGAGGGCCAATGCAGCCCGCGGTTTCCGTGCTCCCAACATCAGCGAGTTGGCCAGCAACGGCGTGCACGAGGGTTCGCTGCGCTATGAGGTGGGCAACCGTGACCTCAAGCCCGAGTTCAGCCTGCAGTTTGACCTGGGTGCCGAACTGACCACGTCCTGGCTCGATGCTCAACTGTCGCTGTTCAGCAACCGCATCGACAACTACATCTTCATCCACCGCACAGGCGAGGTCATCTACGATGAGTTCATGACCTATCGCTACGACAGTGGCGATGCCCAGCTGCTGGGTGGCGAACTGGCGCTGGATATCCATCCCTGGCACTTCCTGCACGTGGGCACCAGCTTTGCCCTGGTCAATGCTGTGCAGCTGCACCAGCCCGAGGAATCCCGGTACCTGCCGTTCACTCCGGCACCGCGATGGCAGAGCGACGTCAAGTGGGAAATCCTGCATGACGGACGTGTGCTGAACAATGCCTTCGTCTCGCTGGGTGTGGACTATAACTTCAAGCAGGACCATTACTACCGCGCCGATGACACTGAGACCGCCACGCCGGCCTATTGCCTGCTCAACGCTGCCATCGGCACCGACATCATGGTCAAGGGTCAACGTGTCGCCTGCCTGAGCCTGATGGGGACCAACCTCACCAACAAGGCCTATCAGAGCCACCTGAGCCGCCTTAAGTATGCCGACGTCAATCCCGTCACCGGTCGCCAGGGCGTGCTGAACATGGGCCGCAACATCATCGTCAAGCTCACGATCCCCCTTGAGTTCTGATTGATGAAAGATCATCGGCTTAACCCAGAAGGGACGGCTGCTTTACGCTTAGGACGTTAATACAGGGAGGCTGTGTCATAATTGTGACTCGGTAATATAACCGTGCTATCGCACGGGAAATCAAACAAATTTTTAAATTAAAATTAATATTTTATTCATATTAATAAAAATTTTAAAAATAATTTGCTTAATTTCCCGCCCGCAGGGCGGTTATAATTCTAGCAATTGATTTATGACACAGCCTTTTTTGTGTTATTTTTGCTCTTGGGCCTTATCGACCATTATACACATTTTGCAGGTTGATGTGGCAATGTGCATCACTTTTTTTGCAAGGTGCTGATAATTATGTATATTTGCATGCTAAAATCTTGCATTTGTTTATCATCAAAAATCATCATTATGGGAAAGAAAACCATGTTTTTGCTTGTTGTGGCCATGCTCCTGTTGTGGCCATCGCAGGCGAGGGCACAGGATTCGCCTCATCGGCAAGTGGACTTGACCACCAGGATGGCCAGGACCACTCACGACGGCCTGAGGAAGATTAAGAACCAACCCTCTAGAATAGTTAATGTTGCCGCATCAGGGGCTGATGTGGCTACCGTGCCGACAACACCTGCCGACAAGAAGCGGGATGCCGCAGTGAAAACCAAGGCCCAAGAAGCCGCTGCCATGTCCAAGGTGAAGGACAAAAAAGAAACCGCCTGCAAGCGAAAGGCCCATCGTCCTGCCGCCGGACCGAGCCTGAAGAACAACAGGGCTGCTCGACGTGCTGGGGAGGTGATTGACGACTACGGCGTGATCATTAAGCCCGCCGAGGGCCAGCGCAAAGTCTATAATCGCTCGGGCAATGCGCTGGTTTATGACCCTGACGGCGACTCCAGGCTGCTCACCGAGCAGTTCGGTCAGGTGCATGTCGTGTTCTGCGACAACGGCGATGTCTATATCAAGGACATCATCTCCACCTATCGCACCAGTTCTTGGGTGAAAGGCACTCTCGATGGCAACACCATTACCATCCCCACGGGGCAGTTGGTGGGCCACAGAGGGTACTTTGCAGTGCCTCATGTCCTCTATTGGGGCGTGAAGGATGACCGCTTCTACTTCAAGGACGATGCGCGTGATGCGATTACCTTCACCATCGACGGTGACCAAATTACGCTCAATGGTTCGAGCGAGGACAACATTATCGGCGTGTTCTATGAGAGCGACGGCAATGTTGAGTTCTCCGACTTCGGAGACTACGAGAGCGTCTATACCTTCGACCACGACTTTGTGCCACTCGATGTGGTGACAGTGACGCCGCCGGCTGGCCTGGAGACCGAGACGTGGTACACCCGTGGTCATTACTACGAGGGCTCGTCAGTGCCCTTCCGCGGCCAGGTCAACCTGGGCTTTGATGGTGATGACGTGTACCTGCAGGGCCTGTTTGCCGATTATCCTGACGCGTGGATGCATGGCGTCATCAACGACGGCGTCGTGACCTTCGACGGCCTGCAGGTGCTGGGCGAACTGGACGGCCAGACTATCTATGCAGTGGGTTATAACGGAGACAACCTGGTGCCCTATGAAATGGCCTTTGACGAGGAGGGCGGGGTATTCACCTCGCTTGTCGAGCTGCTGGCCAACGGCAGTGACGAGAATGTGGATTTCGACGTCTGGATTGAGGACCTCGCCATAAGCCGTGAGGACCCCTTCAAGCCCATTGAGGACTATCCTTACCTGAACACCTTCCAGACCCAGGAAGAGCAGGAAGCATTCACCATCATCGATGCCAACGGTGACCACGACACCTGGGACTTTGCCTACAACAGCGACGAGAACTGGTTTGCCCGTTACACTTATAATGAATCCTTTGATGCCGACGACTGGCTGATTTCGCCTGCCTTCCACTTCGAGGCTGGTAAGCAGTACCGCCTGACGTTTGACACATGGAACAAGGGCTATGACGAGCGCATCGAGGTGCTGGCCGGCAGCGATGCCACGCCCGAGGGCATGACCATCCAGGTCGTTGAGCCTACTGATGTGACCTGGGAGGAACCTCAGCAGCTGGAAGCTACAATCATCGTGAGCGAGACTGGAACCTATTACATCGGTTTCCATGCCATCTCGCCAGCCGACATGAACAAGCTCTTTGTCGACAATGTGATGGTTGACGTCTATGAGATGGAGGCTCCGGCCGCTCCCACCGACTTCACCGCCGTCCAGACCGAAGAGCAGATCGAGGTGACCGTCAACTTCAAGGCTCCTGTGGTGAAACGCAATGGCGAGCCCCTGTCGGGCAACCTGGACAAGGTTGAGCTCGTGCGCGACGAACAGGTGATCCACACCTTCGAGGACGTGGCACCCTGTGCGGCGTTGACCTGGGTTGACAATGGCGAAGACCTGACCCTGGGCTCACACAAGTACTATGCTGTGGCCTATAACGAGATGGGTGCAGGTGACAAGAGCGAGGTCGTGACCGTGAAACTTGTTGCCACGCTCACTGTGCCTTATACCGCCGATCTGACCCTGCCCGAGACCTTCGACCTCTTCACGGTGATTGACGCCAACGAGGACGGTTGCACCTGGAATTGGGACGACACTTACCTGACCAATTACAATTACAGCGCTGACAATGCGGCTGATGACTACCTGGTCACTTTGCCCGTCCAGCTCGAGGCTGGCAAGAGCTACAGCGTGGTTGTCAATGCCCACAATTCGGGCATCGAAGAGCGTTTTGAGGTGCTGCTGGGTACAGAGCCCACTGCTGAGGCTTTGACGACCACGGTCATTGAGCCCACATATGTCACCTCCTATGACGACATGGGCGAAGAATTTGAGGGCATGTTCTCGGTGAATGAGGACGGCAAGTATTACCTGGCCATCCATGCCATCAGCGATGCTGACGCTTATCGCCTCATGGTGAAATACATCAGCATCGACTTTGGTGCCGAGCCTACGGCTCCTGCTGCACCCGCCATCAATGTTGTAGCCGATGAGCAGGCTGCGCTGCGTGCCGAGGTCAATGTGACCGCTCCCACTCTCGCCGTTGACGGTTCGCCGTTGACCGCCAACCTGACACGAATCGACATCCTGCGAGACGGAAGCGTTGTCGGAAGCGTTGAGAATGTTGCTCCCGGCGCAACCGCGACCTATGTCGATGAGCCCGATGAAGTCGGTGACCACACCTACCAAGCCATCCCCTACAACGAGTCGGGCAAGGGCTTGAAGAGTGAGAAGGTGACCGTTTATGTCGGCCCCGATGTGCCGAGTCCTGTCGAGAACCTCACTGCTGCCGACGGTGTCGAAATCGTTGCGCTGAAATGGGATAAGGTGGGCAACACCGGCGAGAATGGTGGCCCGGTAAATCCTGCCACGGTCAACTATCTCGTCTGGAGTACATTTGTTGAGCAAGGATGGACCAGCAATTCTGTCGAGAAGAACGAGTTGCTTGCCACGCTCACCGACGCTGACGCCTACGACGTGCCCTTCGACACCGATGAGGGCGAACAGCGTCTGGAGTACTGGATTGTTGAGACCAAAAACGAGGCCAACGCCGAGTATGAAGGAATGTCAGCAACGACAGGTCTGCTGGTAGGCGCACCCTATGAGCTGCCTCTTGTCGAGGGCTTTACTGATGATGAGTCGCATTACTTCTGGGAGACCAACGGCACGATCATGATTTCGCCTCAGGCCTCCGACAACGATGGCTCGTCGATGGCACTGCTCAGCGAGGAGGAAGGCATGGTATTCTTCAATTCGGGCAAACTCGACCTTGAAGGTCTTACCAACCCGACGCTTCTCTTTGACGTCGCCAGCCCCGACATCCGTTCGCTGGCAGTAATCGGCAGCGTTGACGGCGGCGAGTTTACCCTCCTCCGGGAAGGCATCGCAGTGGGTAATTCCTTCACGCAGGTGAAGGTGCCCCTGACTGCCCTGCAAGGCGGTCGCTACGCCCGCATCGGTCTTTTGGCAAAGTATGTCAATGCATCCGAGATTGACCATTGGGAGGGTGAACTGGTTACCCTTGGCGACCTGCTCCTGGTGGACAATATCCACATCGCAGACTTGTATCAGCATGATCTCTCTATTTCGGTTGATGCTCCCGCGAGTGTCGAGGCCGGCAAAACGGCTTCGATGTCGGTGACTGTGACCAACGAGGGCGAGAATGCCGCTAACGGCTTCAGGGTATTGCTCACGGCCGGTGACAAGCAGTTGCTGGATGTGACGCCCAACCAGATGTTGGCTCCCTTCATGTCCTGGACCCAGCAGGTTGATTTCCCGACCACTGTTCTTGACGAAGCCGGCGATGTTGAGATTGTGGCTCGCGTTGTCTATGAGATGGACCAACAGCTTGCCAACAACGAGGCCCAAGCCTATATCACCATTATCGAGCCCTCTCTGCCTGCTCCTACAGACTTGATTGTTGAGCAGTCTGGCAACGATCTGGCTCTGTCGTGGACCGCTCCCGATACCGACGGCGCTATGCGTGTGACCGAAGAGTTTGAGGATGCCGAGGCCTTCCCCGAGTTCAGCTTGGGTGGCATTACTGATACGCAGCACACTGGTGCCTTGGGCGACTGGTCACTCTACGATGGCAACGGATTGATGTGCTACGGTTTCTCGGGCTTTGAGGTTCCCAACCTGGGTGACCCCATGGCGTGGATGGTATTCAACTCCATGTATGAGGGCTTCCCCGAAGGAGTGGGTTCGGTTTATGAACCGCACAGCGGTAACCAGTTGCTGCTGTCAACCTGTGTGTCCGACGGCGATCCTATCCCCGCTACCGATCACTGGCTGATATCGCCCGAGCTGATGGGCAATGAACAGGAGATCAGCTTCTTTGCCCGCGTGATTACGGCCGATTATGGCTATGAATCCTTCGAGGTGCTCTATTCGACTACCGATACCGATATCGATAGTTTTGTCTCGCTCGAGGAGGTATGGCTCGATGCCACCGACTGGACTGAGTATACCTTCACGCTTCCCGAGGGAACTAGGTACTTTGCCATCCGCCATACGGCTCAAGACATCTTCGGCCTCCTGCTGGATGATATCACCTATGAGCGTAGCGCATCGGCTCCTGTCGGTTACAACATCTATGTCGATGGCGTACTGGTCGGCAGTACTGCTGACACGACCTACGAAATGCCAGTTTCAGGCCTCTCCAGCGGTGAGCACACGTTTGCCGTGACGGCTGTTTATGAGGGCGGTAAGGAATCTGCTCCTGCTACGGCCGTTGTCGTGGTCACTAGTGGCATCACCGAGATTGCTGCTGATGGCCAGCCCGTGGACGTGTACACCATCGATGGCCGATTGGTACGTCGCCAGACCACCAGCCTCGAGGGCCTGAAGGGCCTCTATCTGATTGGCAATAAGAAGGCCGTCGTCAAGTGAATTAGTCGATAGGTCTTGAACCAAATTAAAGTGAACCCCAAAAGTCTCATCCGACTTTTGGGGTTCACTTTTTGATGTCACCCTCGGCGTGATGTGGTGAAGATTGGCTAATCGTTATAATGCGTAGAACGGCATTTCGCGACCGTTATCAATCTGGAGGGTAAGTTCCTTGTTGGTGAGCTTGACGATCTTCATTTTGTGCATCTTGGGCATGCCGTCAAGCATCGTCTTCTTGAATTCGCCTTTCAGGCCGTTGAGTTCGTTCCTGATTTGCTTGTCCATCATGGCTTTGGTCTTGGCGTCCATCCCCTTGATTTCATAGTCAAAATCAACCTCGGCCTGGCCTCTGTCCAGATTCATGGTCAAGTCTTTGTCCTTCAGGGTGTAGGTGCCGGGAACGCTCACACTGCCCGTGATGGTGATGGGCACACCATCCTCTTTCATCTGATGCTCGGCCCCGACGAGCAGTTCGCAGGCCCCGTTTTTATCGAAGGCCAAAGCCACGAGCACGTCTTTGCCGTCATCATCGGTCAGTTTGGTGCCCCATTGATGGGCAGTCAGACTCTGAGCGTTAATAGCGATGGCTGACATGAGCATCAGCATCAAGGTAAAGATTGTTTTTTTCATAATCTGAATATTAAATTGATGTGGATTAATGTGATAATACTCAATATAAACAGCAAGATAGCGGGCGGCGCGACAAGGCTGCCGCTGCAATTACAGCCACAAAATTAGCACAAATATTTCAAATATGGCTCGATTTGGCATATTTTATCAGAAAATTGGCCTTTTGACGAAAAAATCGCTACCTTTGCCCTGCGAGAAAAATAAATATGGATTTTATGAAATATATTGTTACTTCATTTGCGTTGATGGCCTTGCTGTTATGTTCATGCCACAGGAGCAAGACCGATGTGTTGCAGCCCACAGGCGTCACCGCCGAAATGGCTTACGAGGGCGTCAACAACTACTGCCACAGCGAGTATGACTGGAGCGTGGCCGAGGAGAACCCAGACATCATGTCTGTCACGATGGGGGAGGAGACCGATGCCGAATATCAGGTGATCTTCCGCAGCTATACGGGCGCGTTGGTAAATTTTTATGTCGACAAGGCCAGTGGCAAGACCCGCATGGTAGAATCTGTCCCCACCGTGGGTGTCGATAGCGTCACTGGCACCATCGACCTGCTCGATTACCTGGACAAGAACCGACATGAGAAGGAACACCAATAAACCTATAGCCATCAATCATTCAACGTAAATGAATCGCGCTTTGCGCGAGAAACCAAACATAATTATTAATATAATTATTATGATTTTTCGGCCGTTAGGCCGATTAAAAACCAGCGACGTTATTATGGCACACCGCCTTGTTGTTCACTTGCCGACGGGGGGTAAGAATGCAAGTCTGTAGCAATAGGGGAAACTGGGCATGCTGTCCTCCATGTCGAGATGATGAATTAACTTAATAGTAACGTTGTATTGGGCACATAAACGGATTTATTTGTGTACCTTTGCGCTATCTTATCAGTTTTGTGAGTGATGGGCAAAGCGGTTCTATACTTCATGCTGTTCGTCTGCATTACTTTGCTGATGATTGGCTGTGGCATGCTCTTGGCTGGCTTTATAGTGAGCCAAGGCCTCTATGACCATGTGGGGATAGCCAAGAACGAGGTGGTGATCTTTGTCGTCATGTTGATGGGCGTTTTGTGGTCATTGGGCACTTGCTGGCTGTTTGTGCACAATGGTTACGGATCTTTTTCTTGGGGAAATCTTGATGCCTCTCGCCGTATTTCGGTCGTTGTCCTGAGTGCGGTGTTATTTATAGCCGTTGACGTATTGGCTTTCTGGTGCCATCATCTGCTGGCGCCCTTCAGCGATGAATACACTCAGTTGATGTCACTCTATCGGTCGCATCCGTTAATCACGGTGGTCACACTGGTCATGATGTATGTGACTGTTCAAACCGTATTCTTGAGCTGCATTTTACGTCAACTGCTTTCCTCAATGCGCCGTCACTGGTTAGCCCTGACCATTGTTGCTGTGACAGTGGCTCTGCCCAACCTTCAAGAAGGGGCCGTGGGCATGGTTATGTTTTTGTTCGCTTTCGCCTCGGGGCTGATTGAGGGATGGCTGTACCTGCGCACGCGAAGCATATGGCCGGCGGTGGTCGGTCCGGTAGTCGGCGACTATGTGTTGTGGATGGCTCTGGGTAACACTCCGTCGTGGTGGATGGGTGCAGCAAGTGTGGCTATGATTCCGCCTTTGCTGTGGCTATTGCATCGGCAATTGATCAGAGACTGACAGTTGCAGTCCCACACCGCGCACGGTGACTATGCTCACCGTCGGGTCGTCGGCCAGCAGTTTGCGCAGCTTGTTCACAAACACATCCAGCGACCGTGAGACAAAATAGTCATATCGCTGGTTCCAGCACCGGTTGACAATGGCTTCGCGGCGCACCACATCGTTCATGTTCTCGGCAAGAATATGCAGAATCTGTACCTCCCTGAGTGTGATAATCTTCACTTCATCGGTCTGGATGTCTCGCAGGGTGGCATGGCTCACATCAAGAACAAACTTGCCGATGTGGTACTGGTTCTTCTCAACGTAATTCCGCTGCCCGTTTTTAAGCTTGAGTAATGCCTGGATGTGCGCATCCAGTTCCTCGGGCATGAAAGGTTTCTTGATATAATTGTTGATTCCTAACCTGAATCCTGCTTTTACATCATTGGGAGAAGTCAATGCCGATGTGAAAACCACGATGATGTCCTTATCGGTCTCACGGATGCGCTCCACCATTTCAAATCCATCCATCACGGGCATATCAATATCGGCCACGATGACATCAAATTCGTGGGTGTTCCACTCCCTGAGTCCCTCTTCACCATTGGCTGCCGTGGTCACTTGGTAACCGCCGATGATTTCCTCTAGACTAGTCTTCTCGATATAACACAATGACTGGTCGTCCTCCACTATCAACAATCTGATCATAGCGCTACCTTGTTGGGAAACAACAAAACGAACTGAGTGTATTCACCCTTGCGACTCTCAACAGTGACACGTCCCTCATGGGCCTGCATCACCTGATACACATAATTGAGTCCCAAACCGAATCCAGGCGAATTGCCTTGGGATGTGGCACGTGCGAACTTGTCAAAGACGAATGGCAACTCATCGTGCGCAATGCCCTGGCCGTTGTCCCTCACCGAGACCAGAGTGGTACCATTGTTGTGATAGGACTCGATGTGGATGGCAATCTCGTCCTTGCTATACTTTACCGCATTATCGACAAGATTGACAAAGATTTCCTTGATTAACTCGGCATCACCCCAAACGCTGTCGGCGTTCAGACTCATTTTGACCGTCATCTTCTTCTTTGTCTTAGCACGGAACTTGTCAATGACGTCATCGAGCATGGGGCGCAACTCAACTTCCGCCTTTGACAAGACGAGATTGTGGCTCTCAAGTTTGGAGATGGCGAGAAGCCGATTGGTAAGCCCCAACAAATGTTCGGCCTCTTCCTCGACAATGCGGTAGTATTGCCGCTTGATGTCGGGTTTGCCATCCAGTTTGCCACTCTGCAAAGCCTTGATGCCCATAACGATGGATGACAACGGCGATTTCATGTCGTGAATCATCGCCGATGAGAAATCTTTGCGTATGTCATCGAGGCGTTTCTGCCTCTCGGCAAAGCGGATGTGCTCGACGATGCCCACGATAATGGCCACGTCGATAAGTACCGAGGCAAGGATTAGAAGCCAGTTGTCGGAAAAAAACGCAAAAAGGCTATCCGCTATCTGGCCTGACCCGCGTTGCACAAACAGCACAAAAGTGTACACCATCCACAACGCTTGAAGGCTCAGGACGGCAGACACCGCGAGGAAAGCAACGATACGGTAGATTTTGCCTTTCATCGGAGGCAAAGATAATCTATTTTATCCAATAAAACGGCCGTTAACCTAAAAATAACATAGCCTAACCTTGCGTTAAGACCCGTCTGTCTATTTTCGCATCAGCATTTACCGATTAACCATTAATAACATCAATATTAATCAATTAAACCACTATGACAAAAAAAGTACTATTCCATTTGGCACTCATGCTGGCAGTGCCCGCGTGGTTGATTGCCACGTCGCAGCCCTGTGCCGCGGCAGTGGTCAACACTGTGCCTTATCTTGAGACTTTTGAACTGGAGAGCGGCTTTGGCAACTTTATGGTGCTTGACAATAACCATGACGGAAGCACATGGTCATGGTACAACTATGACGAATGCGCCCGCTACTACTACAACAGTACTAATGCTGCCGATGATTGGCTGCTTACACCCCTCATCCGTTTAGAGGCAGGTTCGACCTACAAACTGTCATTCAAGTACAGGCGGGGCTACAGCTCCGGCGAAATGATGGAAGTGGCCTTTGGTATGGGTGACAATCCCGCCGAATTTGCCACTATCGCCGAACCGTTCGAGGTGATGTCGTCAAGTTATGAGGATTTCAACGCCGAACTCGTGATTGAGGCCACTGGTGACTATCGGGTAGGAATCCATGCCTTGAGTCCTGCCGACCTGTTCTATATCTGTGTGGATGACATCAGCATCACTGCTGGAGCCGACTTGTCGGCACCTGATGCCCCTAGCGTATTGTCATGTACACCTGGCGATATGGGCGCACTCACTGCACATGTGGCACTCAATGCCCCGACCGCCTGCATCAACGGCGAGGCACTGACGGCGTTGAGCAAGATTGACATCCTGTGCGACGATGAAGTCGTCCATACCTTTGAAAACCCTGCCCTAGGCGAAGCCCTGGAATGTGACATCAATGTGGTAACATCGGGGTTGAAGACCATTAAAGCTGTCGCTTATTTGGGCACTACAGCAGGACGTCCCGCTGAGGTGCAAACCTATGTGGGCATCGATACGCCGCTGCCACCGACCAATGTACGACTCATCGACAACGGCAGGACAATCACTGTCGAATGGGAGGCAAGTCCTGCAGTAGGTACTCACGGCGGATATGTCGATGTCGATGCTTTGCTCTATAATGTCTATAACTACAGTGAGGAAATGATAGCTGGTGAACTTGACGAGTTCTCACTCCTGGACGATGACATGGACGTGGAGACCTATCCTTATTCCCCCCTGCAGTACTATGTGACTGCACAAAACGAGGTAGGGGTGAGCGGATTTGCCGAGTCTCCCTATTTCGCTGTCGGCGCCAAGCGCGATCTTCCGGTAAGTGACTCGTTTGCTTATGGATACCAAGGCAATGACGTGGGCTGGTGGCTCAATGCCTACTTTGTTTATCCCTCATGGTGGGGAACTTCAAGCATGAGTTATGACAATGACAACGGTTGCATGCAACTGTGGGGTGGGGTTGGACAATGCACCATCAACACTGGCAAACTTGTGTTGAATAGCGTGGAGAACCCCTACTTGACCTTTGCTTACTATGTCAATCCTGGTAGCGGCAACAGGCTTGAAGTCTATGGCTCAATGATGCAGCGTGATGACGTGCTGCTGTACTCCATCGATGACAATTTGCTTACCGATGAGGCTGGCTGGATTAAGGCTTATGTGGACCTTAATGGGGTGAAAGATGCCGACTATACGGTAATCCGATTCAAGGGTACCTGTGGCGATGAAGAGCATTCGCCCTATCTGGATGCCGTCGAAATCAAGAATCTGCTTGGTCAAGATCTGGCCGCAGTCATTCAGGCACCGGCGCTGACCGGCGTCAACGAGGTGACTCCAATAGTTGTGACAGTAAACAACGAGGGCGGTGAGACCTGCCAAGAATATGCCGTGGAACTCTATTGCAATGACGAGAAGATAGCCACCGAAAACGGGACCGCGATTGTTCGCGGTGAAAGTGCCGAAATCACTTTCAACTATCAGCCTAATGTCATCCAAGCAGGAGAACTCACTTTCCAGGCTGTCGTTGTCTGTGCCGGAGATGAGTATCTGGACAACAACACGACTGCTGAGGTCACAGTGGCAGTAATGCCCAACACGGCTCTGCCCATGCCCGAGGATGCAGAATACAAGGCTGATGATGCTATGAACACCATCACTTGGAGTGAACCTGTCGAGAATGATATTGTAACCGAGGACTTTGAGAATGTTTCGCCCTGGATCACAAGTTATGTGGGATTGTGGAACCTGGTGGATCAGGATCAGGGATATACTTGCTATATCAACGGGGTCGATCATCCGCTCATGACCATGCCGCAAGCCTATATCGTCTATAATCCTGAGGCTGTAGGCCTTGACTTGACCGAGAACTACATGATTGCCCCGCACAGTGGCAGCCAATTCCTGGGCTGCTATGCCACCGACATCGAAATGACTGACGGCAGGACGAATGATGATTGGCTCATCTCGCGCCGCCTCACTGGAGAGTCTCAGACCATTACCTTGTGGGCCAAGAGCCTCTTCGGCGAGCTGCCCGAGAAGTTTGAATTCCTGTATTCGACCAGCGACCAGGATGTCGCCCACTTCACCCTGCTTGAGACCGTCAACCCTGTGCCTGACCAGTGGACCGAATATACCTACACCTTGCCTGAGGGAAGCCGTCATTTTGCCGTCCGCTGTGTGTCCGAAGACAAGATGTTGCTCATGCTTGATGACATCACTTATCAGCCCGAACACCTTGAGGTATTAGGCTATAACATCTACCGTGATGGCGAACTGGTCGGTCAGACCGATGCCTCTACCTTGCTATTTGAAGATAACGCCGCCAATGCCGATTGCAAGTATGAGATCACCGCACGTTATGCCGAGGGTGAGTCGTTGCCGATAGAGGCAACCAAATCAGCTGGCATTGATGAGAATGGCATCGATCAGGTTATAATCAGTTCGAAAGACGGACACATCGTCATCAGTGGTGCCGAAAACCTGCCTGTGGGCATCTATGGTATCAATGGCGTGGCCATCTACCGAAGCAAGTCGGGCACATACCGCAACATAGAAGTGGAACGTGGATTCTATATCGTACAAGTTGGAAATAGATGTATTAAAGTGTTCGTGAAGTAATTGCTTTTTTCACTGCTGGCAGTCGTGGGGCCTTGCTAATTCCCGGCTGCCAGTATTTTTCTAAAAAAACATCAGCATGAAAAGAAAGACGACCTTATTATTGTTTGTGATGATTTCCATCTTGGCGCTTGCAGTTCCTGCCAAGCGCGGAGTGTGGCGCACGATTCCGTTGACCGATGGCACGACAGTCGAGGCACAGCTGTGTGGTGACGAGAATCTGCACTATTATGTGACTGCCGCTGGCCAGCGCTTTGTCGCTGACCGCAACGGCATGTTCTGGCCAGTGAATGAACAGCAACTGCGCCAGCGCCTGCAGCACAAGCGTTCAAAAAGTGCCGCAGTGGCAGCACGTGCACCCCGCCGCATCTGTGTGGTGGACAAGGAAATATTCCAAGGCACACAACACGGACTGATTATCCTTGTTGAGTTCCCTGATAAACATTTCATGCCGGGAAATGACCAACCCTTCTGGAATCGTGTGGCCAATGAGCCGGGCTACCACGACGAGTACGGTTTCAGGGGCAGCATGCGCGACTACTTCCATGACCAGAGTTATGGCCAGTTCACCCTTGACTTTGATGTTGTGGGGCCCGTTATGATGCCTCACGGCTATGCCTACTACGGCACCAATGATGGGGAGGGTGAGGACTTGTATCCCGGTGAGATGGTAGTCACCGCATGTATGGCCGTTGCCGACCAGGTCAACTATGCCGACTACGACTGGAACAACGACGGGATGGTTGACCAGGTGTATCTGCTCTATGCTGGCGAGGGTGAGCATGAGTCGCTCGATGGCAATACCATTTGGCCTCACGCTTGGACGCTCGAGGAGTCAGATCACGGAGCCCCTCTCTTGATCGACGGAGTGATGGTCAACTCCTATGCGTGCAGTAACGAGGCCAAGAGTGACGGCACCCATGAGGGCATCGGCACGATGTGCCATGAGTTCTCGCATTGCATGGGCTATCCTGATATGTACGATATACTCTATTCTGGCAACTATGGCATGGGCAACTGGGACCTGATGTGTGATGGCAGTTATGCCGGCGAGGGCTTCTGCCCCGTGGGTTACTCGGCCTATGAGCGGATGATGTGCGGATGGATGGAGCCTGTCGAACTTTTAGGGGATACATCTGTCACAGGTCTGAAGGCCACGTCCGATGGCGGCACCACATTCATCATCTACAACAAGGGCTATCGCGATGAGTTCTATATGCTTGAATACCGTGCCAAGAAAGGCTGGGACAGCTATCTCCCGGCCGAAGGGATGATGGTGACATACATCGATTTTGACTCCACCCTGTGGGCCTGCAATGTGGTCAATACCATCGGTGACTTTAGCGCGGTATTCCCAGGGGTGAAAAATGACCACCAGCGCATCACCCTCATTCATGCCGACAATGATGACGACCACAATTATTTCAGCCCCATGACCGGTACATACTATAAAACAACCGAAGAGACAGACCTGTATCCATACCGTGGTAATGACAGCCTGAGCAATTACAGCACCCCCGCCGCCACGCTGTATCACAAGAACTTGAGCGGCCGCTCAATGCTCAATGTGGCCATCAAGGGCATCTCTCGGGATAGTGAAGGCTTGATGTGCTTCGAGTTCAAGGATTTCTCAACAAAAGTGCACAAACCAGAGCCGGGTGAACTTTTCTATGAGTCATTTGATGACTGCAATGGCATCGGTGGCAACGATAGCATTTTCTCGGGAGGTTCAACAGGAATCGGCACCTTCATGCCCGACAATGATGATTGGGTGGGATTGGCCATGACAGGTGCCAATCAATGTGTCAAGTCAGGCACGAACACCAAGTCAGGACAGATGACAACCCCTGAGTTTCACATCGACAGCATTGCGACATTCAGCTTCGTGGCAGCTCCATTCGGCAACGATGGCGAGGCACTCACTTTGTCGGTCAATGGAACGGCAAGTATATCACCCAACACATTCACCCTGAGCAAAGGGCAGTGGACCCGATGCGAGGCAACCATCACAGGCAGTGGAACCATCACAGTCAACATCATGCCACAGAAACGCATGTTCCTTGATGAGGTCAAGGCAATAGCCCCAGTGACGGTCATGAAGGGCGATGTCAATGGGGACCTTGAAGTGAATATCGCCGATATAAATGCTGTGATAGATATGATTTTATCTGGCAATCCTCACGAATATGGCGATGTGAATGGCGATAGCGAAGTGAATATCGCCGATATAAACGCAATCATAGATATGATTCTAAACCAATAGTACCATAACAAAACCATTCCCAAGGGAAAATGATTTTCATGGCCTCGGACATGCGTTCCGGGGCTTTTCTCTTTGGTAACGAGGGAAATGCCTGGAGGCGATTTCTCCTTGGATTGTCTTTGATTTTGCCTCTCTGGTTTTGGTGGGAGGGGAATTTGAGAAGAAGCAATTTTTTACTGAGAATTGAGTGATTTTTATGATGAACGCAAATAGGCTGCAGTCTATGGCTTTACCTTTGCGGCGCAAAAGATGATTACATGATTGCCAGTCTGAAAAAAAGTATATACGTAGTATATAAGTGGAACTGGAAATGAAATAATCCGTCAGAAATTTGGCGGTTTCGGTGAAAAGGTGTAATTTTGCGGCCAATTTTAGAGAAAGGCTATCATGCTGACACTGAGAGTTGACATATTGAAAGGCAAAAACGTTCAGGCCAGGAGTTGGTTTGGAGGCTATCGCCATATCTGCACCCCAGATTATGCAAAGCCCGAGATTTGCTCAACGACTTTCAGGGATCGGCAACATGACACTCACCAGGTGATGTAACATTGTAGCCATATCCCGAGATACTACTCAAGTAAACGATAAAGAGTGGTTGGAAAGTCGAATTCCAACCACTCTTCTTTTTTAACTACGAATAATTTTAAACTACGAATTACGCGAATTATACGAATGGCATCCGCGTACAGATTAATCAAATTTCACGAATGGCATCCGCGTACAGATTAGATCAAATTTCACGAATGGCATCCGCGTACAGATTAAATCGAATTTCACGAATGGCATCCGCGTACAGATTAGATCAAATTTCACGAATGGCATCCGCATACAGATTGAATCAAATTTCACGAATGGCATCCGCATACCGATTAAATCGAATTTCACGAATGGCATCCACGTACAGATTAAATCGAATTATACGAATGGCATCTGCGTACCGAGTATTATTAATTGCGTCGATTGTGGCGCACAAAACTTTGAATCATGAAGGATAAATTAGACACGATTGCCTTGCACCTGATGCAGGCAGGTAAATTGAAACCGGGGAATACGCTCTCGGGAAAGAAGGTGTTTTTCACGTCGGACACCCACTTCGGCCACACATCCATCTTGCGTCACTGCAATCGTCCCTTCGGCGATATTGAAGAGATGAACCAGACGCTTATCGAGAATTGGAACCGTGTCGTCGGCAAGAATGACCTGGTGTTCCATCTGGGCGACTTCGCCTTTGGCGGAGCAGAAGTGTGGAACCGTTTCCTTGACCAGCTCAACGGAAGGATTGTGCTGGTTGTGGGTAACCACGACATCCATCACCTGCGTTCCGAAATGCTTGAACGATTCGAGCATGTCGCATTTGAACTGTACGTCATCATTGACAACCAACCTATCTTCCTCAACCACCATCCCTTCCTGAGCTATGGCGACTCTCATGGCCACGTGTGGCAGCTGTTTGGCCATGTGCACACGCGAGGGAATGGCCAGGGCAAGGAAAAGGACAAGCAGCGGTTGCCCCTGCTGATGGCGACGCAATATGACGTGGGCGTTGACAACAACAATTATACTCCCGTCTCATTCTATCAGATACGCGATATCATCAGCAGCCGTACTACCAGTCAAATGCAAACATCATTTTAACAAACAGATATTATGGACAATTCAATTACACCATATAAAAATGCCGGCAAACAAGAATGCGTTAATACGCTACAAGACGATAGACCGCTGCCTGCGGAACAGGTTCCGTCTGTGGACCATAGACGACCTGACCGAGGCATGCTCGGATGCCCTGCAGGAGATGGAGGGCATCATCAAGGGAGTGTCCGTGCGGACCGTGCAGGGCGACCTCCAAATCATGCGGTCCGACAAGTTGGGCTACAACGCCCCGATCGAGGTCTTTGACAAGATCTACTACAGGTACGCCGACCCCAACTACTCGATCAACGAGATGCCCTTGACCGAAGAGGATTGCCGTCTGCTCAAGCAGGCCGTCGAGATGCTTGACGATGACGGCAAGGCAACGCTCAATGAGGTGAGGGACGTGCTCGCGCTCGTGCGGGAGCGGCTCACCGCCCTCTTGAACTACGGATAGAACGATGCCCCGACTTCAACCGATCGATGAAGCCGGGGCATTTTTCAACCTGTGCAAATTCAGAAATAACAGTAAAATATCGCATTGCTCAGTGTCAACTTAAAGAATCTGGTACAATTATATTTGGGATTTTGCAGAAAATGTGTAACTTTGCACCAAAAGTCGGCATGAAAATGTGCGTGAGTCGCACAAAAGTCGGCAGGAAAACGTGTAGTTATGTATAGACGAAAGATAGATAAGACTCTCCAATCGTGGTTGGATGACAGCTCTCACAAACCTCTTGTTGTGAAAGGTGTCCGCCAGTGTGGCAAAACCAGCAGTGTGATGGACTTTGCCTGCAAGCATTTTAAAAACGTTGTGTATTTGGATTTTCGCGAGCATCCTGACTATAAGAAATTCTTCACCCCGAATTTGGAAGTGGATTCTATCATCATGAGGATCACCGCGGCCATGCCCAACATTGAAGTTGAAACAGGAAACACTTGCTTTGTCTTTGATGAGATACAGGACTGTCCCAAAGCAAGAGGCTCATTGAAATACTTTCACCTGGATGGTCGGTACGAGGTTATCTGCACGGGGTCTTTGCTTGGTGTTAATGGATACAAGACTCCTGAAGAAAAGGCCGAGGAAGCGGAGGCCTCTATTCCAGTAGGCTTTGAGGACATAGTTGACATGTACCCGATGGACTTTGAAGAATGGCTTTGGGCCAATGGCATCAAAGACATGCACATTGGATACTTGAAAACCTGCTTGAACAATGAAACACCGATTGAAGAGGCGCTGAAGGACCGCTTCCGGGAACTGCTTTATCAGTACATAGTTGTTGGTGGTATGCCAGAAGTCGTTTCTACCTTTATTGAGACGAGACAAATAGGAAAGGTGCTTGCGGTGCAGAGGCGTATCGTTGATGATTATAAAGCGGACATGGTTAAGTATGCCCTTCCCGCAGACAAATCACGAATACGTGAATGCTTTGAGTCTATACCCGCACAACTTGCACGTGAGTATAAAAAATTCAACTACTCGGCAGTGCGCCCCGGTGGCAGAGGGCGGGACTACACTGGGAGCCTTCAATGGATTGAAGATGCAGGTATCATTCGCAGGTGCTATAATACGATGATTACCGAGCTTCCACTTGACGGAAACCGAATCCAAAGTGAGTTTAAAGTCTATATGGCTGATATCGGTTTGCTTGTCTCAATGTTGGAAGAAGGCACGCAGTCAAGCATCTTGGAAGGTGACCTGCTCAGCTATAAGGGCGCCATCATTGAAAACCTTGTGGCTGACATTTTCGGAAAGATGGGTAGAAAGCTTTATTATTATCACAAAGACAGCCGTCTTGAGCTTGATTTCCTTATCCGCTATAAGGGCAAATGCTCCCCAGTGGGATGCAAGGCAACCACAGGTAATGCCAAATCTTTGAAAACAGTTTTGAAACATCCGGAGAAATATCATGTCTCAAGCGCCATTAAACTTGGTGATTACAATATCGGGAGAAATGAAGGTTTGTTGACATTGCCAATGTTTATGGCTTTTCTTCTGACGGAAGTATAGAAGAATGTCTCTGTTTAAATCCGTAAAAACAGTGTGGAACCCAACACAATAGAGTTTCACACTGCTTTTCTGCTTTTATGGTCACATTTGGCGTGAGGAGTCGCTTTGGAAATATTCAGTTCTCACCGTCCGTTGACGAGGGCTCGTATTCCACTTCGACGAAGATGAGCCTTCGGTGTCCCAGGCCCTTGTCGCGTTCGTCATACTTGTCGCGCAGGTCGGTGAGTATCTGGCAGAACTCTTGTTCGGTCAGGATGGTCTTGAAGGGGTTGCTCTTGCCACGGGAGTGGTAGAGCCTCATGCCCCGTGTCGCCATCAGCGCCGCACGGAACCGCTCGCTCTGGTCGAACATGGCTTGATAGGCATGGCGAACCAGTTGCAGGAAATCGTCGGACTGCCGGTCTATGGCGATGTCCTTCCACCAGACGATTTGGTCGGTCTGCCAATGGGTGCTGGACGCCCTCTTGGCATTGCGGCCCTTCATGGCGCATATCTGCCGTTGCTTGTCGCGATCCTGCTGCTTCAGCGACTGAAGAAACCCCTCCATGCTGCCGCACAGCACCCCGTCAAAGGTGAACGGATTGCTGCAAAGGTTGGATAACACTTGTGCGGGATAGTCGCTGTGTGACCATATATCTATGGCCTTGCCCCGACGAACCAACCATCTTATGTATAATTGTCTGAACATCTTCATATCATTTTTTCCTTTGTTTATTGGTGACTCCGCTGGGACTCGGACCCAGGACCCCCATATTAAAAGTGTGGTGCTCTGACCTACTGAGCTACGGAGCCATCATTTGACTTGTGGGAAAGGTAGGACTCGAACCTACTCAGCCTTGGGGCAACAGATTTACAGTCTGCCACGACTCTCCAACTTCGCCGCTTTCCCGAATTTTTTATGCTTGTTTTCGTTTGACGCTGCAAAGGAAATATGGCCGACCGCAGTCTTTTTGCGTTCCCAAAAAAATCTTCATTTTTTGTGCCAAAAACATCAAATTTCCCCGAAAACAATGAAAAAGGGAAAACAAGAAATACAAAGTCTATTGAAATCAAAGATTGTACTTATTTATTGTTTTCTTTTTCTCTAGGGTGGGGCAGTCAAATCTTAACAAAGCATAAAAGTGAGTTTTCTAATCCGTTGATTTGTCCAATTCTAACATCAAAGTGCGTAGCGAACATTTCGGGCGGTTCATTGTCATGTCAACCAACGGTAGTAACTTTGCAACCGAAACGAGAGAAAAGTTAGTATAACTGAAAATCAGAACGAAATATGTTACGAGACATCATTGTTGATCCATACTTTCCTGATTGCCCGATACGCAATATCCTGTCGCGCATCAGCGACCGCTGGTCGATGCTGATACTGTACACGCTCGACGGCAAGGACACGCCGATGCGGTATTCCGACATCCTCGCAGCCATCCCCGACATCTCGCAGAAGATGCTAACCGTGGCGCTGCGTAACCTGGAGGCCGACGGGTTGGTGTCGAGGCAAGCCTATGCCGAGATTCCGCCGCGGGTGGAATACAGTATCACCGAGCGCGGCAAGTCACTCATGCCGCATATCAACAGCCTGATTGAGTGGGCACTGGCCAATCTGGCCGATATCTTGAATGACCGCAAGAATTATTCATCCAATAAAAAACATTAATCACATTTTACTACACAATGAAACAGATTGAAAAGATTGCACAGGGTGCAAATTATGCCGCCATTAACGTTGGCCGCATCAGCGAGATTATTGAACACGAGTTGCCCATGGGCCCGGACTTCACGATCAAGGGCAAGGTATTCGGCGGACAGGCCGTTGGCGCCGCTGCCAGCGAGTTCTCTTTCCAGACGCTCGTTCCTGGACAGGACAGCGGTTTCCTGCACACCCACAAGACTCATGAGGAACTCTACTTCATTCTGCGTGGCGAGGGCCAGTACCAGGTCGATGGTGAGATCTTCCCCGTCAGCGAGGGCAGCGTGATCCGCGTGTCGCCTAATGGCAAGCGCGCGTTGAAGAACACCGGCAGCGAGGACCTGACGATGCTCTGCATCCAGTACAAGGCCACCCCGTTCACCGAGGCCGACAGCCCCATGACCGACGGCAACATCCTGCAAGAGCCCCTCAACTGGTAAGGCACGCTTGCAGACAGATACGAAACTAAAGAGTAAGTGAGGTGGGTGAAATAATCGCCCACCTCACTGAATTATGACTAATTTTCACTAATTTTGTAACGGAGTTTTTTGATTGTGTAGAAGTAATATGGAATATAAGACCTTGAATAACGGATTGCAGATGCCGATGGTTGGCCTCGGCGTCTATGATGTCCCTGAGAGGGAAACACAGCGGGTTGTGGAGGATGCCATTTCGGTAGGCTACAGGAGCATCGACACGGCGGCCATGTACTACAACGAGCGCGGGGTAGGGGATGCCGTTCGGGCATGTGGCGTGCCGCGTGAACAACTGTTCATCACGACGAAGATATGCGATTCCTGTTATACCAGAGACGAGACGATGCGATCGGTCGATCATTCCATGAGGCAGCTTGGTCTGGACTATGTGGACCTGATGCTGATTCACTGGCCCGTCGGGAAACCTGCAGTCATGTGGCATGCGCTCGAGGAACTTTATGGGCAAGGTCTGTTCAGGGCGATAGGTGTGTCGAATTTCTATCCCAACACCTTCCCGATGATTGTGAAGGGTGCTAGGGTCATGCCTGTTGTGAACCAGTGTGAGACGCATGTGCTCTATCAGCAGCGCAAGATGATGGAATACTTGCAGCCCTACAACGTGGCCCTGGAAGCATGGAGCCCATTGGCCGAGGGCAAGCACGGCATCTTCAAGAATCCGATTCTAAAGAGCGTCGGCGAGCGATATGGTAAGACTGCGGCCCAGATTGCCCTCAAGTTCTTGATCCAGAACGGCATTATTATCATCCCCAAGACCACCCACAAGGAAAGGATGATAGAGAATATTGACCTCTTTGACTTCACCCTGAACGAAGATGACCTGTGTGAGATACGTCGTCTTGATACGGGCAGGAACGTCACTGGGTGGCCGTCGGATGTGCTCAAATATGATTCCGAGAGCGTTTGATGCTGAAAATTTCCTTAATCCTTAATTCCGCAACACTATAGTTTAACATTATTTATAAGTGCCTGAGCAACAAAAAGTTGCTCAGGATTTTGCCATGTCAGATTTTTCACCTA
>CACWID010000003.1 GCA_902760865.1 uncultured Bacteroidales bacterium | reverse complement strand
TGGGGTCCACCTCCGTTACAGTGGATCGTTGTACAAATTCTTGCATTTGGCAATCTCTTTTTGCCTCTCGAATCTGTCAACTTTTTTCAGTTCAAGTCAGGACTGGAAGAACTGCTGGATTATCTGGACGATGGCGGCTGGATCGTCGAGGTCGTGGCTGAGGCGCTCCATCGGGCACCAGCCGTCCCCAGTGCGGTTGATGATGTGATCGACTAGCGTGCCGCATTCGGCGGTGATGCCGTGGGCTTGCAGCAGGATCAAGGCGGGCTCGCTCATCACATCGGCCCACACTCGCCGGGCACCGCCCAGGGCCATGCAGGCGGCCGCGGCTTTCCCGACGGCTTTGTCTGCGATGAGTGCTCCCTTCAGCACCTCGGGTGTGGTGGTTACCAGCGTCAGCAGGTCTTTCACTCCGCGCTGGTCGTAGCGGTGGATTGCTCCGTCATGACTGCGGACGACGAGGGTCAGATTCTCGTTATGGAGGATGTCGATTAACTCTTTCATGTTACAAAGGTAGTACAATTAGAGAAATAATTGTAACTTTGTGGCAGATTTGTCAATAGCGAAAAGAATATGAAGATTGGAATCATTGTAGCGATGCGCAAGGAGCTTGATCTGCTCCTGCCGTTGCTGCTCGACAGCGAGGAGAGCCGCATGAGCGGCTTTGAGTTTTATCGTGGCCGTATGGGCCGCCATGACGTGATGGTGATGCAGTGTGGCATCGGCAAGGTTAATGCCGCTATGGGCTCGTTGATGCTTGTCAATAACTTTGCCCCTGACTATGTCATCAATACCGGTGTGGCCGGCGGAGCCGACCTCTCGGTCAATGTCATGGACGTGGTGGTGGGTTCACGTGTGGCCTATCATGATGTGTGGTGCGGTCCCGAGAGCGAATTGGGCCAGGTTCAGGGCCTTCCTCTTTACTTTGAGGGTGCCAAGCGTCTGCTTGAGCTTGTTCCA
Source organism: uncultured Bacteroidales bacterium (assembly GCA_902760865.1). Taxonomy (GTDB): domain Bacteria; phylum Bacteroidota; class Bacteroidia; order Bacteroidales; family Muribaculaceae; genus Sodaliphilus. The sequence goes on along the minus strand of CACWID010000003.1, from coordinate 239,565 downwards.
GAGCGCGGCGACATCCACAAGGGCCTGATCTGCTCTGGTGACCAGTTCATCGACACGATGGATGCTGTGAACCGCATCAAGGGCAATTTCCCCGAGGCATTGGCCGTGGACATGGAGTCTGGCGCTATCGCCCAGGTGTGCCACTTGAACCAGGTGCCGTTCCTCGCGCTGCGTGTCATCAGCGACTTCCCCGGAGCCAGCCACGACAATACCAGCCAGTATATGGACTTCTGGAATGATGCTCCGCGTGAGTGTTTCGTTCTAGTCAATGACATCTTAGATAGGCTTTAGGTGTTAAATCAGATATATCAGATAATTCAGTTGTTGAAAAAAGATATGGAGAAGATTGCTAGTTTCAAGATTGACCACACGCGGCTGCTGCGTGGCATATATGTCTCCCGCAAGGACTACCTTGCCGGTGGTGACGTGATAACAACGTTTGACATTCGCATGAAACTGCCCAACCGCGAGCCGGCCGTGAGTCAGGGCGCCCTGCACACCATCGAGCACCTGGCAGCGACCTACCTGCGCAACCACAAGGAGTGGGGCGACAAGGTGGTCTATTGGGGCCCTATGGGCTGCTGCACGGGCAATTACCTGTTGCTCAAGGGTGACCTCGAGAGCCGCGACATCGTGCCGCTGATGCAGGAACTGTTCCAGTGGATGGCCGACTTTGACGGCGAAATCCCCGGTGCCAATGCCCACGACTGCGGCAACTACATGCTCAACAATCTGCCCATGGCACGCTGGGAAGCTCGCAAATACTACATCGAAGTCCTCCAGGACATCCAGCCCGAGAACCTCACCTATCCCGAGGATTGACCGTTTTTTTGAATTTTGTTATTACTATTCAAGTAATAAATTATATTTTTGCGGACAATGTTTGAGCAAGAGATCAGCAAGTATGACCTTTTGGCAAAGCAATACCTTGAGAAGGTAGCAGCGCCGATGGGAGACTTGGAGTACAGAAAGCACTCCGAGATACTCTTCTCTTGCCACAGTTGCGGTATTGAGGGGTCCTCGTTCTCTGTAGATGATACGCGTGCTCTTTTTGAGCAGGGATTGGGCTATTATCCGGTGGGAAAAACCTTGTTGGAGTGCCAAGAGATGGCTGACCACTTCAAGGCTTATGAGTGGATGCACAACCACTTGGATCATCCGTTCGACGTAGAACTGATGAAAACCCTCAACCGCCTTGTGACTGAGGGCACTTTGTCCTATCGAGTGCCGGGTGCCGTGCCTGGAGAATTTACCACGGTTGATATGGCAGCTGGTGACACCGTTTTTGGAGACCATGACAAACTCATTGCCCAGGTGCCTAATCTCATGGAGTCGACAGCAAGGGCGATAGCTGAAGGGAATATTCATCCGATGGTGTTGTCGGCGCGTTTCCATGGCTTTTACGAGTATCTGCATCCTTTCCGTGACGGCAACGGCCGCACTGGTCGCTTGCTTTCCAACTTCATCCTCTTGCAGCATGGTTTGCCCGAACTCATCATTCGCAAGGAAGACCGTAATCAGTATATTGCTGCCTTAAAAGCTAAACGCACCGAGGGGACAGACGAACACCTGGTGGCCTTTTTCTTCAATGCCGCAATCAAGCAGATGCAGGATGAACTCAATCAGAAGAAAAACGGAAGCAAACCAATGCTATTCTTCTGATTCAGTCTTTTGCAATTATCTGAGTACTAATAGAAATACAGGAAACACAATCTTTCTGGTTTCAGAGAGATTGTGTTTCTTGTTTTTAAATAATTTAGTGTTGTTTTAGGTCGGTGGAGAAGGAGTAGGGGACATCTTGCTTGCCCGTGCCGCGTTTCTTGTTAGGCGTCGTGCCCATGACGTAATGGATGTTACATCCGTTGGTCAGCTGGCTGTGGTCAAGGTAGTTGCGGGTGTAGGGCTTGCCGTTGATGGTCATCTGCTGGATGTAGCAGCCCTCGCCCTCGCTGGTGATGGTCACCTGTTTGCCGTTCTCCAAGCTGAGTGTCATCTTGTCGAAATAGGGCGTACCGAGCACGTACTGGTTACTGCCCGGGCACACGGGGTAGAAGCCTAATGCCGAGAAGACATACCATGCCGAGGTCTGGCCATTGTCCTCGTCGCCGCAGTAGCCGTCGGGGGCCGCGGTATAGAGGCGGTCCATCACCTGGCGGATCCAGTACTGGGCCTTCCACGGCTGGCCACCGTAATTGTAGAGGTAGATCATGTGCTGGATGGGTTGGTTGCCGTGGGCATAGTTGCCCATGTTCATGATCTGCATCTCGCGTATCTCGTGGATGGTGAAGCCGTAGTAACTGTCGTCAAACACGGGAGGTACGGCAAATACCGAGTCAAGCATCTGGCAGAACATGTTCTTGCCTCCCATCAAGTCGATGAGGCCCTGCGGGTCATGGAACACGCTCCAGGTGTAGTGCCAGCTGTTGCCCTCGGTGAAGGCGTCGCCCCACTTGAGCGGACTGAAGGGCTTCTGGAAAGATCCGTCTTGGAACTTGCCACGCATCAGTTTGGTCTCCGGGTCAAACACCTTGCGGTAGTTCATGGCGCGGTCGGCAAAAACCTTGATCTCTTCTTCGGACTTACCCAGCGCTTTGCCCAGGCGGTAGATGCACCAGTCGTCGTAGGCGTACTCCAGCGTCCTTGCAACGTTCTCCTTGATGCCGACATCGTAGGGGACATAGCCCAAGTCATTGTAATACTCATAGCCCAGACGACCTGTGGATTTGACCTCAGGGTGGACTGCTCCAGTGCCGTGCACTACGGCTGCCCACAACTGCTCGACGTCATAGCCGCGCAGGCCCTTGAGATAGGCGTCGGCGACAACAGATGCGCTGTTGTTGCCCACCATGCAGTTGCGGTGGCCCGGGCTTGCCCACTCGGGCAGGAATCCGCTCTCGAGCCAGGTGTTCACCAGGCCCTCCTGCATCCACTGGCCCATCGTGGGATACATCAGGTCGACAAAGGGCATCAGGGCACGGAAGGTGTCCCAGAAGCCCGTGTCGGTGAACATGCGTCCCGGCAGCACCTTGCCGTTATAGGGGCTGTAGTGGACAGGCTGCCCCTTGGCGTCAATCTCATAGAAACTGCGGGGGAAGAGCACCGAGCGGTACAGACACGAGTAGAAAGTGCGCAGGTGGTCGATATTGTTGTCCTCGACAGCGATACGACTCAAGATGTCGTTCCAGCGCTGACGGCCTTTCATCTTGACGGTCTCCAGGTCGTCGTTGCCCAGTTCGCGCAGGTTGAGCTGTGCCTGCTCCGGGCTGATGAACGAGGAGGCGACGCGGGCATTGACCTGCTCGCCACGACGCGTCTTGAACGACACGATGGCTCCCGCGTGGCTGCTGGTGATGTGGGTCTCGCCCTCGTTGATGATGCTGTCATTGACCGTGTAATAGACAGTGAACGGCTTGTCAAATTCGATGACAAAGTAATTCTTGAAACCCTCGGGCACGCCGCCGCTGTTGCGCGTCGAGTAGCCGATGATGCGACGCTGCTCGGGCTGAATAGTGATTTCAGAGCCCTTGTCAAAGGCATCAACCACGACGTTGGCCTGGTCGGTCTCTGGGAAGGTAAAGCGCAGGATAGCAGCGCGCTCGGTGGGTGCCACCTCGGCCGTTACGTCATAGTCGGCGAGATAGACCTGGTAATTGTAGGGTGTCGCTACTTCGGCCTTGTGCGAGAACCAGCTGGCGCGCTCGTTCTGGTCAAACACGGGCTCGCCCACGGTGGGCATCAGCGAGAACTGGCCGTAGTCGTTGATCCACGGGCTGGGCTGGTGGGTCTGCTTGAAGCCGCGAATCTTGTTGGCATCATAAGTGTACTGCCAGCCGTCGCCGTTTTTGCCCGTCTGCGGCACCCAAAAGTTCATGCCCCAGGGCATCGCGATGGCCGGGTAGGTATTACCGGTAGATAACTGGAAATCAGACTGAGTTCCCACCAGCGTACTCACATAGTCCACCGGCTCCATCGGAGTTGCGACACCTGTTATACCGAAAGACATGACAGCAAGTAAAACCAGTGCTACTTTCATATAAGCATTTAACTTTTTCATATATAGCTGATTATTAAAATTATTGCTTTATATAAATTGTAGAATTCAGAAGAAAAATACCCCCCAATTCTATCTTTAAATCACATTATCGGCAAATTTTTGGTCTTAAAAATCACATAATCGGCACTTTTCTAGTTCCAAAAATCACATAATCGGCAATTTTTTATTGCTTCAATGACTTTCTTGACCATGGCTGCTCCCTTGCCTAGCTTGTGCTGGCAGGTCGTGAGCAGATAGTCAGGATAGTCAAACGTCGAGAATTCATAGGCCGAGGTGTCCTCCAGCATGTGGGCGATGTCGCCGCCGTAGTCATCGCCCGTGAGTTTGAATAGGCTTTCCTTCATTGTCCACAGGCGGGTGAATGCCACCGCTGGACGGGGAGAGGAGAGGATGACGCGCATCTCCTCATCGCTCATGACCGTGCGTGCCACCTCCTCGCTATATTGGTCATAATTCTCGATGTCGATACCCACGGGCCTGTCGTCGATGGCGAGGGCGGCAGCATCGTGGCAATGGCTCAGGCTGAAGTGAATGTCGGGATGATCTTTCAGCAGCGGTTTGCCTTTGTCATTATAGATGAACTCGGGCTTCACCCCCTTGATGCCATATTCCGAACTTAATGCGTCTTGTAGCAGCCGATAGGCCGCGAGGCACAGACGCTGGTCACGTTCCTGACGGTAGCGCAAGGCCTTCTCGCGGCGCTCCGGGCTGACACTGTCCAGCGCCTCTTGTAGTTCAAAACTATAGATGTCTGGACACAGGTAAATCATGATTTGAGCTCAAACTGGATGTGCCGTCCCTTGTGTAGCGCGAAGATGACGACGGCCTCAATCAGATAGGCGACGAGGTAGCTGTACCAGATGTGCTGTGGCATGTACTTGGCCATGACCCACAACACGGGAATGACCGTGAGGGACAAGGCAAACGAGATGAACAGTGCCATGCGGTGCTGGCTGTAGAGCTTATAGACGATCATCAGCACATAGATGTAGCAGAACGGGATGAAGCTCAAGGCAAACACGCGCAGAGCAGGCGCACTCTGGCTCAACATCTCGGGCTCGTCGCAACCGAACAGATGTGCGATGCCCTGCGGGTAAATCCAAACGAGCAGGCAGGTAACGACCATGGCGACGGTAATGAATCGGAAGCCACGCTTGATGACGGTACGGACACCCTCGTTGTTGCCTTGGCCCACCTGGATGGCGCCCAACGACTGCAGCGTCTGGCACGTGCCCGAGAGGAACAGATTATAGACCTGCAGCAGGTTCATACACAGGGCGAACACAAAGATACCCGTGCGGCCGGTCGTCGTGAGGACGATTTTGTTGGCGCTGAACAACAACAGCGTCAAGCAGATGGAGGCCACCGCCAGCGGGGCGCCCTGCGAGATAATCCGCTTCCACGATGCCGCCAGTCCGTCGGTGGTGAACACGGGCGACAGGCGACGGTTCTCGGGATTGCGCCAGTGGGTGAGCAGGATGGCGATGCCCACCAGATGGCCGATCACCGTCGCTGCCGAAGAGCCCGTAATACCCCAGCCGAACCACTTGATGAATACGATGTCAAGACACAGGTTCACCGCGTTGTCGATAATCACGGCCAGCGATACCAGCCGCGGGCTACCGTTCACGCCCACCATGGTCGAGAGCCCCCACATGAGGATGAAGGCCGGACAACCGATGAGCAGCACCCGCATATAGTCCTCGGCCAGAGGCAAAATCTGCTCGTTGCTGCACAGCATGCGTGCCGTCTGGCTTGGGAAAATCAGGCCGCCGACAATCGACAGCAGCAGTCCCAGGCCTACCGTCAGCGACAGCGAACGGGTGAAGAAACGCTTGGCGTCATCGATCTTTTTCTGGCCTAAGGCATAGGCCACCAGCATGCCCGCACCCGCATTGATGAGCAGATGCATGGTAAAGATGAACTGGGTGATGGGCGTGGACAGGTTGATGGCGCTCACGCCATCCTCACTGATGAGGTTGCCCACGATGATGCCGTCCACCACGGTACCCAGGCAGCCCGACAGTGCCACCAGGATATAAGCCCACAAGAAGCGGTAAAACTGTTTGTTGATATCGTTCTCCATTACTGAAATATTGTCTAGATGGTCTAGATTCTCTAGATTTTCTAGACCATCTAGAACGTTATCTTAGTTACATGTCAAAGAAGCCCAGGGTGCCGATGGCTGTCAACATGCGCTCCACATAGTCCCACGAGGTGGGCGACCAGTCGAAGCCCAGTCGGTACAGCACCTGGGTCGTGTAGTTATTCTCACGCTTGACGTCGGCGGTCTTCTGCCCGTGCGCCATGTCCTGATAGGCGAGCAGACTCGACATCGTCCTAGCCTTTGTGGGATCGTCCTTGGCGGCATTCATTGCCTCCTCAAACTCTTCCTGCTCGACGAACTTCACGCCTTCGCCCACAGAAGTCAGCCCTGTAAGCACATCACCCATGAACTGGCCGTGGATGTTGTAGGGATGGAAGACGGTGCACTCCTTAGGCGTAGAACTCAGCAGCACGATGGCATGAGCCACCTCGTTGATGGGCGAGAACTCTACCTGTACGTTGCGCACGCTGTGAGGACAGCAGCCCAGCATGTTGTACACCTTGATGCGGCCCATGAATGAGTTGGTCTGGAAGTTGGCCTGGAACTCACCGTCGGTCGAACGTGCTGCCAGGTTGCCCACACGCATAATCTTGGCCTTCAGTCCCTTGTTGGCGACAGCGTCCAAGATCAGGCGCTCGGCCAAGAACTTGGAGTAGATGTACTTGTTGCCCAGGAACTGGCCCATGTACAACCGCTGCTCGGTGAAGATGTCACTCTGGATTTCGCCAGCCCACAGACCGCGCGTGCTCGCTGTCGAAACATGCACGAGTTTGGCGCCGGTCTTCAGGCAGTAGTCCACGCAGCGTTGTGCGCCACCGATGTTCACGTCCTCAATCTCGGTGCCCTCGCTGAAGTGCTTCACGATAGCAGCGCAATTGAAGATGGTATCCACCTGTAAACCTTCGCTGAAATCGCTCGTCACGTCGCCCAAAACGATGTGCAGACGCTTGCCGAACTGGTCTTTGAAGGCTTCAGAGAAATAGTAGAACAGGAGGGTGCGAAGTCGCCCCTCGGCGGCCTCTTGGTTTTTGCCACGCACGAGGCAGTAGATGTTCTCGGCGTCAGAGTCGATGAGTTCGCGCAGGATGTGGATGCCCAGGTAACCCGTGGCACCGGTCAACAGCACATTGCCCAACTGCTGGCGCTCGCCGTTGCGGTAGCTATCCAGCGTGTTCTTCAGCAGCAGGTCGTTGATGGCCGTGTAGTCAAATCCGGTGATCTCGTCATTGCCCTCGTCATCGCTCTCACCCGTGATGAGGCGTGCGAGTTTGCGGGGTGTCGGGTTGGCGAATACGTCACCATAAGCGACATGCAGGCCAGCCTTGTCGGCCTCGATGATGACGCGGGTCACAACCAGCGAGGTGCCGCCCAACTCAAAGAAGTTGTCAGTAGCACCCACCTTGTCCATCTGCAGAATGTCGGCAAAGATGCTGCAGAAGGTGCGCTCCGTGTCATTGGCGGGCTCGACATAGGCTGAGCTGATGGCCAGCTCGGGTTCGGGCAGCGCCTTGACGTCGGTCTTGCCGTTGGGCGTCATGGGCATCTCCTTCAATTGCAGGTAGGCCGTGGGCACCATGTATTGCGTCAGGCTCTTGGAAATCTCGGCTTTGAGGTCCTCGGGCTTGATTTCGCGGTCGGCGGTATAATAAGCACACAGGTGCTCCTTATCATTGATCTTGCGGATGAGGATGACCACCTTCTTCAGGCCATCGACCTTGAGCATCACGTTCTCGATCTCACCCAACTCGATGCGCAGGCCGCGCAGCTTGATCTGGTGGTCGGTGCGGCCCAGGATGACGACATCGCCATCGGGCAGCCACTTGGCATAGTCGCCCGACTTGTAGATGCGCTCGCCGTGGTAGTCCACAAAGCGCTCGCGCGTCATCTCGTCAAGGTTGTTATAACCGTGTGCCACGCCGCGGCCGCCGATGTACAGCTCGCCGACGACTCCCACGGGCAGCTCGTTGCCGTCCTGGTCCACGATGTACTCCTTGACGTTCAGCTGCGGCTTGCCCACGGTCACGATGTCGGCGTGGGTCAATTCCTTGTTATTGGATGCCACCGTGGTCTCGGTGGGACCGTAGCAGTTGAAGATGCGGGCCTTGGTCACGCTCCTCAGCTGGGCGAGCAACTGGTCGGAGAACTTCTCACCGCCGGCACGCACGATGTTGATGCGGCTGATGGCGTCGCAGAAGTCCTCACTCGTCAGCCACGTCATCCAGCGCGACGGCGTGCCCGATACCATGTTGATGTGTTGCTCGTTGATGAGACGTGCCAGGTCAAGCGGGTTGTTGGCCTGCTCCTCGGTAGCGACGATGAGCGTCTTGCCGTTGAAGTAGGCGGTGCCGATGTCCTGCAGCGCGGCGTCAAACGAGATGGTCGTCACGCTCAGCATGCGCTTGGCGTCGGTCATCACACCGTTGGCAAACACGTTAGCGGGATGTCCGTACAGGTAGTTGCAGATGCCGCGGTGGTGCAGCATCACACCCTTAGGACGGCCCGTCGAGCCGCTGGTGTAAATCAGGTAGGCGAGGTCATCGGGCGTGATGTCGGTGACAATGCTGCCGTCGTTGTCGTCATGGATGAGGTCTTCGACGTCTATCGCCTTGTCGGCGGGCGAGTCGGCCATGCGGTCATGGGTGGTGATGATGTAGCGTGCCTCACTGTCCTCGAGGATGAGTTTCACGCGGTCAGCGGGATACTCGGGATCGCAGGGGATGTAGGCAGCGCCCGATTTCAGCACGCCGAACAGGGCGAGGATCAGGCGGCTCGTGCGCGGCAGCAACAGGGCCACGCGGTCACGCTCCTTCACGCCGCGTTTCCTCAGGGCGGCGGCGATGCGGTTGGTCACCTCGTCCATCTCCTTGTAGGTGTATTTGGCATCGATGGCAACCAGTGCCTCATGGTCGGGCTGCGTCTGTGCAAAGTGACCGATGCACTCGTGGAAGAAGGTGAAGGGAGCCTCGGCGGGAATGTCGCCCGTCTCTACCTCACGCAGGTGGCTCAATTCCTCCTCTTGGTTCTCGCTCACGATGGACAGCTGGCGCAATTTGGCCTGCGGCTGCTCCATCATCCTGTTAGCGACAGCGACGATGCTCTCGGCCAGGCCGCGTCCCACGCGCTCGCTGTATATGGCGTCGTCATATTCCACGACAACGCCGCTGGTCTCGATTTTGATGTTGATTTTGAACTTGGGAACGTTCAGCTCCAGCAACTCCTGGTCAACGGGTTTGCCGTTGACGGTGTACTGCGAGAGTACGCCCACCTGATAAGCGTAGGCGATGGCGGGACGGAAACCATAATCGGTAGCGATGCGTGCAAAGGGATAATCCTCATGGCGCAGCGTCTGGTCGAACGTGTCGCTGGCATTCTTCAGGAACTCGCTCACTGTCACGTCGTCGATGCTCATGCCCAGGGCTAGCGTATTGACGAACATACCCACCGTGTCGGCAATCTTCAGGTTGCTGCGGCCGCTGCTGACGGTGCACAGATAGACGTCGCGGTTGTTGGTGTAGCGCGAAACCACATAGGAGGTAGCTGCCAGGAACAGGTGGGCCGGGGTAATCTCCTGCTGGCGGCAGAAGGCTGTCGCTTTCTCTAAATCAACGGGGCAGACAGCCTCGCCGATGAAGCCCTGCTCGTCGGTCTTGGGCAGGTCGGCAGGAATCTCGCTGGCACCCTCACAGGTCTGCAATTTCTCAGCGAAGAAGCGCTGTGACTCCTTAAAGGCGTCGGTCTCCTCGGCAGCCTGCTGGTCGGCGACAAAGTCCAGGTAGTTGTAGGTCTCCTTCTCCACCTCTTTGCCCTCGAGGGCCGCATTGATCTTGCGGATTAACAGGTCGGCTGAACCACCGTCAAATACGAGATGGTGTAAATCCAGCAGCAGATGAACACCGCTGGCGGTCTTGACCACCTCGGCACGGTATAACGGCGCCTTCTGCAGATTGAAGGGACGCACGAACTCTTTCTTGTATTTCGCCAATTCCTCATCGGTTATATCGGTGATACCTACCTCGACGGGAACACTGTCATCAGTCGTCTGGACGATGGTGTCGCCCTCGGTGGTGAAGTGGACGCTCAGTTCGGGATGCGACTCGATGACGCGCTTCACAGTGTCGGCAAGGACGTTGGCTTCAATGCCCTCGGGATAAGAGAGCATGTAAGGAATGTTATAGATGGTGGATGCCGGATTCTTCAGGCAATCGAAATAGACACCCGTCTGTGCATAGGAGAGCGGTGCACTGGTGCGGGCTTCCTGGGTGGGGGCGGGAGACGCAGGACCCTGCGCCTCTACAATGCCGCCAGCGAGCATCGTCTTGAGGATCTCGTTCTCTATCGATTGGATGGTACCTGCCTTCACCAGGTTGCGGGAGTCGAGCGTCACGCCGAAGCGCTTGTTGATCTGCACGGCCAGCTTGATAGCCGAGATAGAAGTCAGACCCGCAAAGCCCAGTATCGTGGTCACACCGAATTCCTTGTTGTTGACGATGTCGGCGATAATCTGGTGCAGTTCCTCCTCCAGCACGTTCATGGGCACATTGACGGCCTCGACGGCTGCAGCCTTCTTCTCGGGTTTGGGCAGGGCGCGCTTGTTCACCTTCTGATTCTGGTTCAAGGGGATGGCATCGATCTGCATCGTCACGGCGGGCACCATATAGGGCGGTTTCTCGTCCATGATGAAATTGTTCAGTGCCTCGATGTCCACTTGCTCGTCGCTCACGATGTAGGCAGCGATGAACTTGCCGCCGCCCTCGTCGTCAAAGGCCTGAACCGTGGCATCCTTGATGCCCGGGAACTCGCGGATGATGCTCTCTACCTCCTTGAGCTCGATGCGGAAACCGCGAATCTTGACCTGACCGTCGCGGCGTCCCACAAACTGGATGTCACCCGAGGGCAGGTAGCGAACTATGTCGCCCGTGCGATAGATGCGGGAATATTTCTCCTCGGTTGAGAACGGATTGGAAATAAAGACTTCGGCCGTCTTCTCGGGGCGGTTCAGGTAGCCGCGGCTCACCTGGGGACCTGCTACCCACAATTCGCCGGCTGCGCCCACCGGGAGGCGATGACCCTGCGGGTCAACGATGTACAAGCGCACGTTCTTCGGCGCCTTGCCAATGGGAATTTCCTTCATCTTCTTGTCCACCAGGAAGTAGGTAATGAATACCGTTGACTCGGTGGGGCCATAGAGGTTGAAGAACTTGATGCCCGGCGGAGGCGTTATTGATGCCAGTTTCTCGCCGCCGGTCGAGAGATACTGCAACGTGTGGTTCTCGACACTGGTAGCAAATTGGAAGCACACCTGCGTGGTCATGAACGAGTGGGTGATGCCGTTCTGCTCAAAGTACTCGTTGAGGGCAATGAGGTCCAGACGCAATTCCTCAGGAACGATATAGACCGTTGCACCGCAAGTGAGGGCGGGGTAGGTGTCCATCATGTTGGCGTCAAAACCGTAGCTGGCATAGGCAGCGACCTTGTTCCCCTGCTTGAGTTCGAACATCTGGTGGTACCAGTGGCAGAAAGCCACAAGATTGCGGTGGATCAGCTGGCAACCCTTGGGCACACCTGTCGAACCCGAGGTGTAAAGCATGATGAACAGCTGGTCGGGCTTGATGTCCACCTGAGGCGCTGCCGCGGCGGGCAGGCCCATGATGTCCTTGGTCAACAGCACCTCGCCCTGGTACTCGTCAACGATGGGACGCAGTTCCTCGTCGGCAATGAGCAACTTGGCACTGGCATCCTGCATCATGAAGTTGAGGCGCTCCTTGGGGTAGGTCGGGTCGAGCGGCTGATAGCCGCAACCGGCCTTGAGTGCGCCCAGCGAGGCGATGGGCATCCACTCGCAGCGGGGAATGATTACCGACACAACGTCCTCAGCGCCCAGGCCCTTGCCGACGATATAGGCTGCGATGCGGTCACTGATCTCGTCAACTTGGGCATAAGTGAACTGCTTGTCGAGATATACTACGGCGATAGCGTCGGGCGTGGCTTTGGCCTGCTGGCGGAACAGCGAGACGATGTTCTGGGTGTCGTCATAATCCAGTTCGCCCGGGTTAAAGCTATTGACGGTAGCCACCTGGTCGGCCGACGCAATGTCGATGTCGCGCAGGTATTCCTGGGTGATGAAGCCCTCGAGCACGGCCTCATAGCTTTCCAGAATCTGGGCAACGAGGTCGCTCGAGAATTCGTTGGCTTTGTATTCGGCTTCAATTTCTATCTTGCCGTCGTTGATGAAGGCCTTCAGGTAGAACGACTCTTCAAGCGTGTTGTTGGCAATTCTAATCATCTCAGTGGGCTTGCCGTCAATTGTCAGGACGTCAAGCACATTGCCGTGCCAGGCGAAGATGGAGTTGGTCTGCAGGTTCAAGTCTGCCATCAGGTCGGCGTAGGAGTATGCGTCGTGCTCGCGGCATCCGCTCATCTGGTCCTGTCCCTGTCGCAGCAGGTCAAGCACGGTGGTCTCGTTGGTGAACTTGGCATAAACCGGCAGGGTCTTGACCGTCATTCCTAACGAGCGGTTGAAGCGCTTGTCGGTGCGGCCGTTGTAGATGGTGTTGAACAGGCTCTCCTGCTCATTGTTGAACTTGGCCAGCAGGAAGGCATAGGCTGTGGTGAACAGCGTGCTCTTGAACACACCGTTCTTCTTGCAGTATTCATCCACGCGGCCCAAGTCGAGCGACAAGGTGCGTAGCAACTGACCCTCGCGATACTCAGTCTCTTCCAAATCGGGCACAAACTGGGTGAAGGTGTCGCCACAGTCAAAGTTGGCGGCATACCACTGCTTGGCTTCCTCATAGGCGGGAGTCTTGCGCTTGGCTGCTTCGTCGGTGGCAACATCCATCATCGTCATCTCTTCGGGGGCAATGGGCTCGCCACGATAGGCCTTGTCGATGTCTTGCATCAAGATCTGGAACGATGCGCCGTCCATGATGATGTGGTGATAGTCGACCATGAAGTAATAGTGCTCCTTGTCGCGCAGCAGCCTGAAGCGGAACAGGCGGTCGCCATAGATGTTGAACGGCTGCACGAAATGTGCCTTTTCCTGTTCCAGGTCATTGATGTCTTCGATGCTGAGCGACCACTGTTCATTGGCCATGTCGATTGTCTGTACTGGCTCTCCGTCTTCGCCCAACTCGATTCGGGTGAACAGCGTGGGGTGAGCCATAAATGCCGTCTTAACGGCATCTAGCAGCCTCTGGCCATCCAGCGAACGGTCGAGTACATAATAGAAAGGCAAATTATAGCAAGGTTCTCCCTGGTGGTTTACACATTCCACATAGATTCCGTATTGGGAGGTTGATAAGGGTGCAGATAATTTCATGTTGTTTGTTTATAGATTAGAGTTATTACCATTTGGTACTGAAGATGCGCGGGTTGACAGCAAGCGTGATGTATCCCCATCGCAGGCTGTTATTTGAAGTGGAACGTTTCAGTCGTTCCATGGTCTCGCCGCCCCACATGAAGGAGGCTCCTGCAGAGACATTCACGTCGCGATGAATGCTATAGCCGACCCCAAACTCAATCTCGTGACCGAGGGTCTTTTCCATATCGGTGAGGTTAGTGGCTATGGCAAAGTAGTGGTAACTGGCATTGAGCATCATGTTCTTCAACGGGCTGTAAGTACTGCCGATGTAGGCATTCTGAAGGCCTGGGGTGAACCCGTGATGATAGGCGCTCACATAGAAGAAGTCCATTGCTCCGTAGAACTGATGGTGGGAGCCATAGACCGTACTGAATCCCTTAATGACATCGTGATGCGTCATGCCGATGTTGCCCCCGGTGGGCACGGCAAAATACTTGTCACCGCTCAGGTAGTCATAACCCGCTGTGACATTGAATCTCGGTGATTGTATATAGGTGACCTTACCACTTGCCATCCATGCGTCGATCTTAATGCCATGCTCGTTCTTGCCGAACTGCTTGTAATAGGCCGCCTCGGCCTTCCAGTGATTGGGCTTGAACGACATATATCCACCCGCCAGGTGTTGGAACCATGTTCTGTCACGGTTATTATTCAATTCACTCTGCATGCCGATGTTCATGAACAGCAACGAGACACCCAGCGGGAAACGCGGTACATCATAGTGATACCACGCCGTCTGCATGGTTTTGTAGGGCTGTCCGCCGTTCTCGTAGATGGAACCGCCGGTAGCCATCACATTAGCATTCTGATTATAGGCCAGAATGATGTGGCCCTTGTGGCCGTGACCTTCATAACCCAGTCGCAAAATGTCGTGGGAAGATGAAGCCATTGCCCAGTCATCAGAGCCGATGATACGTTCGTCATCATAGTTGAGCGCCACACGTCCCACTTGGGCAAACATGCCGAAACGAGTGGTCATCTTCACCCAGGCCTCATGCAGGTTGAAGGAACCCTTGCCCGCTTGTCCCCACACGCCAGAGTGCTGCGGGGTGACGAGGGTTTCGAGCCAGTCTCGCTTGAAGTAGATGGGAAGACGAGCGCGGCTGAGCACGAAATTGGAGGTGGGCACCTTTGGGTTCTCAGTTTCCTCCTCTTCTTCTTCCTCAATGGGCGACTGCGGCATGCCGCCATATCGGGCCTCGCCACGTCCCAGGAACTGCAAATCGATGCTGAACTGGTTTTTGGGAGCGGGAATGGTATCAGTCGATGTCTGGCCCGTTGCCAATAGCGCAGGTATGGCTATGGCTGCCAGCAGCCATAGCCTGATATTCATGCGTTTCATGTCCATGGGTCATTTACTCAAACTCAAACAAGTTGATGAACCCGGTAATCTGGAACACGTTTTTGATGTCATCATTCATGTTACGCAAGGTGACGGTCTTGCCCTTGGCCTTGGTCTTCTTGAGCACGTCGAGCAGAATGCGCAGGCCACTGGATGCGATATACTCCAGATCCTTACATTCAAACACGATATCCTTGGCAGTACCCTCGGCAGTGATGGGTTTCAGTGCCTGTTCGGTTTCGATAGCGGCTGCGGTGTCGAGCGAGCCAATCATGGTGACGATGATCTTCTCGTCAAGTTCTTCAATTGTCGTTTTCATTTGTCAGATTGTTATTGATTAATGGTTATTATTTCAAGATTGTATATTCTTCTTTAGCGTGAGCACATTCTTGCCGTCGACGCGCTCATAGTTGATGGTGTCCATCAGCTGCTGCACCAGCAGGATGCCCAGGCCTCCGATGGGCCGCTCCTCGGCATTGAGCGTGATGTCGGCATTGTTGTTTTGTGTCGGGTCAAATGCCTTGCCCTTGTCAGTAATGATGAATTTCAGCCATTTCTGTGTCGCTTTAGCATCCACTCTGATATCTCCCGTGCAGCCGATGGGGTAGGCATAGTTCATCACATTGACCACAGCCTCCTCAACCGCCAGCATCAGTTGAGACGAAACTGACGACTCAAGGTTTAATCGGGTGGCCACCGATTTGACGAATTGGTTCAATTCGGGAACTTGTTTCACGTCGTTTGTCAGCGAGATGCTCTCTTCCATTGTCAGTGGCTCGTCTGGACGGTGGTAGTGGATGGCCAGCATCGTCAAGTCGTCACTCTGCTGTGTGCCGTTAGCAAATTGCAGTGACGCCTCATATTGGCAAGCCATCAGCTCTGCCGGTGTGGTCTTGCCCTTTTCCAGACTATCTTGAGCGGTGTTGATGATGCGCTGCAGTCCGAACAAGTTGTGCGCTGCATCGGCAGTCTCGGTCAAGCCGTCGGTGTAAAACAGCAAGGTGGTTTCCTGAGGCAGCTGATATTCCTGCGAGGTAAAGCTGAAGTCATTGAACAAGCCTATTGGCAGATTGGCATTCACTTGCAGGAGGGACACGCCATGGTCGATGATCAGTGGAGCGTCATGGCCGGCATTGCAGTAGCGCAGGCGGCCCGTGGGCAGGTCAAGCACGCCTACGAAATAGGTGACGAACATATTGGTCTCGTTGCCTTCACAGGCCATCTCGTTGATGCTCGACATGATGCGAGAGGGACTGCTCTCATGCTTGGCGATGCTGCGGAACTGGGAATGAACGACAGCCATCACCAGCGATGACGGCACGCCCTTGCCGCTCACGTCACCGATGCAGAAGTAAAGCTTCTCGTCGCGGATGAAGTAGTCATACAGGTCGCCGCCCACTTCCAGCGCTGAGACCTGTTTTCCACTCACGTCAATGTCGGGCCGCGTGATGTCGCTGTGGGGCAGCATCTCGCTCTGAATCTTCTGGGCGACGTGCAGTTCACTGTCCGTGCGCTCCTTGTTCAATCTGGATTCATGCAAGCGTTTCACGTACTGGTGTACGCGGTACAGGATGAATCCTAACAGCGAGAAGGCTCCAAGCATGAGCAGCAGCATGTTGCGACGCATGTCATTGAGTTTGCTGTAAACCTCTTTGTCATAGCACACCATCACCACCTGCCAGTGGGGTTGGCCTTTCATAAAGGCATGGTAAGCATATCCCGTGCCCTTCTTTTTGTCTTTGAAGGTGATGACTTTGCTTCGACCCGAACTGCTGGGCTCGCGCTCGCAGGTGCTGTCGTTAATCATTTTCACGACAGCCTCTACATCACTTTGCTTGGTATGGCTCGTGTCGGGCTTGGAGATGAGTTTTCCGTCTTCGGTGAGTAGCAGGTAAAAGGTGGAGGGATAATTATGTCTGGTGTTCAAGGTGTCGATGATGCCCTCGGTCGACAGGTCGATGCCGAGTGTGCCAACGGTTTTGCCGTTCTCGTCGGTGAGAGGCAATGCATAGGTGGTGACGACCTTGCCGCATCCATCGGTATCCAGATAGGGGTCGCTCCATGAGGGTGTATTGTTCAGGACGGCTTTATAGTAATACTCGCGTTGAGTGTAATCGTGCATGTCACTGGCTACTTGCTTGGTATAGATACTGTCACCTTGACGGATCGCCACTGGCTCAAACAGCCGTGAACGGTTGGGATAATACTCCGGTGTAAATGCTGCAAAACAAGTCATCACGTCATCATTGGACGAAACGAGTCGTTTGAGGATTTTGGGGATAGCATCGGGATTCTTGAGTTGGTGCTGGACAGGCCACAGGTAGTTGCGCACCATAGCCTCGTGGGACTTGAGTATGCTCTTTACAAGCACCGCCTTTAAGGTCATCTCGTTCTCAGCGCGGTAATCCAGCCCTTCCTCAACCATGTTGTGGGCATAGTTGTACTGAGCAAGCGAAATGAGTTCGATAAGTGCACCCGCGAGCAGGATGAGTGCAATGGCCGATATGGAGTTGCGATAATGGCTCCTCTTGAATTTGTTAAACAGTTGCTTGAACGTCATGACTTGATTTGAATAGATATTCAACGTTGTGGGCAGTTATACACCGAATGTGCAAAGGTATAAAATTCTGATTAATTTTATAATGTGTTTTTGGGGTAAAAAATGCATTGTAAATAAAAAAAACAGGGCCGCCAGAATAGGCGACCCTATAATAATTCGTTTAGAGTGCAGGCGAAGCGTCAGTCTTCATCCTGGCCGTTGGCCTTGGCGATGCGCTTGCGCTCGAGTTCGTCGAGGATGATTTTGCGCATGCGGATGTGGTTGGGGGTGATTTCCACATATTCGTCGGCCTTGATGTACTCGAGTGCTTCCTCCAGGCTGAACACGATGGGGGGTACGATCTTCACCTTGTCATCGGCACCGCTGGCGCGCATGTTGGTCAGCTTCTTGGACTTGGTGACGTTGATGACGAGGTCTTTCTCCTTGGTGTGCTCGCCGACGACCTGACCGCCATACACATCCTCCTGGGGGAAGATGAAGAAGCGGCCGCGGTCCTGCAGCTTGTCGATAGCATAGGCATAGGCGGTGCCGCCTTCCATGGCTACCAGCGAACCGTTGGTGCGGCGTGCGATGTCACCCTTCCAGGGCTCGTAGGCCAGGAAGCGGTGAGACATGATGGCCTCGCCGGCGCTTGCTGTCAGCACGTTGGTGCGCAGGCCGATGATGCCGCGTGACGGTATCTTGAACTGGAGGTGGATGCGGTCGTTCTGAGTGTCCATCATGGTCATCTCACCCTTGCGGCGGGTAACCAGGTCAATCATCTTGCTGGAGTATTCCTCGGGCACATTGATGCTCAGTTCCTCGATGGGCTCGCACTTCACGCCGTCGATGGTCTTGATGATGACCTGCGGCTGTCCCACCTGGAGTTCGTAGCCCTCGCGGCGCATCTCCTCGATGAGGACCGACAGGTGCAGCACGCCACGGCCATAGACGTTCCAGGCGTCCTCGCCCTCGGTGCGCTCGACACGCAGGGCCAGGTTCTTGTCCAGCTCGCGCTGCAGGCGGTCCCAGATGTGGCGCGAGGTCACATACTTGCCGTCCTTGCCGAAGAAGGGCGAGTCGTTGATGCAGAAGCGCATCGACATCGTGGGCTCGTCAATCGCGATGCGGGGCAGCGGCTCGGGATTGGTGGGCAGGGTGACGGTATCGCCGATCTCGAAGCCCTCCAGGCCGATGATGGCGCAGATGTCGCCGCTGCTGACGCTCTCGACATGCTTCTGTCCCATGCCCTCGAAGGTGCGTAGCTCCTTGATCTTCTGCTTTGCCACCTCACCGTCTTTCTTGCACAGGGCGACCTCCATGCCGTCCTTGAGCGTGCCGCGGTGCACGCGGCCCACGGCGATACGGCCCACGTAGCTGCTGTAGTCCAGTGACGTGATGAGCATCTGGGCATCACCCTCGAGCATCTCGGGCTCAGGGATGTACTTGATGATGGCGTCGAGCACGGCGGTGATGTTGTCGGTGGGTTGTTGCCAGTCGGTGCTCATCCAGCCTTCCTTAGCTGAGCCGAAGATGGTGGGGAAGTCCAGCTGGTCCTCGGTGGCATCGAGGTTGCACATCAGGTCAAAGACCATCTCCTGCACCTCGTCGGGGCGGCAGTTGGGCTTATCGACCTTGTTGATCACCACGATGGGCTTGAGGCCCAGCTGCAGGGCTTTCTGCAGAACAAAGCGTGTCTGAGGCATGGGCCCCTCAAAGGCGTCCACGAGCAGCAGGCAGCCGTCGGCCATGTTGAGTACGCGCTCCACCTCGCCGCCGAAGTCGCTATGCCCCGGGGTGTCGATAATGTTGATCTTGTAGCCGTTATAGGAGATGGACACGTTCTTGGACAGGATGGTGATGCCTCGCTCACGCTCCAGGTCATTGCTGTCCAGGATCTGAGTACCCATGTTTTGGTTGTCGCGGAACAGGTTACCTGCCGCTAACATCTTGTCTACCAGTGTTGTTTTGCCATGATCGACGTGTGCGATGATGGCCACGTTGCGAATGTTCTGCATATGCCTTATTAAATTTGGGTGCAAAGGTAGTAAAAAGTTTTCAGTTTTTGGTTTTCAGTTATAAGTTTTCGGTTCATTGTTGTCAGTTATTTGTTTTTTTATTATTGCAGTATCTAAAAATATTCCCATTAATGCTTGTTTTTATTCGGATAAATTGATAAATTTGCAGCGGATAAAAATAAATACCTAAGTTGTGATGAAATCTATACATTCATATTGCCAGATATTGATGCTCTTTCTGCTGTGCGCGATACCGCTGCAGCTTGCTGCCGGAGGGCTAGGGCAACCCGCCTCGTCAGAATTGGAATTCCCGTTTTATGGCCAGTCGCTGTGCGCCGCCACGCTTGACGCCGTCAAGGTGAAATCGGTGCGCGATAATGACGTTTCCCAAGCGTGGCGTGAGTATCAGAAGCGTGACGTGACACCTGCTATTTCCTCGCTTCAGACGCTGTCAGAGCAGATGGGACTGAATGACTGGTTCGTGTTCCAGCTCGTGAGGGATTATGTTGATGGCTTGTTGTGTGATGCTTCGCCGACAGACCGAGTGTTGCTGGAGCATTTGTTGTTGGTAAAAATGGGCTATGACGTGCGTCTGGCGCGCACCGAGCGGCAGTTGCTGCTGCTGGTGCCTTTCGACCAGGAGGTGTACGAGCATAGTTTTATCAGAATCGGCGATAAGGATTACTACCTGTTCTTTGACGCGCTGAAAGCCGACCTTGACGAGCGGTCAGTGGTGTATCCTTGTGATCCATCCAGGAAGGATGCCGGCAAGGGGCGTGTCTTCAGTTTGTTGTTCACCGACAAGGCCTTGAAGGTGTCGTCCGACGAGAACAAGCTGTGTGACTACGATGACGGAATCATACATGTCGCCTGTTCGATTGATGCTGCCGTTATCAGGATGCTGAGGAGTTACCCGCTCATGAACCTGCAGTGCTATGCCACGTCGGTCGTGTTGCCGCAGTTCCATGATGAGATATTGGGTCAGTTGACGCCCCAGCTTGCTGACATGAGCCAGTGTGATGCTGCTGACGCCTTGTTGCATTTCGTGCAGTATGTGTTTGGCTACGAGGAGGACATTGATCAGTATGGCGAGGAAAAAATCAATTTTGTGGAGGAGAGTTTCTATTATGATAATAACGACTGCGAGGACCGCTCAATCCTGTATGCTTTCTTGATTCAGTCATTGCTGGGATTGGATGTGCAGTTTGTCCACTATCCGGGACATGAGTGCACGGCTGTGCGCTTCACCGACTGCAATCCACGTGGTAATGGCTATTACTATGGCAAGGACTATTACCTGATCTGCGACCCGTCCTACGTCGGTGGTACCATCGGCCGGTGCATGCCCCGATATCGTGCAATGCAACCCACTGTCAAAACGATGTCCACCATGCTGGCCAGCGATGGAAATCAGTATCCATTGGAGCCAAGGCTTGATAAACGCCTCATCTTGACAGACCTTTCCTTCGAGACCGTTAAGGCAGACACCCTGGCCATGCAATAGCCTTCTTGCCCCATTGAAAGAATTGTACTATCTTTGCTCCGCAGAAAAACGTGAATCTAATAATTGAATCAACAACGAAATGAACAAGATCGCTTTAGTGACTGGCGCGACAAGTGGCATCGGTGAGGCCTGTGCGCGCAAACTGGCCATGATTGGCTATAACATGATTATTACAGGCCGTAAGGCCGACCGTCTGGATGCTCTGGCACGAGAGCTCTCTGCCCTGGGTGTGGGGGTGGTAACGCTCGAATTTGACGTGCGTGACCGCGAGGCGGCTGCAACCGCTATCCAGAGTCTGCCCGAGGAGTGGCAAGAGATAGATGTGCTCGTCAACAATGCCGGCGGTGCCTGGGGCCTTGAGCCTGAGTACGAGGGCAATTACGAGGACTGGGACACGATGATCGACACCAACATCAAGGGTCTGCTGACGATGACCCGCCTCATCGTTCCCGGCATGGTGAAGCGTGACCGTGGCCATGTGGTGAACATCGGCAGCGTCGCTGGTGATGCCGCCTACGGTGGTGGTAACGTCTATTGCGCCACAAAGTCGGCCGTGAAGGCCCTGAGCGACGGTCTGCGCATCGATGTAGCCCACACCTGCGTGCGCGTGACCAACATCAAGCCTGGCCTGGTCGAGACCAACTTCTCGGTCACCCGTTTCCACGGGGACAAGGAGCGTGCCGACAACGTCTATAAGGGCATCCAGCCGTTGACGGGTCAGGACATTGCCGAGTGCGTCGCTTTCGCCGTGAGTGCTCCGCCTCATGTACAGGTCGCCGAGTTGCTCGTCCTCGCCACCCATCAGGCCAGCGGCAGCGTCATCCACCGCCAGTAAACATCCCTACACGATACCCGTGCTAAGGCGCTAAGCCGCTAAGAATGATTATATAAACTTAGCGGCTTAGCGCCTTAGCGTGGTGTTATGTTTGCTATTTGGTTTCTACTTCTTCAGGGCTTTTTCAGGGCTTTGACGACCTTGCCGATGTAGAGGGTGTGGTAACCGGCGCTGAATCTGTCGTAGAAATCGCGTGGGACGTCGTCGTTGAAGTTGGCGGGATCAAACTCCTGGGTGTACATTTTCTTGCACTCGATGACGCACTCGGCTTCCTCGTAGTAGGGGGTGCCGTTCTCGGTGTAGGCTACATGCAGGCCCAATGCCGCGGCCTTATCGCCGTCGCGTCCGCTCTTGGTGCCCATGTAGCGCAGCCCGTTCATGTCCTTGAAGGTCATGATGGTAAAATAGTCGCTAATCTCCATGAACTCGCGGGTGTAACGCTTCTCGGCGACATAGACGGTGACCGTGTTGGTGCCATGTCCCCAGAGCGTGCCCAGTGCGCCCCAACCGATGGTCATGGCGTTGCTCTTGTCGCGGTTACCGGCGCACACGAGCAGTCCGCCAGGCTGGGAAAAGTAGTTGAACGGATTGAGCATGAAGTCCTCGTTCACGTCGAACTCATGGAAGGCGGGTTCGGGATCCACGGTGGCTGGCTTAGAGCCGCCGTAGGTATTGTAGCTGATATTGCCCTCGTCCCACTTGTCCTTGGGGGCCTGGTAGCGCTCGGGATAGCCGATGACGATGGTACAGAAGGGGACGATGTGTTCGGGCAGGTTGATCACCTTGGCCACCTTTTCGACACGGTCGGCCACAGGATAGGTGCCCGTCCATACGGCTCCCAGACCCATGCCTTGGGCGGCAAGGAGGATATTCTCGGTGGCAGCGGCGACATCCTGAACCCAGTAGTCGGGAACGCGCGTCAACGCCTTGGTCTTGTCTCCGCACACGACGATGGCCAGCGGCGCGTGGGCAGCCATGCCCGCATTGGGATTGGCTTCGGCCAGGCCTTGAAGCACTTGCTTGTCGGTCACAACGACAAAGTGCCACGGGCGCTTATCGACGGCCGACGGTGCTGCCATGCCGGCGCGCAGCAATTTCTCGATTTTGTCTTGCTCCACAGGGCGGTCCTGATAGGAGCGGATACTGGTACGAGCCAGGATGTTGTCAAGAACGATTTCTTCCATACCGATTGCGTTTTGTCTTTTGTTCTGTGCTGAAGTCTGCTGCCCGCCGGCAAGGAAAAACGCCAGCAACAAGGCAATGATGGTTAAATGTCGGAATCGCATACTATTCTAATAATTGTTAATACTAAAACTTGGCCTCTTCGTGCCTCAGTGTGATTATTCCGGCGATGAGATGTTGGGTTGTTCCAGGCCGTAGTGGCGCTTGCGGTCCATCCACAGCAGCAGGCTGGAAGTGACGATGGCGCCCACGCCGATGATGGCGAAGATGATGAGTGAATGGGTGTAATCCACCTGTTCGCCGACGGTGTCGCGCTCCAGCACCTTGCCGATGAGCACGGGGATGAGCATCAGGCCGATGTTCTGGATGTAGTAGATGATGGAGTAGGAGGTGCCGAGCTGCTTCATCGGCACGATTTTGGGCACGGCAGGCCACAGGGCGGCGGGCAACAGCGAGAAGGCGATGCCCAGCACGCACATCAGCGTCACGGCGAGCCAGCTAGCGCTGCCCGGCATGGCAAACACGATGAGCACGACCGTGAGCATCACGCTGCCGATGAGCATCATCGTGGCGCCGCGGCCTTTCTTGTCGCACCAGCCGCCGAAGAGCGGTGTCAGTACGATCGAGGTGAACGGCAGGATGGCGGGAATCAGACCTGCAAGATGGCTATCGACACCATATTTGGAAATCATCAGCTTGGTGGCGAAGTCCAGGAAGGGGTAGAGCGCCGAGTAATAGAACAAGCACAGCAGGGTGATGAGCCAGAAACCCGGATTCTTGATGGTGATCAGCATGTCCGAGAAGTGGAATTGTTCGTCGTCGCCTTGAGCCGTGTCTTGTTTGCCCTGTTCCTTGTCGAGGCGGCGGTCCATCGTGCAATAATAAAGGTAGGCGATAAGGCCCACGCCGACACTGAAAACGCCGATGAGGATGGGGCGGGGTAGACCCCACTTGAGGGCAATGATAGGACTGAAGCCCAATGCCAGTGCGGTACCTAGGCGTGCCATGGCCACCTGCAAGCCCATAGCAAGCGCCATTTCTTTGCCCGAGAACCAGCGCACGACGACCTTGGACACCGTGATGCCGCACATCTCATAGCCGATGCCGAAGAAGGCGAATCCCAGAGCCGCCAACGCCACTTGGCGCTTGACGGTACCCAGGAGGGGCACGTTCCACATCGGGTCGGGCGAGGTGTAGGTGATGACACCATAGACGGCGGCTGCACCCGCCAGCATAAGCACACACGAGAGAATGCCCGTGAAACGCACGCCCATCTTGTCGAGGATGACGCCGCCCACGAAGAGCATCAGCAGGAAAACGTTAAAGAATCCGCGTGATCCGGCAAAGATACCGAATTCGCCACTTGTCCAGCCCATGCCACCGTCCTGGACGGCCTTCTCGAGCATGAACTGTAGCGGGGACATCTCCTTGGCGACGACGTAGCCCGCCATCATCGTGAACGACACAATCGCCAGCACGGTCCACCGTGCCCACGCCTTGGTAGCAATCGTTTCTTTGATTTGATCTCTCATGGTGTTGTTTCAGTTTTGATAAAACAATGGGAGCACTTGCGGCAACAAGTGCCCCCATTAATGTTATTGTTTAGAGGCTATGGCAGAGCCATAGCACAGAGAACCTGTTACTCAGGCTTGATGTTGGGCTCCTCGAGGCCGAGGTGCTTCTGGCGGTCAACCACCTTGAGGTAGAGACCGATGAGCAGAGCGAGCAGACCAAGACCGGCAAACATGGCCAGAGGTACAGTGTGGTTCAGCTCGGTCGCAGCGGTTCCTGCGGGGTTGGTAGAGTCGAGCATCTTGCCGTAGAGGATGGGGAAGAGCCACAGACCGATGTTCTGGATCCAGAAAATCAGTGCGTAAGCGCTACCGATGATTTTGGCATCCACCAGCTTGGGAACGCTGGGCCACAAGGCGGCGGGAACGAGCGAGAACGACGAACCCAGCACCAGAATGGTGATGTAAGCCACGATGAAGCCAGAAGCGGTGCTGCCCTTGAACATCGGCAGAATGAAGGCAAACGTCAAGTGGCAAGCGATGAGCAGCAACGAGCCCAGCACGAGCATCGAGGCGGCTTTACCCTTGTGGTCAACATAGTTGCCCAGGATGGGGGTGATACCCACGGCGAGCAAGGGGAATACGGCGAAGACGCTCTCGGCGCTCTGGCGCATGTAACCCATGTAGCAGTAGCAAATCAGAGCGATAACCGATACACACAACAGACCATACTTGGCACCCTTGTTCTTCATGAAGTTGCTCATGAAGGCAGTAGCGGCGATGATAAGCATGATGATGTACTGATAGATGGTCAGACTCTCACTGGCCCAGAATGAGTTGGGATCAACCTCCGAGAATGTGAGGTTGCACTGCAGCATGTTAACGGCATACTTCTGGAAGGGGAAGATGGCGCTGTAGTAGAGCACGCACAGCAGCGATACCAGCCAGAAACCCTTGTTGGTAAGGATCTTGCCGATGTCGCTCACCTTGAACGGATCGTCCTTCTCCTCGGCCTCACCGGTCTGCTTGTCCAGCTTGCTGTCCATGAAGAAGTAAACGATGAACATGATCAGGGCGATGCACATCAGTACTACACCGAAGGCAACGGCGCGGCTTACGCTGATATTGCCGCCCAACTTGGCGAAGTAGGGCGAGAAGATCATACAGGTGGCAACACCCAGACGGGCCAATGCCATCTCGCTACCCATAGCCAATGCCATCTCACGGCCCTTGAACCACTTCACGATACCACGGCTGACGGTAATACCTGCCATCTCAACACCGCAGCCGAAGAGCATGAAGCCGCAGGCTGCAAGCTTGGCGCTGGCGGGCATGCCCTCGTAGAAGGGCGATACACCCAGCTCGTCAAAGATGGGGATGTAGTTCAGGTGGTTGTTGAACCAGGTCTCAAGGCCGGTACCGATAAAGGCATCGGTCACGGCATACCACTTGATAATGGCACCGATAAGCATCACGGCACCCGAGAGCAGCGCGGTGAAGCGCACACCCATCTTGTCGAGGATGATACCGGCAAAAATCAGGAAGAAAACGAATACGTTGAGGAATACCTCAGCGCCTTCCTCAGTACCGAAAGCGGATGAATTCCAACCACGGTAATCCTGCATCAAGTCCTTGATGGGCGACAGGATGTCCATGAAAATGTAGCTGCAGAACATGCCCAATGCGAGCAACAACAGCGCCGTCCAGCGCATTCCTGCAGAATCTCTCAAAGTCTGAATCTTTTCTGACATAAAATGTTGTTTTTAAAATTGTTTGTTATTTGGTTGATATTAATGGTTTACTTTGTTAGCCTTTAGCCATTAGCTGTTAGCTGTTGCCGTTAGCCTTTAGCTGTTAGCCATTAGCTGTTAGTCTGTGAATTTAGCAGCCAATAACTTCTAACTTCTAACTCCTAACTCCTAACTCATCAGGCGATGCCGAGGGACTCGCAGATGCGGTCGATCTTGGCGTCGGCCCATTCGTTCTTGGCGTCGTAGTTCTCCTTCTTGTCGAGGGTGTCATGCACTTCGATGTAGAACTTGATCTTGGGCTCGGTGCCCGAGGGACGGATGGATACCTTGGTGCCGTCCTCGGTGTAGTACTGCAGCACGTTGCTGGTGGCGGGCATGACGAGTTTGGTCACCTCGCCGGTGCGCATGTCGCGCTGTTCGAGTTTCAAGAAGTCCTTGATGAGTACCACGGGCGAGCCGTCGATGGTCTGCTGCGGGTTCTCACGGAAGTTGACCATCATCCGTGCAATCTCGTCGGCGCCACTCTTACCGGGGCGAACGACGCTGATGCCGCGCTCCTTGCTGTAGCCGTAGTGGATGTACAGGTCGATGAACAAGTCGTTGAGGGTCATGCCCTTGTCCTTGGCCCAGGCTGCGATCTCGCACATCAGGGGGATGGACGAAACAGCGTCCTTGTCACGAACGAACGTCTCGGGCAAGAAGCCGTAGCTCTCCTCGCCACCGCCCAGGTAGCGTCCCTTGCCTTCCATCTCGCGCATCACGGTAGCGATCCACTTGAAGCCGGTGAAGCAGTCAAACATCTTGATGTTCTCCTTGCGGGCAATCTTGGCGATGGTCTCGCTGGTAACGATGGTCTTGACGATGTACTCGTCGCCGGTCAGGCGGCCCAACTCGCGGTTGCGGACCATCAGGTAGTAGAGGAAGATGATCTGGATCTGGTTACCGTTCACGAGCTCATATTTGCCCTTGGTGTTCTTGATGACCAGGCCGATGCGGTCGGCGTCGGGGTCACTGGCGAGTACCACGTCGGCATCCACTTCCTCGGCCTTCTTGATAGCCATGGCCATGGCGCTGGGCATCTCGGGGTTGGGAGAATCCACAGTGGGGAAGTCGCCGCTCATCACGTCCTGCTCGGGCACGTGGATGATGTTGTCAAATCCCCAGCGCTCGATCGAGCGGGGCACCATGTAACGACCTACGCCGTGAATGGGCGTATAGACGATCTTCATGTCGTGGTACTTCTTGTTGACCTCGGGGTTGAGCGAGAGGGAGTAGATGTCCTCGATGTAGGGAGCGTCAACATCCTCGCCGATGATCTGGATCAGGTCGGGGTTGCCGTTGAACTTGATGTCACGGACGTCCTCGATGGCATTGACGTTCTTGATGATGTTCACGTCGTGGGGAGCAACAACCTGGGCACCGTCGTCCCAGTAGGCCTTGTAGCCGTTGTAGATCTTGGGGTTGTGCGAAGCCGTGATGTTCACACCGCTCTGGCAGCCCAGGCGACGGATGGCATAGCTGACTTCGGGAGTGGGGCGGGGACCCTCAAACAAATACACCTTGATACCGTTGGCACTGAAGATATTGGCAACCGTCTCGGCAAACAGGCGGCTGTTGTTGCGCACGTCGTGACCAACGACAACCGAAATCTGAGGAAGGTCCTTGAACGCCTCTTTCAGGTAGTTGGCAAGACCTTGAGTGGCGCTGCCCACCGTGTAGATGTTCATGCGGTTGCAGCCAGCACCCATGATGCCGCGCAGGCCACCGGTTCCAAACTCGAGGATCTTGTAGAACGACTCCACAAGTTCGGTCTTGTCCTCTGCATCGAGCATTGCCTGCACCTCGGCGCGTGTCTGCTCATCATAACTCTCGCTGAGCCACGTCTGGGCCTTAGCGGTCACTTCCTGTAATAATTTCTCGTCAAACATACTTGGTTCGGTTTATAAGGTTGATGATTAATTGTTTATTTTCAAACTGACAAAATTAGAACAAATTGGGCGAAATGCCAAACAAAAAAACATTTTTGTTTGTATCATAGGTGATTTGTAGGTCGTTTTTGTCTCTCTGGCCACGGTAGTCCCTGCTATTGATGTCAGATGCTGTTAGTTTGTCAAATGATTGGCTGTCATCAACCAGACGGCGCCGTGGCTCAAGAACTGGTGCAGATAAAAAAAGCGCCTCGTCTCACGACGAAGCTGCCTTGCTAGGAAAAAAGTATCATATTGGTGCAAAGGTATGCCTTTAGGTTGAATTGTGCAAATAATTTAGACATTATTTAAATTTTTTTATCTGACGATTGCTAAAAATCATTAGTTCTGGAATATATTTTCGGTATTAAGGCAGCAAAAGTTTCCCGTTTTTTGCAGTTATCTGATGATTTATTTATACCTTTGCCGCCCAGGTAAAACGTTTTAATATTATTTACGATAGACAATGAAGAAATTCTTTATGACACTGGTAGCGCTGATGGCGCTGTTTGTTGTTGCCCCCACTGCTCATGCCGCCGACTGGTTTTCCGTTTGGTCTGATGGGGGAGAGACACTTGCTGTGAACCCTGATATTACGACATCTGACCGTGGGAAGAGCTTCCTCGTGTGGGTACGCAACTCGTTTGACCTGCCCGAGTCACGTGCCTACTATACCCGCGACCGTGGTTATGACCAGACCGTGGCCTATAAGCTCACGCTCTACAAGTTCACCGACGACTGGAACAAATTCAACATCGTGCAGGTGTCGGTCTATAGCGAGGATGGTAACATCATCGACCAGTATTCCAATCCTGACATGGCCTCGACCGAGAGCATCATCCCTGCCGGAACGCCCATCGAAATAGTGGCCGAGGCGGCTAAGGTCATCTACAAGGACAGGAACGGTATCGACTGATACAAGACTGGCCAATAACAGCAGATTACGCTAATAAAACGAAACAAATGCATGACAGCCTTTCGTTTGATTAGCGTAATTTGTATTTATACTACCCAGTAGATACATTATGTAGATACATTATAAATAAAGATGAGAATTCCTGGCTTTACATCCTTGCTTGCAGTCATCGTGGCGACAGTGATGTTGTGCTCGTGCGATCCCTTGTCGTCGGTGGAGTACAAGATCCGCAACATGTCGACGGACACCGTAGAGGTGACCTTCTACAAGGAAATTATGTTATCGAACTATCACGGTTATACAATCCAGGTGAATGACACCCTGACAGTTCACCACGAGGACGACAGTTGTCTCGTAGCCGTTCTGGCTCCCAGCCAGTTGCTGTGGTCGCAACATGAATGGCATGGCCTCTACCGTGAAGAACTGATAGTGCCCATGTATATATATATCAAGTCAATCACCATTGGCGGAACCGAGCTGCCGCGTGAATCCTGGACCGACGTCTCGAAGTGGAAACTCAAGTCCACCGGCGGCAACTTCGGCCAAGGCGAATCCCGCTACTACGACCTCTGGATCCAGAAGAAGTGACTTGGCAATTAATAGGTGATTGACAGCTTGTAAGAACTGTTGAAGATTCTTGTCATACTACATGAGGGGGGTACATTGTATCCCCCTTTTCTCGCTCTAGAAGAATTGGACGCAGACGGGGCGGCTGAGGAGGATGTCTTGATGGGTGTCGGTGAGGAGTCCTGTGTCGGCGTCGCGCCGGAAGACTTGGATTTTGTTGCTGTCGCGGCAGCAGCACAGCAGGAAACGGCCGTTGGGCGTGATGTTGAACATGCGGGGATGGGCTGCTGTGGGCTGGTATCCGATGCGCGTGAGTAGCCCTGTCTCGCTATCGACGGCAAAGATGGCGATGCCCTCGGCTTTCAGACGATTGCTGGAATACAGAAATCTGCCGTCGGGACTCAGATGTATATCTGCTCCGCCTCTTGCCTCCACGCTATCCGAGACGATTTCCTGGAGCGCCTCTAACCGGCCTTCGTGATAGGCGAATACCGTCACCTTGCCCGATAGTTCACTCATCAGATAGGCAAAACGGCCATCGTTGCTGAATGTCAGGTGGCGAGGTCCGGAATCTGCGCTGACATAAGCGGCCACGCCGTTGTCTATTACATTTTGCCCCTCGATGCGGAACGACAGGATACGGTCTGCGCTGAAGTCCGTGGCCAGCACATATTTCCCGTCGGGTGTGAAGCAGGCACAGTGAACGTGGGGTGCCTGCTGTCGTGCCGGGTCGGGACCACCTGTCGCTCCCGGGAATTTCGTGGCGAGCTTGGCAAGTGTTCCGCACTGTTCCAGCCTGAACACGCTCATCGTGCCTCCTGAGTAATTGGCGGTGATGGCCAGGTCGCCATTGGTTGCCACATAACACGGGTCCATACCCTCGGTCGGAGCCGTATCGATAAGGCGCATTCCGCCGTTCTCGGTTATTCTGACGATGTTGAGTGATGCCTTGTCGTCATGGGTCTCGCTGACTACATATATCAGTCGTGCGTCCCGAGATAGGGTCAAGTAGGACGGATTAGTCATCTCCAGAGAATCCCGAAGCTTGGCTTCGCCGGTCTCCTGATTGAACCGATAAGAATAGACGCCCTTGCTGCCGCCGTCGGTATATGTCCCGACAAACATCATTCGCGCCTCTTGGGCTTGCACAATACCGATGAAGGACAACAACATGATCAATACACTCTTCAGTTTCATATATGATTCGTTTTATCTTATTGCTCTAACTTCCAGCCATGATCGCCATGGTAAATCATCTGGCGGGTCATGCCGCCGTCGATGCAGATGTTCTCGCCCGTGATGAAGTCTGCCTTGTCGGAACAGAGGTACATCACCATGTTGGCAATGTCCATGGGATTGCCCACGCGCCCGGCGGGTTGCTGTGTGGCATCGGGCCCTTGAAAGACCGTATAGGCCGTGTCTATCCAGCCCGGAGAGATGGAATTGACCCTCACGCGACCTGCAAGGCTGACGGCCAGCGCATGGGTCAGGGCGGCAATACCGCCCTTGGCGGCCGTGTAGCTCTCGGTCTGGGGTTGGCTCATGCGGTCACGCGAGGAGGAGATGTTCACGATGGCAGCCCCTTGGGCAAAATAGGGAGAGAAGAGTTTGCACAGGTAGAACGGGGCGGTAACGCCGACGCTCAAGGCATACTGGAACTCCTCATAACTGCACTCGTCGATTCCCTTCATCAGCGGCAGGGCATTATTGATGAGACAATCCACTCGGCCATATTTGTTGATGACCTCCCGGGCAAACCGCTCCAGTACCTGCTTGTCGGCGATATCACCCACGAAGTGGTCCCCCTGCTGCTTGTCAATCACGCAGACGTGTGCGCCCGCCTGTTGAAATTCATCGGCGATGCAACGTCCTATTCCCTGCGCCCCGCCTGTCACGACGACAACTTTATCCTTGAAATCCATTGTATAACTGCTTAATATCCGTTATTGTGGTCTATTGAACATCTTTAATGCCGGAACAAATATAGCACTAATTTGTAAAACACCTTGGCGGTTTGGTTTTTTTCTGGATTCTCTCCAACCATTTTTATTCAAAAAGGTCATCGTGTGATTGCACGTTATAACAGCAGCAACGGTTATTAAAGAAGATGAGCCATAACTGAATTATGACTCATCCTCACTTCTCCAAAAGTATTTGCTATATCTGTCGGTTACATAACTATAACCTTCTTTCCGTTGACAATGTAGATGCCCTTGCCAGGTCTAGACACACGCTGTCCATTGATGTTGTAGTAAGGACCTTGCAGGTCGTTTGCCTTATTGTCAAGAATCTCGCTGACGCCTGTTGGGGTTGTATCAAAGGTGAGTTTAATCAGCAACTGGTCGGCGGGGGTCTGTGAACCTATGGGCACGCAGAAGGCGTGGAAGGGGCTCACCGAGTGGGTGCCGAGCACGAAGGCCGATCCATCGCTATTGAGGACATAAATGTCCTTCTCTTCCTTGATGGGCGACATGGTGCTTTTCATCTTATAGTCCAGTCCGGTAATGGCCGCGCTGTGGAAAGTCATGTCTACATTGTCGGCGCTGAATGTTATGGGGACGTTCATGAGCGACGTGTTTTCATTCAATGTTGACGGAACATCCAGCAGATAGGGATAGAAAGCGTTCAATGTGGTTTCGGGAAAGCCAAAGAACAGTTCGCTGCCGTTTTCATACTTAAAGGAGACGACCATCAACTCGCCATCGCTGTCGTCGGTGTACCATCTGAGCGGCGTGTCAACTCCGTTGATGGTGGCGTGGCAACTTGTCGCGGCAAACGGGAGGGCCAAAGTGGTCCAGCCCTTGTCGTTCTTGATGTCGAAGTAGCGCTCGGGAGTGCGTGTGTAGCTGACGTGCTGAGCCTTGAAATCAATTGGCGTGAAGAATGGATACCCGTCGATGAGCTTGATGTTCTGGGCCTGCAGGTTCTTAACGACGTTGTCGCCCGCGAGGGGGCTGTCATCCGACGCAATGATGATCAGGTTAGGATTGGCGCTTGTGATGACGCTTGTCACCTCGGGAGCTACACTCACGTCGATGGCACACTCCGTTGCGTCGGGCTGCAGAATGGCAGTTGCGCGTTTGGTGCTTTCCTTGCCCTCGGCATCGTAGGTATAGTAGAAAGGCACCGTTGTGTAGTCAACCTCTGGTATGTCTTGTTCTATCTCGGCTCCATTTCTGATATACATGGTAGAGAAGCGGTAGCGTCCGCCTTCAGCAAGCTCGGGCGACTCGCGGTGCAGCACCACAGTCTGGTGGGCAGGGATAGTCTCAGGAGAGGATGTGTGTTCCATTTCGGCCTCGTCACCGGTGTAACTATAGCAGTAGATGTAGATTGCCCCATAGTAATCTTGGTCGCTGTTGTTGGTGACAGTGAGGTCAAGCTTTGCCTTGGGAGCGGCAATCTCGGTGCCCACGGCATTGGTGACCTGGTGAGTGATGGTGAGGTCGCAGTTGCTGCTCTGGTTAATCTCGGCGATAGACATGGTTCCAGTGTACAGAACAAAGTTTAGGTTGTCTTGCACATAGTACTTCATGTCACCGGCCTTCTTGGGCTTGAACGAGAGGCCGACGTCGATGCTCTGTCCCGGCTCCACGTCACAGCCTATGGCATCCAGCCATCCATCATCTTGGGTGATGCCCAAGTCACCGTGATAGGCAACAGGGCCATCGTTCTTCACGGTGACCATCAGTTCGCAAGGTATTCCGACAGTGGGCGTCGTGGTTCGGAATTTCACCTCCTCCACACTCAGTTTCGCCTCGTTTGACACGGCCGTGGCAGTGAGATTATTGTGGGCATGGTCCAGATGAATCTTCATGTAATGATTTTCGCTGCCCTCATCCACTTGCCACGTGTCGGAGGTCTTCAGCTTGCTGATGAAATACATCTTGTAGTCACCGTCGGTTAATCCGGGATCGGCAATGGGATTGATGTGCATGTCCTTTTTAAGGTCATCACATCTGGTATTGGGAATGAATTTGGCAGAAACATCCCAAGGATAGTCCCTTGTCACACTGCCGTCATCTTTCACAAGCCGGCATCCGAGGTCAAACTCGCCTGTAACTGGATTAAAAGAATGGCAGTCGATCACCGCATAGACAAGATAGCCTTCATCCTCGAAGAAGGGACTGGTGCTTTCCCAGCCTTGCGTGTCATAGGTGTAGGTGCCTTGAGCATCATAAAGCAGCCAGTTGGTCAGCACCGCCAGCTTGGAGGGCGTTGCCGTTCCGCCTTCATTGGGCTTGACCCCAAAGAATGCAACCTGATCCATGGAGTAGTTGTCGTTGTTCGGGCTGCCACCGATGCCTTGCTCGTTAGGGTCCATGAGCAGCACTCTGTAATAGCCGTCGCTATAGCCGCCCCAGCCCCAGTTCACATGGAATAAGTCTTCCTCCATATATCCGTCAACGACAAACGAGTGTGCTCCATCAGGCGTGGTGCCGCTGAACATCACCGGACGCTTGGCCTGGAGCTCGGCATAGAGCATATCAACCCACTCGTTGTAGCTGCGCTGGCGACGCCACACGGTGCTTGCACTGGCATCGTAATCAAAATACTTGATGATGCCCAGCAATGCATTATAGCCTGTCGCGCCACTCTCTTTACCATAATTGGTGAGTGATGCCGTGCCCAGATATTTAAACAAACGGGCCACCTCGGTGCCGTCTTCGCCATTCTTGTAGGTAGGATACATCTTGCTCCAGTCGAAGGTTGTGGGCTCAAGGGCCGGCAGAGTGGGGTAGTTGGTGCCTCCACTGTTGTTGGGGATATAGCTGGGGATGGTAGCTGTAGTCCCTGCGGGCCACTTGTGATAGAACATCACCTGGGCCATTGCCGTGTTGGTGCAACCTGTGGCACAATGCTGGCCGTCAATCACCGGGCACTGGTCATTGTAGGGAGCGTCTTGGTTCCACTGGCACTTGAGCAATGGCGCAATGGGTGTCTTGGTCGGGACACCAGGTGCCGAGCGAAGTGAGCGAGCGGTATTTACATCCTTGACGGCAGCGGCGCAGGCCATGTAACTTTCAAGCCACGACCGCATGTTGGTCGGCATCTGCTGCTCGTCAAAAGTGCCGTGGTCACAATAGCCGAGGATATCATTGCTCTCGTCATTGCCAACAACCAGCACAAAGCCATCATTATTGCCCAGGTTTACAGCATAGGCCATCACCTCACAGTCATTGTTAGCTGCAAATGACCGTGCTTGCCCGATAGGCAATACCTTAATGTCACTGATCGAGGCAATTTTGTCGACCTTTTGTTCCACAAACTGTTTTGCAGTCTGTTTTGCCTGCTCCTGTGAGAATTGCGCGGCTGTCATCATCAATGCAGCCAGCACGCAGGTGAATAGTAGATATGTCCTTTTCATTTGTAATAAAGTTAAGTTGTTTATTAGGTTTTGTGATGCAAAGTTACATTTTTTCTGCAATCTATCACATAAAATAACAATTTATCTTGAATTCTCCGATGAAAAAAACATCACTGCTCGAATGGTACATCGTATCTCCCGACAACCACGCAGTTTATCAAGTGGAATTGCCTAAACACGATTGCCTCGCTGCACGATGCCGACGTGTTGTGCCGAGCGAGAACGATTTATCCAAATAACTGAAAAAATGAGAAAATGAAGTGCTTAGCAATACTTATTTTTACCTTTGCAATGCACAATGATGTATTGACAAGATATCACTTAATTTGAATTCACAATTTAATACTTAATGATTCACACAATAAAAACAATTAAGCTATTTATTTTAATATTGTCGTTTGCTGCAGGACAGGCATATCTTACATCACGTGGAGATGATGGGCCAATGCCTGCGGCTATGGCTCCTGTCTTTGACATGAACGAAAGCTTCACTATCACCGCAACCTGCCCGAACAGTTACAAGGCATTTATTAACGATGAGGAGATAACACTGCCGTACACAGTTAACCAAACTTATCAGCAACAGACTATCGTGGTATCAGTCTCGCCTTCTTTTTTTCGGATATTGTTTTTATTGTTGTGGAAAAATGTTTGATTTTTGTTTTTTTCAGTAACTTTGCCCACGGAAAACCATAATAAACTATTTAAAAAAATCAATAGCATTATGAAGAAATTTAGCTCTTTTTTAATCGTATTATTGTTGATGCTGGCCTCATTCACTGCTGGTGTGGAGTATCAGCGTGGTGATGTGAGTCAGGATGGCCAAGTAAACATCTCGGATGTGACCTGTTTGATTAACTATTTGTTGACTGGGACATGGCCTGATGAGCCTGTAACTCCTCCCGACACCCATGAGTACGTTGACTTGGGTCTGCCCAGCGGCACGCTGTGGGCCACCTGTAACGTGGGTGCCACTGCTCCCGAGGAGTATGGTGACTACTTTGCCTGGGGCGAGACTGAGCCCAAGGACTATTATCACTCAAGCAACTACAAGTGGTTTGTTGAGGGCAGCGGCATCGACTACTGGACAACGAAATATTGCAACGATAGCACCGAAGGCTATAACGGCTTTGTCGATAACAAGATGGAACTTGACCCCGAGGACGATGCTGCCTACGTCAACTGGGGTCCCTCATGGCGCATGCCTTCCAAGGAACAACAGGATGAATTGAGGGAGAGTTGCACTTGGTCGAGTACGGCCCGTAACGGCGTGAACGGATTCCTGGTCACTGGTCCCAATGGGAACACCTTATTCTTGCCCGCCGCTGGTTACCGCCATGTCCAGTTACTGTCTTCCGATGGCACGAACGGCTACTATTGGTCGCGAACGCTCTATCCCTACACCGCGTTCGGCGCCTACTACCTCCGTTGCTTTCCTGAGAACGTAGGCTGGGACTACACTCGTCGCAGCAATGGCTTCTCTGTCCGTGCTGTTCGCGTTCAGGATTAGTACCATCATCCCGATAAACTCGCAACACGTTCATCGCTGATGCGAGAGCAATGAAAGCGGGTGAGCCATGACTGAATTATGGCTCACCCGCTTCATCGTATGCAGCACCGGTCGATAAACAATTATCAGGGTGTCCGCTAAAACGCATCAGTGGAGAACCGCCCCCCGCAACCCCTCGCCGACGGGCGCATGATTCACGCCCAAAGGCGCGTTTTTTCATTGTTGGCCTCTAATTATGCTCAAACAGTCGATGGGATCAAACAACTTTTTTAACAATAAATGTCGGTTAAAGTGTTTATAATTGAGAGATTATAGTTATTTTTGCAGAGGCCCTTCAGGCTCATGTGTTTCTTGTGATATTATAGAAAACGTTGATTTAAAAATCTTTCACGGGAATTCCATGGCCTGCAATTTGGATAAATTTGGCTGCGCTTCAGCCATTGAAGTAAACTTCATGGCATTCTGCTTGCACAAAATTTGGTTTAAGTGTGGCCAAATGATGACTGGGGACAACATCGCTTACTACTAATGAATTATCTTCAAATTCTGTAAATATGAAAAATATCAACAGTAACCATGTGGGGATGAGGCTCGCCATTCTGGGTTGGATGCTTTGTACAATGCTGTCGGTCTGTGCGCAGAATGTGCGTGAGACCGTACGACTGGACGAGGGCTGGAAATTCTCTCTGGGCAACGCTGCCGACCCGGCAAAGGACTTCGGCTGCGGCACTGAGTATTTCAACTATTTGACCAAGGCCAACTCAATACACAACGAGGGCCCATACTCCATCAAGTTTAACGACTCGACATGGCAAGAGGTGCGCATTCCGCACGATTGGGTGACTACCTTGCCCTATGCTCAAAAGGCCAGCCACTCGCATGGCTACAAAACCGTGGGATATAAGTATCCCGAAACGAGTGTGGGTTGGTATCGCAAGGTGATCACAATCCCCGAGTCGGACTTGGGCAAGCACATTGCCCTGCAGTTTGACGGCATCTTCCGCAATGCCCGCGTATGGTTCAATGGCTTCTATATGGGTACCGAGCCCAGCGGCTATGCCACACAGGTGTATGATGTGACCGAATATGTGAACTACGGCGGTGAAAATCTTGTCTGTGTACGAGCCGACGCTATGCTCGAAGAAGGCTGGTTCTATGAGGGGGCCGGCATCTATCGTGACGCATGGCTCGTCAAGTCGGCTGCTGTCAGTGTAGCCCCATTCGGCACCTTTGTCTACGCAGACCTCAAAGCCCCATATACCACGGCGACCATTCATGTAGATACCGAGGTCAACAATCATTCGTTGGAACCACAAACGTGTACCGTCGAACACCGGCTGCTCGATGCTCAAGGCAACGAAGCGGGCAGGACAAGCACTGCATCACTTGACTTGAAAGGCAAACAGACCAGCGGCTGCCAACAAATGTTGACACTGGACCGACCGCATCTGTGGAGCACCGGCGACCCCTATCTGTACCAGGTGGAAACGACCGTCAAAGTGAACGGACAGGTGACCGATGTTTACATGACAACAACGGGCATCCGTGATGTGGAGTTTGACGCCGACCGGGGATTTCTGCTCAACGGAAAAGAGATTGAGCTCAAGGGCGTGAACATGCATCAGGACCATGCCGGCGTGGGAGCCGCTATTCCCGAGGCTCTCATGGCATGGCGCATCAAGCAGCTGAAGAAATTGGGCTGCAATGCCTATCGTGCATCCCACAACCCGATGACGCCTGCCCAACTCGACATCTGCGACCGCGAGGGCATACTCGTCATTGACGAAAACCGACTTGCTGGCATCAATACCGAGCACCTGAGGCTGCTGGAAAACATGATTAAGCGTGACCGCAATCACCCGTCGATTGTCCTGTGGAGCGACGGCAACGAAGAGTGGGGCATGGAAAATACCATTCAAGGCACACGCATAGCTGCTGCCATGCGTGAATATACCCGCCTGCTCGATCCTACCCGTCATTCAACAATAGCCAATGCCGGAGGGTCTGAAATGATTAAGGGACTCGATGTGGTGGGATTCAACTATATCGCACAAAACGATGTGGATAACCGTAAGGCAGCCAACCCCACATGGAAGATTGTGGGCACCGAAGAAACCACTGGCTGCGGCACGCGTGGTGTCTATTTTGACTCACCTGACCACCCCGGCCACATGGTCAGCATCAACCGCGGCACGGCACCTGGCGTGGAAAACGTGATTGAGCGAGGATGGAAATTCTATGACGAACGTCCCTGGGCGGCAGGTCTCTTCTATTGGACGGGGTTTGACTACCGTGGCGAGCCCAATCCCCTGTCTTATCCCGCCCATGACTCGGAATTCGGCATTCTTGACTATTGCGGCTTTCCCAAAGACGAGGCCAGCTATCTCAAGGCTTGGTGGACCGACGAGCCCGTGCTGCACATCTTCCCTCACTGGAATCTGCAAGGTCATGAGGGCGAGGAAGTGGAGATTTGGGCCTACAGCAACTGTGATGAAGTGGAACTGACCGTAAACGGCAAGAAACTGGGCCGACAGACGATGCCCAAGAACGGTCACCTGAAATGGAAAGCCGTCTATCAACCAGGCCGCATAGTTGCCACTGGATACAAGAACGGAAAGCGCATCTTGACACAAACTGTAGAGACCACTAAGCCGGCGGCAAAAATTGTGCTGACGGCAGACCGAGGGCTCATCACCGCTGATGGACGCGATGTGGCCGTCGTGACTGTTGAGATTCAGGACGACAAGGGGCGTATAGTTCCTGATGCCTGCCCCATGCTGACCTGCTCACTCCAGGGGGACGGCCGCATTTTGGGTGTAGGCAACGGAGACCCGTCCTACCTTGGTCCTGACCATCCCGATGAACTGGACTGCCACACATTCCAAATCCCGGCATTCAACGGGCTGGCCCAGATCCTCATCCAGAGCGGACATACTCCCGCCGCCCTGCAACTGAACTGCAGCAGCGACGGTCTAAAGTCTGGAAATTTAACTATCACTGCAGAATAAACCAGAAAGAATATTTCGAGATATAAATATTAACCCGTTGACAGAATTGAATTAATTGATTACCTTTGTGGTGAGCATCTCGCAAGATACTTCAAACCGCCTACAATATTTTATTTAACCAATAGATTCTGATAACTATGAGCAAGAAACTACTTTTCAGACTGGTCGTCCTGGTGGCGGCCATGATGTGCGCCCTTGGCGCCAGTGCCCAAGAGGGCTATGCTGTGTACACGTCTGAGAACACGACGCTGACGTTCTACTATGATACCCAGCGCAGCAGTCGCCCAGGCACCACCTATGACCTGAACACGGACCACAACAACACTGGTTGGGAAACAGACGAGACCAATTACAATGTGACCAAGGTGGTCTTTGATCCCTCGTTCGCTGATGCCCGCCCGACGAGCACTTTCTGCTGGTTCTATAACATGGAAAGCCTTGAAACCATCGTGGGCATTGAGTACCTGAATACCAGCGAGGTGACCATTATGGGCTATATGTTCCATGGCTGTATTGCTCTGACATACCTTGACCTGAGCACTTTCAACACATCCAAGGTAACCGAAATGAATGATATGTTCTACGACTGCATCAGACTAAATTCTGTTTATGTTGGCGAGGGCTGGACAACGGAGGCTGTAGAGAATTCCATGCATATGCTCCATTACGTTCTTAGTCTGGTGGGCGGTCAGGGCACGACCTATAACGAATCCAACCCGAAGGACAAGACCTATGCCCGCATCGACGGCGGCCCCAGCAAACCGGGCTATTTTTGTGAAGCCAAGGCCTATGCCTGCTACACGCCGGAGAATAATACGCTGACGTTCTACTACGATCGCCAGCTAGAAATCCGCCAAGGCACGACCTACAATCTGAACACGGGTGACGCCAATCCCGAATGGTACGTCAACGGCATCTCTCGTAATGTGAAGAAGGTGGTCTTTGACCACTCGTTTGCCGATGCCCGTCCGACGTCCACCAATGGTTGGTTCTATGGCATGTACAATCTTGAATCCATCGAGGGCATGGAGTATCTGAACACCAGCGAGGTCACCGATATGGCTTGGATGTTCGGCCTGTGCAACAAATTGACGAGTATTGACTTGAGCCACTTCAACACGGCCAAGGTGACCAATATGTATGCCATGTTCGCCGACTGTTGGGAACTCACGAGTCTTGACTTGAGCAGCTTCAACACGGCCAAGGTGACCGACATGGCCAGGATGTTCTATGGCCGCAATAAACTGCAGACCATCTACGCGGGCGAGGGCTGGAGCACAGACGCTGTGACAAGCTCTGAAGGAATGTTCGATAAGTGTATGAGCCTCGTGGGCGGCCAGGGAACGGCCTGGAATACATCCAACCCGACGGACAAGACCTACGCCCACATCGATGGCGGCCCGAGCAACCCGGGCTACTTCACCGAGAAGCCTGCCTTCATTCGTGGTGACGTGAACGGCGACAGCAACGTGAACATCAGCGATGTGACGGCCCTGATCAACTACCTGCTCTCGCACGATGCCACCGGCATCAACCTCGAAGCCGCCAACTGCAACGAGGACAGCACGATCAACATCAGCGACGTGACGGCCCTGATCAATTATCTGCTCAGCCACTCGTGGTAGCCTTTAGCCTTTAGCCTTTAGCCTTTAGCTGGCATCCGCGTTCTTATTAAAAACAACTGATTAGTCTGATTTTTCTGTTAGCATCCGCGTTCTTCTGCCTCACGCTAAGGCGCTAAGACGCTAAGATATTATTTTAAGTTGGCATCCGCGTTTCTCCGTTTGACAGGAACGCGGATGCATTTGTGTAATTCGTATAATTCGCCGACTTAAAAACTTGGCGCCTAAGCGTGGTTTTTGTTCACATGTGCGTTTGATTTTTTGCTCAAACAGTAAATCTGATAGAATAAAACAATTTTTTTACTAATTTTGCAGCAAATTTCAATTTTCACAAGCTAATTTGCTTATCATATGAAGAATTCGTTACTTTTTCAGTTTGCCGTCCTGGTGTCGGCCGTGATGTGCGCCCTCGGCGCCAGCGCCCAAGAGGCCTATGCCTGGTACTCGCCGGGGGCCAATTCGCTGACGTTCTGCTACGACAACGAGCGCAGTATCTGTGTAGGTACGACCTATGACTTGAACGATGGCGCCACCGAGCCCGGTTGGATAACTGATGGCAATGGTGCCTATGTGAAGCATGTTTCCTTTCACCACAAGTTCGCTGATGTCCGCCCGACATCGACCTACCACTGGTTCTACGAAATGCGTAACCTTGAATCCGTCAATGGGATGAGGTACCTGAACACCAGCGAGGTGACGCGCATGGATTATATGTTCCATGCCTGCTATAAATTGACGAGCATTGACTTGAGTTATTTCAACACAAGCAATGTGACTAGCATGTCTGGCATGTTCTCCCGCTGCTCCGGTTTGACGGAGCTTGACTTGAGCAGTTTCAACACCGCCAATGTGGAAACCATGGATTATATGTTCAATGTGTGTACCAATCTGACCACCATCTATGTCGGTACCGAATGGAGCACAGAGGCTGTAATCAGATCCACAGACATGTTCTATAACTGCACCAGCCTGTTGGGCGGCAAGGGCACGCCCTACGATGCCAACCATGTGGATAAGGCGTATGCCCACCTCGACGGCGAAGGTGGCCTACCGGGCTACTTGAGCGATATCGTTCCTAGGCCCTATGCCTGCTTCACGACGGCGGACAAGATTCTGACGTTCTACTACGATAACCAGCGCAATACGCGCCCGGGCAAGACCTATGACCTGAACGAGGGAAAAAACAATTCTGGTTGGAGAGATGATGGCACCAACGACAAAGTGAGCAAGGTGGTCTTTGACCCGTCGTTCGCCGAGGCCCGCCCGACGACCACCTACGGTTGGTTTTACGGCATGCAGTGGATGAAATCCATCGAGGGCCTCGAGTATCTGAACACCAGCGAGGTGACTCTCATGAATTATATGTTCTATGACTGCAGTGACTTGACGAGCATTGACTTGAGTCATTTCAACACCGACAAGGTGGCACACATGCCTGGCTTGTTCTCCTACTGCCAGAAACTTAAGAGCCTTGACCTGAGCACCTTCAACACGGCCAATGTGGAAACCATGGATTATATGTTCTCGATGTGTGTCAATCTGCAAACCATCTATGTCGGCGACGGATGGAGCACCGAGGCTGTGGACGATTCCGATGATATGTTCTATGGCTGTGTGGACCTGGTGGGTGGCAAGGGTACGGCCTATGACAGGGACCACATTGGATCAGAATATGCCCACATCGACGGCGGCACGAGTGACCCGGGCTATTTGAGCGATATCGCTCCTGCGCCCTATGCCTGCTACACGGCCGAGGATGCAACGCTGACGTTCTACTACGACAACGTGCGCGGTCCTCGCCCGGGCAAGACCTACGACCTGAACACGGAAAACAACGAAACCGCTTGGCGCGCCGATGGCATCAGCTCCAATGTGACCAAGGTCGTATTTGACCCGTCGTTCGCTGAGGCCCGCCCGACGACCGCCTACGGTTGGTTTGATGGTATGACGTTGCTTCGACCCATCGAGGGCCTGGAGTATCTGAACACCAGCGAGGTGACCAGTATGAAGCACATGTTCTATAACTGCAATGAATTGAGGAGCCTTGACTTGTGCCATTTCAACACAGCCAAGGTGACAGACATGTCGGGCATGTTCTCTCTCTGCGTTTACTTGACGAGCCTTGACTTGAGCACCTTCAACACCGCCAATGTGGAGGCCATGGATTCTATGTTCCATGCCTGTATCAGTCTGCAGACCATCTATGTGGGCGACGGATGGAGCACGGCGGCTGTGACCGAATCCGGGAAAATGTTCAATGACTGTATCGACCTGGCTGGCGACCATGGCACGAGTTACGACAACAACCACATCGACAAAGAATACGCCCACATCGACGGCGGTGCCAGCGACCCGGGCTACTTGAGCTATATCGCGCCCCAGGCCTATACCTGCTACACGGCCGATAACACGACGCTGACATTCTACTACGACTACTATCGCATTAGCCGTAGCCGAACGGGCACGACCTACGCCTTGAACGATGGCTCAGTCGAACCCGGTTGGACTACCGATGGAACTAATGCCAAAGTGACCCAGGTGGCCTTCGACCCCTCGTTCGCCGAGTTCCGCCCGACGTTCACCCGCTACTGGTTCTACGAAATGAGGAAACTTGAATCCATCACCGGGATGAACTACCTGAACACCAGCGAGGTGGCGCGTATGGATGCCATGTTCAACCGCTGCTATAAATTGACAAGCCTGGACTTGAGCAGTTTCAACACCGAGAATGTGACGGATTTGAGTGAGATGTTCCGGGGCTGCAGTGCTCTGCGGACTATCTACGTAGGAGATGGTTGGCAGCTGAGTGACATGGCTCAAGCGAACTCTAGAAATTTGTTTAATGACTGCACCAGCCTGGTGGGTGGTCAGGGCACGGCCTATGATGCCGCCCATGTGGGTGTGGACTATGCCCACATC
Organism: uncultured Bacteroidales bacterium; assembly: GCA_902760865.1. Taxonomy (GTDB): domain Bacteria; phylum Bacteroidota; class Bacteroidia; order Bacteroidales; family Muribaculaceae; genus Sodaliphilus. The sequence goes on along the minus strand of CACWID010000003.1, from coordinate 195,485 downwards.
GACGGCGGCCCCAGCAACCCGGGCTACTTCAGCGAGAAACCTGCCGCCATCCGTGGCGACGTGAACGGTGATAGCAATGTTGACATCGCCGACGTTACCGCCTTGATCAATATTCTGTTGAGTGGAGTGACTGCGCCACAGACAGCCGACTGCGACCAGGACGGCAGCATCAACCTCGGTGACGTGACCGCCCTGATCAACTACCTGCTCTCTCATAGCTGGTAGTGCTCGCGTTGCTCGCAGATTAGTGATTAGAGATTAGAGATTAGAGATTAGAGATTAGTGAGGCATCCGCGTTCCTCTTAAAAACTACGAATTACGCGAATTATACTAATTTAGCATCCGCGTTCTTATTAATTCAAATTTCACTAATTAGGCATCCGCGTTCTGGGCCCCACGCTAAGGCGCTAAGATTTAAAAAACAACTGATTAGTCTGATTTTTCTGAGGGCATCCGCGTTCTTCTGCCTCACGCTAAGGCGCTAAGACGCTAAGAATTATTGATTAAGATGGCATCCGCGTTCCTGTCAAATGGAGTGCGGATGCTTAATCTGTTTAATCCGTAAAATCCGCCGACAAGTCAAAAATAAACGCTGATTACACGAATTGTCATTAATTAATTCATGATCAATAAACGGTAAGTTATATCCCTCATGCTCAATCCCGGGCGTGAGGGATTTTTCTATTCATGAGGCGAAAAATTACCGCCAGCACCATTGTTTCTGATTCTGACGGTAGTACGTCACAGAAACGATGTAACTATAACAAATACCCACTGATCAGTTGTTAATATAAGTATTAGTTAAGCTTTTGTGTATAAGGATGAAAAAAAGGGAGTATTTTTTAGGAAATTATTATTTTTTTTGCTATGTTTGCAGCGCAAATAATACTTGATCCTACCGATGACGAGTGAGAGAAACATAAAGATTGTTAAGAATTGTCTGGGAATTTGGATAATTCCCGAGATTTGTTACTCTCTCTTACTAACCGCCAATCTGACATTATTCCGCCGCGCCCGCACGGGCGGGTAATCTAAGGCTTTACTTGCCAACAGGCAAGGGAGGCCGTTTTCATTGTTTATTACTTTTGTTTAACCATATAAATTACATACTAAAATGAAAAAGATCTTTTTTACTTTCTTGACGGTGCTGCTGGCATCGCTGGCGGCACAGGCAGCCACCGACTATGGCTTCGAGGTGGCAGGAGTCACGGTGACCAGTGCCAACTGCAACAACATCGTGACCAACTACATCACGAGCGGAACGGTGTATTACGTGCCAAGTTCCAACACCTTGTACATGAACAATGTCACTATCACCATGACGGGCGACTACAATCGTGTCATCAACAACCTGGAATGCTCGGATCTGAAAGTCGAATTCAGTGGCATCTGCAACCTGTATGCTCGGGACGCTGCCGTGGTCCGCATCAGGAGGACTACCACGCTGTCTGCCCCGTCGGCAAGCACTGTCGTCAACATCACCGGTGTCAACGAGAACGGTATCTGGTTGGCAACAAGGAATGTTTTCGATCTTACTATTCAGGGTCCCGGAACATTCAATATCTCGTCCACCAATAATACGGCTATCGAGGATGAGGAAAATGGCTCGGCCTCCCATGTGGATATATGGCACAATGTGTATTTTAATAATGTGAATGCCGTTTTGTCGTCTGGAGGAAACAGTGTCGTCAAGCGTTTGCTTTTCAATTTTAAAGCAGGCAGTAGCGTGAGATTCAAGGCCACCAATAATTCCAGTTATCCGGTTATTGATTATTGTCAAAACTGGGATCTCTATGGGAATGAGACCATCTTGGAGCCATACGGAGCCTATTATAGCAATGGCACCGTCTATGATTCCAGCGGTAACAAGGTCTATAATCAGGATGTTTATGTCAGCGACGACTATGTGGCCATCATCAACGCCACCAACTTCCCCGACGCCAATTTCCGCAACTATTTGCTCGGCCTCTATCCCAAGTGCTATATCACCCAGACCGATGTCAACAACTGCACAACGGAGAACGTTAGCGGCAAGAGCATTTCCAATCTCCAGGGCATCAAGTACTTCACTGCCCTGAAGCAACTGATCTGCTTCAACAACCCGATGACATCGCTCGATGTGTCGGGCATGACCTCACTGACCTATCTGGACTGTGCCCCGACCGACAGCTACACCGGCACAAAACTGACCTCGCTCGATGTGTCGGGCTGCACTAACCTCGAGACGCTGCTGTGTTATAACACCAACATTTACTCGCTCAGCGTGGACGACTGCACCAATCTCAAGACGCTCAACTGCCACAATTGCCCCAATCTGACGGGCAGCCTAACGGTAATCAACAAGTCGAACCTTGCCTCGCTCAACTGCTTGAATTGCACAGCCCTAACTAGACTCTACTGTTACAAGAATGCCTTGATCTCGCTCGATGTGACGGGCTGCACGGCGTTGAAATCGCTCAAGTGCTACGAGAACGCCAACCTGGCGACCATCACGGGCTTGGCCGATTGCAGGGCCATCACCCATCTGGACTGCGAGGACTGCTCCATCACCAGCCTGCCTGGCGTGAACAACATGTCCAACATCACGACACTGCTGGCCCGCAACAACAAGTTGAACGCGCTCTCAGTAACCTACAAGAGCACACTGACAAACTTGAACGTCAGAGGTAATACGACACTGACCGTCCTTCATTGTAATTCAAATGACTTGACCACGCTTGACGTGACAGGTTGCACAGCATTGAGTGCTCTCTATTGCTTTAGTAATGCTAACCTGGCGACCATCACGGGCTTGGCCGATTGCCGGGCCATCACCCATCTGGACTGTGAAGACTGCGCCATCACCAGCCTGTCTGGCGTGAACAACATGACCAACATCGCTACACTGCTGGCCCGCAACAACAAGTTGACCACGCTTGAAGTAACCAATAAGAGCCAACTGACAAATTTGAGGGTCAGTGGTAATACGACGCTGACCACACTCAAGTGCTTTAATAACGCCTTGACTTCATTAGATGTAACCTCTTGCTCAGCAATGACTTTGATGAGTTGCTATGGCAATCAGCTGACCTCGCTCAGTGTGGAGGGTTGCACCGCATTAAAAACTCTTTTTTGCTACCAGAACAAGATCAGCGGCACAGGCATGACCACCCTGGTCAACAGCCTGCCCATGCGCTCATCAAGCAATAAGGGCGAGTTGCGTGCTATCTTTAATGATGGCGAGAACAACACGATGACTTCAGCCCAGATCACGACTGCCCGCGACAAGTACTGGCTGCCCCAGAAGTACAATGGCAGCGCTTGGGTAGAGCTGACTGCTTCGACGCGCGGCGACGTGAACGGCGACGGCAACGTGAATATCAGCGACGTGACGGCCCTGATCAACTACCTGCTCTCGCACAACGCTACCGGCATCAACCTCGATGCCGCCAACTGCAACCAGGACAGCGCCATTAACATCAGCGACGTGACGGCCCTGATCAACTACCTGCTCTCGCATAGCTGGTAGGCTTTAGCTGGCATCCGCGTTCTTTTTGCCCCACGCTAAGGCGCTAAGACGCTAAGTATTTTTAGAAGACAAGAAGGACAATAAAGACAATTTATTGATTATCAATTAATAAAACTATATTTGCCCTTCTTGTCTTCCAAATTACTTATGCTCGCTGCGCTCGCAGATCAGTGATTATCGAAGCATTCGCACATCAAAGAGGGGGGGTGCTAACGCATTGATTAACAGCGAAAAATTCATAGAACTCGCGGTAGTTGCAATCAAAAAATGTGCGTTTTTTCGATTTTTATCATTACCTTTGCCATCAATAGTAACCCGATGACATGATATCACCCGTATGAAAACAATTCAACTGAACAATGGTGTCGAGATGCCCGCACTGGGATTTGGCGTATTCCGGCTCTCGCCAGCCGAGTGCGAGCGCTGCGTGCTGGACGCCATCGAGACAGGCTACCGCAGCATCGACACGGCCCAAGACTATAAGAATGAAGAAGGTGTGGGCGCTGCCATCGAGAAGTGCGGCATCCCGCGCGACCAGCTGTTCATCACCACCAAGGTGTGGATCAGCAACGCCGGCGAGCAGCGTGCGGCACTCAGCATCGATGATAGCCTGCGCAAACTGCAGACCGACTATGTTGACCTGCTGCTGGTGCATGAGCCCTATGGTGACTGCTATGGCACCTATCGGGCGATGGAAAAAGCCTATCAGGCCGGCAAGGCAAGGGCCATCGGGCTGAGCAACTTCTATAACGTGCGTTTTATCGACATCGCCGAGCACATGGACGTCAAGCCCGCTGTGCTGCAACTCGAGACTCACGTGTTCGCCCAGCAGCGGGCCATGCGTGCCCTCATCAGCGACTATGGCACCCGGCTCATGGCATGGGGACCGCTGGCACAGGGCCGACACGGTTTCTTTGAAAACGAGACACTCAAGGCCATCGGAGCAAAATACGGCAAAACCAACGCCCAGGTGGCCCTCAACTGGCTGGTGTCGCAAGACATCATGCCCGTGCCCAAGACATCGCACCGTGAGCGCATGGCAAGCAATCTCGACATCTTTGACTTTGAACTCTCCAGCGAGGACATGGACGCCATCAGCCGCCTTGATCAAGGCGAAACGCTCATCAACGACTTCAACAACGACACCGACCTGGCACAAATGTTCCTGGGCCTCAAGCCCTGGAGCTAGAGTTAGGAGTGAGGAGTTAAATCCTATTTAACGAGAGTTAGACGTAATTATTGATTGTCAATCAGTATATTAGCAATTCCCCCTCTAAGATTAGAGGGGGATAGGGGGCGTTGATGTTCCAAGAGGAAGAGTTTTGAGGGCAAATCATACTCCTCCGCCCTGACGGGCACCTCCCCTATCTTAGGGGAGGAATTGAGTATCAGCAACATATTTTAAGCTTCGACGAGCCATTAGCTCGTCGGGCTCACGATAAATTATTTCACCTTCTTGATGTCCTTGACGAAGAGGATTTTCTTGTCCTTTGCCATCTGCTTGAAATTATCGGCAGTGGCGATGCCTGGCGCTGCGCCAAAGTGCTCACGCTTGAAGTTGCGCCACGGCAGGAAGTAGCAGGGATGGTGCTTCTCCATGATGGGCAGCAGCACGCGGCTCCACCAGGTGGCATCGGGCGAATTCTTGTAGCCGCACTCGGTGAACGCCAGCAGCAGGCCATGCTCCCGGGCATAGGCGTCCAGGAAGTCCATATCGGCATTGCACTGCTTGACAAAATCTTCCTCGGTGCCCCACTGATAGGCGTCAAGACCTAACAGATCAACACGCTCGTCACCAGGCCAGCGGTTATAGAATTCCTGCGGATTGACACCCAGGTTGGGCGAGCAACTCCACACGATGGAACTGGACAGGCTCTTGTTGAGCTCATCTTGGGTAAGATTCCACAAGCGCAGGAAATCCTCGTCGCTGCAGTTTCCCTTGCCCCACCAGAACCATCCGCCGTTGTACTCATGCCAGGGACGGAAGATGACGGGAACAGGACGGCCGTCCTTGTCGGTGAGCGAGAGGATGAATGCCTCCACACGCTTGAGCCAGGTCATGAACTTGCTGTGACCCTTGCCGCCGGGCAGAATCTCCCTGACCGTGCTCTTGGGATCGAGGACAAGGCCGAGCTGACCGGTCTTCTCAAGATAAGGCTTTGCTGCCTCAAACGACTTGATGTCGCTCTCGATCCAAGCGGTGGTGCCCAACATGGGATTGCGTGGATGCCATGACAGCGTCACGATACCGCCACGCTCATTATGCTTGATGATCTCTTCACGAATCCAGTTGAACGGTACCGAATCCAGGTTCTTGTCGTCGCCCATCTCGATGCCGCCCAAGTCAAAGCCCATCACGCCGGGGTAGTCGCCGACAAGGTCATAGGTGTCCGAACGGCCCTGTTCCCACTCCCAAGTGATGCCATAGAAGGGGTCGTCCTGATGGCCGTACATGATGCCGCGTTTTTGCAGCTTGGCGAGGCGCTCAATCAACTTTTGCGCCGGGGTTTTCTCAACTTTGGGTGCACCGGCTCCTGCCTGTGATGCGCAAAAGGCAAACAGCAGGGCGATGAGCAACAGTCTTGGTTTCATCATATTCATTATTATTGTTTAAGTGATTCTTTTAGTTTCTAGTTTCTAGTTTCTAGTTTCTAGTCCCTAGTTTCTAGTCGCTAGTCCTTAGTCCCTAGTTGGCCTCCGCCAACGTCTAAAGTCTAAGGTCTAACGTCTAACGTCTTACCTCAGTTCGAAGATGCGGCTGGCATAGTCGCTGGCCAGGGGCACTTCAAGACCGACGTCCATCAGGAAGCGGCCGGTGAAGGTCTTGCCGTTGAGTTCGCATGGCTGTTGGCCCACCTTGACGTTGCGCTCGGTGATGGTGTAACTGCGATCGGGATCAAGACCTGCAAGCTGGATGCGTGGCAGTGGCTGGTCAACGTAGTTGTCAACCTTGTAGACAAACCATACGGCATGGTCCATAGCATCGTTGCTGAACATGATGGACGAGACGCCCTTGCGGTTGTACGGCGAAATCAGACGATAGAGGTTGCCGGTCTGCACGATGGGGCGCAGCAACTTGTAGTCGGCAAACGCCTGTGTGCACTGGTCGTGTTCCTCCTGGCTCATGTGCCGCGGCTGCAGCTCCATGCCCAGACGTCCGCTCATGGCCACGTCGCAGCGGAACTTGATGGGGATGACACGGCCGCCAGTGTTCCAATAAGGAGAGCCGCCGATGTGCTGTGCCATAGCGTTGGCAGGGAAGAAGTAGGAGGTACCATACTGGATATAAACGCGCTGCAGGGCATCGTTGTTGTCGCTCACCCAGAACTCGTCGAAGTAGGGCAGCAGGCCATAGTTGGCACGGCCACCACCCGAGGCACAGTCTTGCATGACCAGGTCGGGATACTTGGCGCGGATGCGCTTGAGCACGTTGATGAGTCCGCGGTGCCACAGGATGGAGATATTGTTCTGCTTGTTCTTGGGCAGGTATAGCGAGCCGTAGTTCTGAATCGAGGCATTGGCATCCCACTTGATATAGGCGATGTCAGGATTCTGCGTCATCAGGTTGTCCACGATGCCGAAGATGAAGTCCTGCACCTTGGGGTTGGTAAGGTCGAGCACGACCTGCGTGCCGCCACGGCCTTGTTTGAGTTCGCGACCCTTGGTCTGGAGCATCCAGTCGGGGTGCTTCTCGTAGAGTCCGCTCACGGTGTTGCACATCTCGGGCTCAATCCAGATGCCGAACTTGATGCCACGCTGACGGGCGGCCTGGGTGAGCGTGCTGATGCCGCCGGGCAGTTTGCGCTTGTCAACTACCCAGTCGCCCAACGACGAGGAGTCGTTGTTGCGGGGATACTTGTCGCCAAACCAACCGTCGTCCATCACGAACAGTTCGCCGCCAAACTTGGCGATGTCGTCCATCATGTTGATCATGGTTTCCTCTTTGATGTCAAACACGACGCCTTCCCACGAGTTGAGTAGGATGTCGCCCGTCTTCATGCCACGGTGGAACATGCCCTCGGTGCGCGCCCAGCGGTGGATGGTGCGGCTGGCGCCTCCCAAGCCGTCCTCGGAGTAGGCAAGAGCCAGATGCGGAGTTTCAAAGAGTTCGTTGGGCTCGAGCACATATTCTGACGACATGGGGTCGATACCGGCGTAGAACTGGTGCTGACGATGGCCTGTCGTGTTGATGCGGAGCTCGTAGTTGCCGCTCCAGCACAGGATGGCAGCAATGACGCGACCCGTGGTCTCCTGCGGTTCACCGTCGAGCGAAATCATCAGCTCGGGAGCGTCCATGTGCGAGTTGCGGGCGCCGTCGGTATTGCGGATGGTCTTCAGACCTTGGGTGAGCGGTTCGGTCGTGGGCTCGGTCTCGGCAGCCCAGTTGCCGTGCAGGTGGCTGATCCACACGTCGCCCTGGCGCAGTGTCAAGTGGCCCGAATCGAAGCGCTTGAGCGTGATAGCACGTTTCTCCTTGTGAGAGATTTCGGTCCAAGTCTCAATCACGTCTACATTTTTGTAAGCTTTATAGAACACTTTCACTGTGACGGGCAGCAGTTTGTCGGTCATCGTGAAGATGTGAAGTTGCGAGCGGTCGTCGCTGCTTGTCTCGTAGTTGGTGACCTTGAGCTCAAGGTTCAGGTCGCCGTCGGCATGCTGCACCTGGATAGCAGGCAGCTGGATGGCGTCCACGGTGCCGAATGCGGGCAATGCCGAGAAGTTAAGGTCGGCACCACCGTCACGCAGTTGCTGCATCGTGGCGCTCTTGTTGCCGTAGTAGCCCATGCGCAGGTCGCCGCCCTCATAGGCGTGCAACACCAGCTGGGTGTTGGGCGTTTGCACAGCGACGTCCCCCTGCCAAGCACTCATCGTGCCGCAACCCAGGGACATCATCGCTGCAAGGATAAGCGAGAATCTTTTCATCGTTTTGATATGTTTTATTTAATGTTGTTCTACTTATTCAATGAAGATTCAAGTTTTTAAAGAGGAAAGCCACTTTAAAACCTTGAGGTTTAGTGTTTAGTGGTTAGAGTTTAGCGAAATCTGACATTAACTGCCGTACTCGTGCAAAAAATAAAAAATAAAAAATTTCGAAGAATTGTTCTTCTCTAACCTCTAACCTCTAAACGGGGGTGTGTCATAATTCCTTCGTTGCAAATTGAGTCGCGCTTCGCGCGAGAAATTAAACATGATAAATTTTTATTTTAATTTTATTAATAATTTTGTTTAATTTCTCGGCCGCTAGGCCGATCAAAAAACTAGAGGCCTATTATGACACAGCTTCTTAAGAGATTATCCCATGATGACCTCGACAAGGTGCTTGCCGGGTTGTGCGGGCACGACAGCGCCCTCGACCGACACTCCATCAACGGTCATCTTGGCAACGCCCTTGCTCACGCCCTTGGGGTTGCTCACACGGATTACATATTCCGCACCGCGGAAGCGCCTGGTCACCGTGTAGTCGTGCGCTGTCTTGGGCAGACACGGGTCGATGAGCAGACCATCATAGTGCGGCTTGATGCCAAGAATGAATTCCGACACGGTGTACCACATCCACGCTGCGGTGCCGGTGAGCCATGAGTTCTTGCCCTCACCGGGACGATAGGCATCCTTGCCTGCCACCATCTGGCAGTTGACATAGGGCTCAACCTTGTGCAGTGTCTGGCGGTCCTCCTCGACGTAGCTGGGCAGAATCTTCTTGTAGTGGCTCCAAGCGTCATCGCCGCGGGCAGCCACCGTCTCGCCGATGATGATCCAAGGATTGTTGTGGCAGAAGATGCCCGCATTCTCCTTGTAGCCTTCGGGATAGGAGCTGATTTCACCCATCTCGACATGATAGGTGGTGAAGGCAGGATTGTTGAGCACGATGCCGTGTTCGCATTCCAGGCGCTCTTTCACCGAGTCGAGCGAACGCTTCACGAGTCCTTCTTCTAGACCGATGCCCGCCATGGTGCACCAGCCCTGTGACTCGATGAAGATTTTGCCTTCCTCGCACTCGTCGCTGCCGATTTTGTTGCCATAGAAGTCATAGGCACGCAGATACCATTCACCGTCCCAGCCATGGGCCTTGACGGCATTGACCATCCCGTCGACATGCTGCTGGGCACGGTCGGCCTCGGCGGCGAAATCGATATTTTTGAGATTTTGCATCGTCTTGATGTGGTCAGGCAGAATCTTGCAGAGTTCGACGTAGTCTTTGCCTGTCACGACAAACAGCCCAGCAATCATCAATGACTCGGCTTGTGAGCCCTCGGTCTTGTTCTCAGTGGTCTGGAAACTCTCGTTGGGGTCCCAGGAGAAGCAGTTCAGATTCAGGCAGTCGTTCCAGTCGGCGCGGCCGATGAGGGGCAGACTGTGGGGCCCCAGATTATTGACCACGTGGTTGAATGACACTCGCAGGTGCTCAAACAGCGTGACCTCGGTGCCCGGTTGGTTGTCAAACGGAACCATTTCGTCGAGAATCGAGAAGTCACCCGTTTCTTTGATATAGGCCACGGTGCCGAAGATGAGCCAGCAGGGGTCGTCATTGAAGCCGCCGCCGATGTCGTTGTTGCCGCGCTTGGTCAATGGCTGATACTGATGATAGCAGCCGCCGTCGGGGAACTGCGTCGAGGCGATGTCGATGATGCGCTCACGGGCACGCTCGGGGATGAGGTGTACAAAGCCCACGAGGTCCTGGTTGCTGTCGCGGAATCCCATGCCGCGGCCGATGCCGCTCTCGAAGAAAGAGGCCGAGCGTGACATGCAGAAGGTGACCATGCACTGATATTGGTTCCAAATATTGACCATGCGGTCGAGTTTATCGTTCCCGGTGCGTGCCGTGTAGATGTTGAGCAGGTTGTCCCAATAGTTGCACAGTTCGGCAAAAGCAGCATCTACCTTCTCGCTGGTGTCGAAGCGTGCCATCATAGCCATGGTCTGCGTCTTGTTGATGACCTGCGGAGCGATGAATTTCTCGTCTTGCTTGTTCTCGACATAGCCCAACAGGAAGATAAAGTCACGGCTTTCGCCAGGCTGCAGTTCCACCTCGATGTAGTGCGAAGCGATGGGGCTCCAGCCGTGGGCATGGCTGTTGCGCGGACGGCCTTCGATGACGGCATCAGGGTTGGCAAACTCGTTATAGAGGCCGACGAACGTCTCACGGTCGGTGTCAAAGCCTTGGATAGGAACGTTCACCCCGTAGAATGCGTAGTGATTGCGGCGCTCGCGGTATTCGGTCTTGTGGTAGATAACCGAGCCCTCGATTTCGACCTCACCGGTCGAGAAGTTGCGTTGGAAGTTCTCCATGTCGGTCGCCGCATTCCACAGGCACCACTCGGCAAAGGAGAATAACTTGAGGCGCTTCACCTCATTGCTGTTGTTGGTGAGCGTGAGTTTCTGCACCTCGGCCCATGTGTGCAAGGGCACAAAGAACAGCACCGATGCCTCGATACCGTTCTTGCTGCCCGTGATGCGGGTGTAGTTCATGCCATGGCGGCACTCGTAGCTGTCGAGCGGCGTCTTGCAGGGCTTCCATCCCGGATTCCACACGGTGCCGCCATCGTTGATGTAGAAGTAGCGGCCGCCGTTGTCCATAGGCACGCCGTTGTAGCGGTAGCGCGTCAAGCGGCGGAACTTGGCATCCTTGTAGAAGGAGTAGCCGCCTGCCGTGTTGGAAATCAGCGAGAAGAAATCCTCGTTGCCCAGGTAGTTGATCCAGGGCCACGGCGTCTGCGGGTCGGTGATGACATATTCGCGGTGTTGGTCGTCAAAGTGACCGTATCTTTTGTTATCCATATCTTTTAATTATTGTTCGAAATTGCGTTCCATGATTTCAAGACACATGCGCGAGTTGTGATAAGGGCATTTCCAGAAGCCCGCCTTGTCGTCGCGGCGGTTGATGTTGCCCTGGGCATCGCGACTCCAGAACCACTCGCCGCCCTCGCGGTCGATGAGGTTGTCCTTGATGTATTGCCAGCAGTGCAGCGCCTTTTGCAGTGCGCTCTCGTCGCCGAAGTGCTGATACAGGTTAATAAATCCTACCACAGTCTCGGCCTGTACCCACCAGTGGCGGTCGTCATCGACACGGCCGGTGTCAAGATTGGCCTCATGTACCATCGACCCGTCGGCATTCAAGCCTTTTTCGCTGGCTTTTGCCACGAGTTTCACGATGGGTTCCACTTTGTCAAGCACGGCCTGGTCGCCCAGCACCAGTGCCGCCTCGTGCATGAGCCATGAGCACTCGATGTCGTGCCCGTAACTCTCGAGAGCCCCGGCCTCGCGGGTCCAGTCCATGGCAAAGAACAGGTCCAGATGATGCGTCTCGGGATTCATAATCTTGTCGGTGAAAATATCGATGAGGTTGCGCAGGGCTTTCTCCACACGCTCTACTACGTCGCTAGACACTGTGCCGCCCTCGTATTCCATGAGGCAGCGGTACAGGTTGGTGTAGGGCTCGATGATGTGCAGATGGGTGTTCTGCGACTTGGGGAAGTTGGCGTCGAGTTCCGACAGGCGCATGTCGGCAATCTCGTTCCATTCGCGCGTTTGAGCCTCGATATAGCCGTTGTACACCTTATCGAACGAATGTTGCTCGATGCAGTCAAACAACTTGATGGCATAATCCAGCGCCTGTTGGTCGCAGGTAGCTCGGGCATATTCGCTCAAGCCATAAATCATGAACCCGATGGCGTAGAACTGCTTCTTGGTATCCTTGGGATTGCCCAGATAGTCCACGGACCAGTAGGTGCCGCCGAACTTGTCGTCGTAGAAATACTCGATGATGTAATCCTTGATGAGCGTTGCCGCCATCAGGTACTCAGGATTGCCCAGCACACGGTAGGCAGCCGAGAAGGCCCACAGGATGCGGGCCGAGAGTATGCCGCCCTTGTCGGCGTCCTTGACGAGCTGGCCCTCACCGGTCATCTGGCCGTAGAAGCCGCCGTGCTCGTCGTCTATCATATTGGACAGCCAAAAGTCCAGGATGTTGTTTTCCAACACATCCTGAACTTCGGCTTTCAGCGTCTTGATATCGTCGTTCATCTTACTTCTTGATGGGATACAGGTGGAGCAGGTAAAGCATGATGATGATAATGGCAGCAGGGAAGAGCGAGAACAGTGCCCACACCATGTTGCGAACTGATTCCTCGTCGCTGATGGTTACCACCGTCTGGCCCGTGGCGGGGTCAGTACCCGAGATAAAGCCGGCGAAGCCCAACAGCAGGGCAACCAGCGAACCCGAGATGGCCGTGCCAAACTTCTGTGCCATCGTACCCGACGAGAAGATGAGGCCCGTCGACGAGGTGCCGTTCTTCTCGGTGGCATAGTCGGCCACGTCGGCATACATCGACCACAGCAGCGGGGAATAGAGGCCCACGCCAACCGAAGTGAGGATAACGATGCCCACCAATACCCAAATGTACTTGGGATCCATCGGCACAAAGAAGAAGGCGATGGAGGTTACCATGCAGATGATGGCTGCGACGGTAAAGGCTTTGCGCTTTGAGCCCATCCACTGGGTGAACTTGGGCGACAGACCACCAAAGATCATGCAGGTCACCTCGCCAAAGGTCATGAATACCGTGTAGTTGATGATCAGGCCGCTCACGGTCACGTCACCGTGCAGACAGTATTCCATCAGGTAACCGGCCACGGCATAGCGGAAGCCGTTGAAGAAGTTGGTACAGATACCGATGAGCGTCAGGTAAATCCAGGGCTTGTTCTTGAAGAGGTCGGCAAAAGGCTTTAAGGAGAATTTCTCGGCACGAACGGGTTTCAGACGCTCCTTGGTCAGCAGACCGCAGGCCAGCGTCATGATTGTGGCCAAGAAGCCAAGGCCAGCGCCCAGCACGGCATATTGATGTGCCTCGGTGCCGCCTACCATCTTCTGCAGATAGGGGAAGGAGAGCAGGGTGATAAAGCCCATGGCGTAGGCGCCTACCATGCGGAACGACGAGAACTGGTTCTTCTCGTTGTCATCATCGGTCATCACGCCCAGCAGCGAGCCGTAAGGCACGTTGACGGCAGTGTAAACGGCCATCATGAGCAGATAGAGCGTGTAGGCATAGATGCGCTTGCCCACGGGACCGAAGTCGGGAGTGTAAAGAAGATGAGCCAGGGACGATAGGTACCCCAGCGCGACTGTGTGCGGTCGGCCAGACTGCCCATCAAGGGGTCGGTGACGACGTCAAACATGCGGGCGATGAGCATCAGCGTAGCCGTGTCGGCAACCGTGAGGCCAAAGACGTTGGTGAAAAACAACGGGAAAGCGATTGACATGACTTTCCAGGTAATGCCACCGGCAGCCGCATCACCAAGGGCGTAGCCGATTTTTTCTTTTAAACTTGCCATTTCTGTTAGTAAGGAGTTAGGAATTTAGGAGTTAGGAAATGTTTACCGCCCCTTGTTTATAATTCTTTATTGGTTGATCGGTTCTTCTCGATGAGTCGCTTGATGGTCTCCACGCTGGCCGTGGTGGTCAGGCCGTCTTGCGGCGTGTTCATGCAGTAGTCCACCAGGCGGTCGATGGTCGAGGTGGCTACATGCAGGCGGGTGTCGCTCGAGGCGTAGTAGATGAAGACGTGTCCGTCCTCGTCGGCAATCCAGCCGTTAGAGAAGGCCACATTCATCACGTCACCGATATACTCGCCACCCTCGGGAACGAGGAAATATCCGCCCGGTTGTGCGATGACGCGTGTGGGATCGTCGAGTGCTGTCATGTACATATATAATACATAACGCAGACCCGAGGCGCAGCCGCGCACGCCGTGGGCAAGATGCAGCCAGCCTTGCGGAGTCTTGATGGGGTGGGGACCCTCACCGTTTTTCACTTCCATGATGGTGTGATAGTGGCGTGCGTTGATGATTTTTTCATCAACGACCTCGGCATGGGTGATATCATCCACCAGTGCCCAGCCGATGCCGCCGCCGCTGCCTGCGTCGATGAAGCCGTCTTGGGGACGGGTATAGAAGGCATACTTGCCGCCGACAAACTCGGGGTGAAGCACCACGTTGCGCTGCTGGCTCTTGCTCTTGAGGTCGGGCAGGCGTTCCCAGGTCTTGAGATCACGGGTGCGGGCAATGCCGGCTGTCGCCGTGGCAGCGCTCAGGTCGCCCGGGCAAGTGTCATCGTGGCGTTCTGCGCAAAAGACGCCGTAGATCCAGCCGTCTTCATGAGCCGTGAGGCGCATGTCATAGATGTTGGTGGCGGGAATCACATCATCGGGCATCGTGATGGGCTCGGGCCAGAATCGGAAGTTGTCCACGCCGTTCGGGCTCTCGGCCACAGCGAAGAACGACTTGCGGTCGGCTCCTTCAACCCTCACAACAAGTACATATTTGCCCTGCCATTTGATGGCGCCCGCATTGAGCGTCGCGTTCATCATGATGCGCTGCATCAAGTAGGGGTTGTCCTGCTCGTTGAAGTCATAGCGCCACTCCAGCGGAGTATGCTCGGCGGTGATGATGGGATTCTTGTATTTCTCGTAGATGCCGTTGCCCCAAGCGAGGGGTTCATTCTTGCGGTTCAGTAACTCCTCATGATGCTTGCGCAAATCGGTCACTTTATTCTTGAATTCACTCATTATATTGTAGTTTTTTAGTTTTTTAGTTTCTAGTTTCTACTCCCTAGTCCCTAGTTGGCATCCGCCAACGTCTAAAGTCTAAAGTCTAAAGTCTAACGTCTAACGTCTAAAGTCTAATGCCTCAATTGGTCCATGAGCCATTGTAGCCATTCGTCCCATTGTTCCTGGTACCAGAAGTGGGCCGTCTGCTGATAGACACTCAACTTCTTGGGGGCAGTTACCACGTTGTAGGTCGCATAGGCTGTCGTGGGAGGCACCACGTCGTCGTTGTAGCCAAACGAGAACCAACCCGGGCAGGTGATGCGGCGGGCGAAGTTCACGCCATCGTAATAACGAGAGGTCTCGATCTTGTCCTGACTGGCCCGGCGCTGCTCGGGCGACATCCAGTAAAAATAATGGGGCCAACCGCAAGCCACGCCCTGGAGCGAAGCCGTGTGGTCGCACAGGGCGGAGTGGACTGCACCGTAGCAGCTCACGCGCTTGTCGAGTCCGGCCGTTGCCAGCGAGAGGAAACCGCCCTGGCTGCTGCCCGTCACGCCCAGGTTCTTGCCGTCCCAGTCGGTGTATTGCTCAATGTAGTCGATGGCACGCACGCAACCCACGATGACGCGCTTGTAATAACTCTTGTCACGGTCGTCCATGCCAAATTCCCAATAGCAGTTGAGAGCACCATTAGCCAGGTCGTCATAGAGGCTCTGCGGCATGGTCACGTCGATGCCATGGATGCCGATCTCGAGTGTGATGAAACCTTGTGAAGCTGTATAGACGTCGCCATGATAGGGACGCACACCGGCACCGGGCACACGCAGCAGGGCAGGGTAGCGGCCGGGCTTGACAGGCTCGCACAGGATGCCATAGGTGCGGCTTCCCCAACGCACGTTGTGGAACGAGACTTGATAGACGTTCACGTCTTGTGTGCATCGCTCGGGCAGCAACGTCTTGGTGGGCTCCAGTTTGGTCCAGCGGGCCTCCTCGATGGCTTTCGCCCAGAACTGGTCAAAATCTTTCGGGTCAACTGTCGTGGGTACCAGCTTCTCAGGCGAGTAGGCTGCGGTGCACCATGCCGAGTAATCCTTGCCGTTCACGTGGGCGGTGACTTTCAGGCGATAAAAGCCCGGAGTCTTCATCTGGCCCGTATAGCTCATAGTCCCCTTTTTCAAGGTGGTTGATTTCTTCACGTCAGGATACATCTCGGGACCGGCTTCATAGTCGATGTCCACGTTGTCGAGCAATGTGCCCGAGCGGCGCACCTCGACATCGAACTTGCATTTTTCGCCCACTTTATAGTTCCAGTCCTGATGGTCTGGTTCCACGGTGACCACGATGTTGTTACCTCTGATCTGCGCTCCAAGCGGCAGCACCACTAAGAGCAGCAATAAGCACAATAGTTGACGTCTCATTTAGAAAATGTTATTAGGTTATTTAATTATGTGGCAAAATTAAGTATATTTCCCTAATTGGAGTGGTACTATTTTCACTAACTCTTGTACTTTTTTAATATTTTGGGGCCTTTAAATTAATCAAACGTGGGTAAATTATCGTGAAAAACATGATTTTGTTATAATTTTGATTGAATGTTAATGTATGATTTGTCGGTTTATGCAGGTGTGGCATCTCGCGTCTGGTTACATCGTCAATGTGTTTTAAGAATCATAAATAGCGTTCAGCCGTGCTGATAATCATAGTATTTATTAGTGTTTTCGGTACTTTGAGTCTTCTCAAACCCTCATGTCGCTTTGGCTCAATTCGCTTTATTGTGGCATTTTGACGAGGCGGTAACAGATAGGGCATTCTGTTTCTTTGTTTTAGTGGCCTGACCCTTTTTTAGCTACTGTTTTCACTCATAATGTTAAAATAGTGTCAATATAGAGCAAAAAATAGTTTATTATGTTGGATAATTCACATTAACTTTGCAACGACTTTATTATTATAATTGTGTTAGAAAGGATACGGTCATGAGATTGTAAGAATTATAACTCAAATCTATAATACAAATTTTATTTAATTTCAAACCAAAACCTATGTATTTTAATTACTGTAAAAAATCTATGATTGCGGCCGTTTGCTCGCTCGTCATGCTGAGCGTGGCGCCGCAAGCGTTTGCAGCCAGCAGCGGGGGAGCGGGCGCTCCTCAGCAGTCGGCACAGCAGACCAAGAGGATTACGGGTGTGGTGAGCGATGCCATGGGTCCGATTATCGGAGCCACGGTTGCCGTTAAGGGTACGACCAACGGCACCAGTACCGACGATGACGGTCGGTTCTCGCTCAACGTCAGCCCGGGCCAGACGCTGGTAGTGACTTATGTGGGCTATCTCACCAAGGAGGTGAAGGTTGGCCAGCAGAGCAGCTACGACATTTTCATTGAGGAAGACCATCAGCTCCTCGACGAAGTTGTCGTAGTTGGTTATGGTACAATGAAGAAGAGCGACATCAGCGGTTCCAGTGTATCACTGGGCGAAAAGGCTGTGAAGGGCTCTATCATCACCTCGCTTGACCAATCACTGCAAGGTCGTGCAGCTGGTGTTACCGCTGTACAGACCAGTGGTGCTCCCGGTTCAAGCTCTTCAATCCGCGTGCGTGGTACCGCAACCATCAACGCTAACGCCGAACCTCTCTACGTCATCGACGGTGTGATTGTTCAAGGCGGTGGTTCGTCGGGTGCCGACTTCGGTCTGGGCGATGCTCTGGGTAACGGTTCGGTTTCGACCATCTCCCCGCTGTCGACCATCGATCCCGCCGACATCGTTTCGATGGAAATCTTGAAGGACGCCTCGGCAACCGCCATCTATGGTGCGCAGGGTGCTAACGGTGTTGTCCTGATTACCACCAAGCACGGTAAGGCCGGTGAGGCTAAGTTCTCTTACAACGGTATGGTGGCCATGAACCGCCAGACCAAGCGTCTTGACATGATGAACCTGCGTGAGTTTGGTACGTTCTATAACAACCTGGTACAACAGGGTGAGACTCAGGCCAACGCCAACTACAGCGATCCTTCGATCCTGGGTAAGGGTACCAACTGGCAAGATGCAGTCTTCCGCACCGCTATCCAGCATAGCCACCAGATCAGTGCTCAGGGCGGTACCGAGAAGATTCAGTACTACGTTTCGGGTTCTTACATGAGCCAGGAAGGTACTATCATCGGTTCTAAGTTCGACCGTTTCTCGGTTCGTTCCAACCTTGACGCCCAGCTCAACAGCTGGTTGAAGTTAGGCTTGAACGCCACGTTCTCTAATACCAACGATAACCTGAAGCTCGCCGACAGTGACGAGGGTATCATCAACTACTCGTTGACCACCATTCCCTCGATTCCTATCTATAATGTTGACGGCAGCTACAGCAGTATCTCACAGGAAGGTTACACCAACCCCAACCCTGTTGCTCTGGCATTGATGGACGAGATCCTGCTGAACCGTAAGAAACTGACCGGTAACATCTTCTTTGAGGTTAACCCCAATTTCTTGAAGGACATCGTTTGGCACGCCGAGGTTGGTTACGACATCTCGTCGTCGAAGGGTGAACAGTGGGAACCCACCGTTAACCTGGGTACCTGGCACCGTACCACCAACAGAAGCTCGGTTCAGAAGAACTCAAGCACCTTCTGGCAGTTGAAGAACTACTTGACCTACACCAAGACCATTGCTGACCGTCACAACCTGACCGCCATGCTTGGTCAAGAGTGCTGGGAGTCGAAATATGACTACTCGAGTATAACCAACACCAACCTGCCCTCTGACGAGGTTCACAATCCCAAGTTGGGTCAGGGTTCGCCCCAAATCAACTACGGCTTTGGCAGCTCGTCGATGGCTTCGTTCTTCACCCGTTGGACCTACAGCTACGATAACCGTTACAATGCAACCTACACCTACCGCTATGACGGTAGCTCCAACTTCGGTCCCTCTAACCGCTGGGCAGGTTTCCACTCGCTCGCCGGTTCGTGGCGCTTTACCAACGAGAAGTTCATGGAGAACGTGAATTGGCTCACCAACGGTAAGCTGCGTCTGGGTTGGGGTCAGACTGGTAACTCCAACATCGGTGGTTACCTCTGGGGCACCACCATCGCTATGATCAAGTCTTCGCTGGGCACGGGCTACAAGCCCCAGAACCTTCCCAACGAGAGTGTGAAGTGGGAGAAGCAGGAGCAGTTCAACGTCGGTCTCGACCTGGGCTTCCTGTACGACCGCATCGCCCTGGTTGTTGACTGGTATCGCAAGGAGTCGAAGGACATGCTGATGAACCTGCAGTTGCCGTCTTACATGGGCACCTCGGGTAATGCATCTTCGGCCTTGACCGCTCCCATGGGCAACTATGGCCACATCCGCAACACTGGTGTCGAGATCACCTTGACCACTCACCCCATCGTTGGCGCGTTTGAGTGGGATTCTGAGGCTCAGATCTCGTTCAACAAGAATAAGCTTATCGCTCTTGACGGTACCGACAATGCCCAGATCGTGGGCTACGGTCAGTGGACCGACGTGGTCAGCGTGACCAATGTGGGCCAGAGCCTGTTCAATTTCTACGGCTATAAGACCGACGGTGTTTACACCTCGCTCGAGGATATCCAGACCTCGCCCAAGGCCGAGAAGTATCCCGCCAACGGCGTGTTCTCGAAGAACACCACCGTTTGGGTTGGCGACGTGAAGTATAAGGACATCAACGGTGACGGTATCATCGACGAGAACGACCGCACCAACATCGGTTCGCCGCTGCCCAAGTTCACCTTCGGTTGGACCAACACCTTCCGTTACAAGAACTTCGACCTGAGCATCTTCATCAACGGCTCTTATGGCAACAAGGTGTTCAACTACATGAAGATGAAGCTCACGCACATGAATTCGACCTGGACCAACCAGCTTGTTGACGTGCTCGACTGCACCACGCTGGCTCCCATCGATCCTAATAAGGATTACTCGGCAGGCGTTGACCGTGGCGATGGCCAGCTCGTCTGGAACTGGTATGATGACATCACCAACGTGCGCATCGACAAGGAAGGCAAACTGCCTCGCGCTTCGATTATGGACCCGAACGACAACGACCGCATCAGCGACCGTTACATCGAGGACGGCAGCTACATCCGTCTGAAGAACGTCACTTTGGGTTACACGTTCCCCAAGCGCCTTGTCGGCAAGATCGGTCTTGAGACCCTGCGTCTGCAGGTGAACATCCAGAACCTGCTCACGATTACCGGTTATAAAGGCTACGATCCTGAAATCGGTGCCAGCACGGCATCTAATCATGTGATGGGTCTTGACAACGGCCGCTATCCGTCGCCCACGACCTATAGCTTTGGCGTTAATGTTACTTTCTAACATTCATGGTTAACGGTTTTAAATTATTCAAAGGATTTAAAGATATGAAACTATTCAAGATTAAATATATCATTGCTCTGGCATTCGTTGCGCTGACCATGACTTCGTGCGAGGACTTCCTCGACCGACCCAATGAGGACAGCTACAACGCCGGGAACTACTACAAGACCGACGAGCAGTGCATTGCAGGCGTCAACTACCTGTACAACTCTCCCTGGTATGACTACCAGCGTGGTTTCTTTAAAGTGGGTGAGGGCCTTTCGGGCAACCTCTACATGAGCAATTCGCCTTACTGTGAGTTCACCCTGAACGGTACCGACCAGGACTTGGTGAACATGGCTTACTCTCTGTGGGCCGTTATCGGTCACTCAAGCACCGTCTATAACTACATCAACGGCAGCAGCGGTCCCTCGCAGGCTGTTAAGAACCAGACGATGGGCGAATGCCTCGTCTGGAAGGCAATGGCCTATTTCTATCTGGTTCGCTCATTCGGTGAGGTGCCCATCGTGCACAACAACACCGAGGAACTTACCGGTGCCTATAATACCAAGGAGAAAGTCTGGCGTTCTGACGTCTATGAGTACATAATCATGACGCTCGAAAAAGCCCGTGAACTCCTTGCAGGTGTCAAGACGCCCACCAACGGCCGTGTAGACTATTATTCAGCAACCGGTCTGTTGGCCAAGGTTTACTGGATGAAGGCCGGTATCAGCGGCACCATCGATGGTGACGACATGGCCATGGCTGCCCAGTATGCCAAGGAGGTGATTGACAACAGCGGCCGCACGCTCATGGAGAACTATGAGGACATCTTCCGCGGTCACAACAACAACTGCTCTGAGAGCCTTATCGCTTGGCGTTGGACTGCCGACGGCAACGTTTGGACCGCTCAGAACTCGCTCGAGAGTGACCTGGGTTTGACCGGCTTCGAGGGCTACAGTGCCACTTGGGGCGACTGGACCGATCCTTCGGTTGACCTGCAGGAAGCCTTTGGCATCAAGCTGCTGGAGAACAGCCCTGACATGTGGCTCAACAACGTTGACAGCCGCCTGAAGGCTACCATGATGCTGCCCGGTTTCACCTATCCCTACTTCTGGCGTGATCATGAGATGAACAGCACTACCCATGAGATGGGCTTCGATTATCTGAAGTTTATGTTCGACACCGATTATAACAAGTCGGCTGGTGGCCAGCTCAACTCGGGTACCGGTTCCAACTGTGTGAAGCACCTGTACGGCAACACTGCCGACCACGTTGCTGAGTTCGGACATTCTGATGACCGCATGGCCAGCTCGCTGTCGACCCACCTGCTGCGTCTTGCCGACATCTATCTGATTTATGCCGAGGCCAAGATGGGTACTGCCAAGTCGACCTCTGACGGTAGCGCCATCGACGCATTCTATGCAGTGCGCCACCGCGCAATCAGGAACGCCCAGCGTCCCAGTGTCATCACCTTTGACGACATCTGGAAAGAGCGCCGCCTGGAGCTCGCCTTCGAGGGTGACCGCTGGTTTGACTACGTGCGTGTATCTTACTTCGATCCCGACTTCTGCGTTGCCGAACTCAGGTCTCAAAAGCGCAGCACGTTCTATGGCCTGAGCGACATTTACAAGACTTATGCCGAGACCGGTATCTGGTCGATCACCGAGTCGGCTGGCTATAACGATGCACAGTCTGCTCCCAATCCCGAGGCTATGATGAAGACCAGCCCCGACGGCAGCAAGCGTTACTTCTTCATGCCGTTCCCGCAGGAAGACGTTGTGTTCAATCCCAACCTGGGCAGCAATGTTGACGGTGTCCATGTTGACGTGAGGGCAACCTATAGCTATTGATACTTTAGTTTGACACCTATTCAATTAAAGATTAAAGAAAATGAAAAATTTCAAATATAATTTCATGGTCATGGCACTTGCCGTTATGGCATTGGGTTTGTTCTCATGTGCCGACGAGCCTGACAAGTATGTGGTGGCAAGCGGATTGCCTTCGGTAAGCTATGTGCGCTGTCTGAGCACCGAGATTGAAGGCACTAACGACGACCCCGACATGCACTACACCAATGGTGAGTTGGTGACCGAGGCCTCTCCTCAAAGCATCGTTTGCCTTGTGGGTAAGAACCTGCGTAGTGTCTATGAGATCTACTTCAACGACAAGAAGGCGATTCTCAACTCGAGCTACATCACCGACAACACCCTGATCGTGCAAATCCCCCGCTCGGTACCCGAAACAGTTACCGACAGGATTTACATGATCACCAAGGAGAAGGATACTGTGGCCTATGACTTCCACGTTGTAATCTCAGCTCCGCAAGTCATCAGTATGGGCAACGAGTATGCACCTGTAGGCTCATTACAGACGCTGACTGGTAACTACTTCATCGATGATCCCGGCACTCTGCTGACCGTTAACTTCACTGGTGCCGGTGGAACTATGATTCCTGCCGATATCGTCGACATCTCCTCCGATTTCACCCAGGTATCATTCATTGTTCCCGACGGTGCTGTCGAGGGTCCCATCTATGTGACTTCGGTTTACGGAACTACCAGGACGAGCTTCCATTACATGGATTCGCGCGGCATGCTGTTCGACTTCGACTCCAACGGCCTGGACAACCACGGTTGGAACGGTCACAGCAGCACGATCGATGATACCGCATTGAGCGGCAAGTTCATCCAGCTGGGTGACGGTAGCGCGGTACTGAATGGAGAGACCTGGGATGAGCAACACTTCTCGTTCGTTTACTGGCCTGGCAGCTGGAACTCACCCGAGGACTATGATGATGAAGGTGAGAACGGTATCCGTCTGACGGATATAGCCGACTTCAGCGACTGGAGCGAATTGGCTCTCAAGTTTGAGATGTGCATTCCCAGCGAGTATCCTTGGAACAATGCAGCCATGCAGATTTGCTTTGCTGGCGTTGACAAGGTGACCTTCGGTGGTGCTGGTGTCGACATCTATGGCAAGACCGTGGCTGGTGCCAACAACACCTACATGACCAACAATGCCAATCCTCGTGCCCTGTACCGTCCCTGGTCAACCAGCCCGACGGGCAGCTATGACACCGGTGGCGAGTGGGTAACCGTTACTCTGCCCCTTGCAGCCAACTTTGTTTATGGTTGGGACGGCTCGGTATCTAGCGGAACGCTTACTGCCGAGAGCTTCACCAGCATGTGGATCTTCGTCTCGAGCTGTGGCGTTGAAGGTGTAGAATGCACCCCCATCATCAAGATTGACAACATCCGTGTGGTTCCTAATAAATAATAATGTAAGAAGAATATGAAAAAGTTCAGAAATATTTTCATCCTGTTTGTGGTAGCCCTCGTTGGGGTTTCGCTCACAAGCTGTAATGATGAGGACCTGGTCACCGACCCCTATAGCAAGTCGGGTGTGAACCTGCTGGCTTATGGACCGTCGCCCATCCTGCGCAATACTGAAATCCGCCTCACGGGTACCAACATGCAGAAGGTGGACAAGGTCATCTTCCCGGGTAATGCCATCGTTGAGCGCTCGTCTTTCAACCGCAGCGACAACGAGAACATCTATTGCAACGTGCCCGACGAGACAGTTCCCGGTCACATCAGGTTGGTTGCCGGCAACGATACTATCGTTTCGATTGGTACGCTCGTGTTTGAAGAGCCCATCGATGTGGTCAATGTGACTCCCGTCACTGGCCTGAATGCAGGCGACATCATCTCCATCACGGGTGACTATGTCTACAACATTGCTGAGGTAATCTTCACCAGGAGCGCCTCGGTGTTCGCCGAAGACTTTGAATATGTTTCGCGTCGCGAGATTCGCGTTCGCGTGCCTCTGGCTGCCGAGACCGGTACCATCACCATGAATGACGGTGCTGACTGGGAGTACACCTTCGAGACTCCGCTCGAGATCGTTTCGGCCAGCTATCTGAGCCTTGAGCCTGCCGCAGCCGACTTTGGCGAGCAGATCAAGATCCACGGTACCAACCTGCACACGGTTGAGCAAGTGCTGTTCGCCGGTGGTGTTGCTGCCGAATACACTGTTTCGGAAGACAACAGGACCATTACCGCAACTGTTCCCGCCGAGTGTAAGTCGGGTGCTATCTCGCTGCTGCTCTATTCGGGCGCTGCACTGCAGACCGATGCGTTCTCGGTTCCCACCGTTGTCATCACTGGTGCATCACAGAGCAAAGACCTCGTTGCTGGCGACGTTGTCACCCTGTATGGTGAGAACTTCGACCGCATTATCGAGGTTAAGTTGCCTGGTGGCACTGCTCCCCTGAACGCCGGTGAATACAGCATCGTGGACAACACTCTGACCTTTACCGTTCCCGAATATCTGGTTGATGGTGATGTAGTGGTTAAGCAGAACTCCAACATCACTGCTACCTATCCGCTCGAGATCCGTAAGCTCGCCGGTGTTATCTGGCAGGGTAATGAGGAACTGAGTGGCTGGAGCAACTGGGGCGTATTCAACTGGAGCGGCGACCTGTGGACCAAGTTCCACGAGGCCATCACCGGTCCTGGTCAGATGACCGTTCACTTTGTTGCTACCAACAGCAATCCCATCTTCAACTTCCGCATGGGTGACTGGAGCACTCCGCTCAGTGGTCTGGCAAGCATGTACGGTGCTGATGGCAACATCACTCCCGGCACCAATGTCACCGACCTCGTGTTTGACATCACTGCCGAGGAAGCTGCTCAGATGTTTGGCGACGGCGGCCTGGGTATGGTTATCTGGGGTGACGGCATCAAGCTGCAGTACGTGAAGTTTATCGGTGCAGGCGCTGAACAGGTTATCTGGGAAGGCCGTGAGGACACCAGCGGCTGGGGCAACAACATCACCATCGGTACCGATACGTCCCCCGAGCTGGCTGCTTGCAACCCGCAGGAAGGCAGTGTGGTCCGCTTCTATGGCGAGGTTGCCGCTGGCTGGCAGGCCAAGATTGTTGAGGGCCACTGGGGTCCCACCTATCTGGCTGTAGCCGAGACTGCCGAGGGCGAGTTTGAAGGCTATGACTTTGCTGGCAACGGCAACTGCATCAAGTTGACGCTCACCCAGGCCATGCTCGATGCAGCTTACACCCAGCAATGGTGGGGCGGCACGTTCATCGTCCAGGGTACGGGCTTCGTCTTGACCAAGGTGACCGTAGCTCCCATGTAATCCAAATTGACATTCAATCTCTTAATTATTCCCGCCGCTACATTTTATGGCGGCGGGAATATTATTTTAAACACACTAATAATGAAATTGGAATTTAAGTGTCGGCGAGTCCTCTCTTTGTCTGCTGTCGTGTCCTCATTGCCAATATCGAGGGTTATGGCATCGACACCATCGCTGTGGAGCCCGGCGACACGCTGTGCTCGGCACGCGTCGATGATGTGTTGCGCCACTACCCCGAGTTCTACCATGCCGCCAAAAAGGCCAAGAAGGCCTATGACGAATGGCAGGAAATGGAGGCTAAAGCCCGTGTGGGCACCAAGACGCAAGTCATGAGTGTCGACGCCATCCTGAATGATGCCCTCTATGGTCCCGACAATATCGCCGAGATTGGCCAGTGGCCTGATATGACTCCCATCGACAGCGCTTATTTCAAACTCATCGATCAGAGCGTGCCCAAGCGCAAGTCGGCTGTAGGTCATGCCCGCCGGGCGTGGCTGTCCTATCAGGAGCGCTTGCAGAAGATGGCGCAGACGGTGCCCGAGCAATGCCGTGCCCGCTACATCGCATCGATCACTGCCCGAGTACAAACATTATGCACAACATTACAAGGTAAAGACAATGAAAAGAAATCATCTCGTTAATCTTGCGTTATTCGCCCTGATGCTATTGCCTGCGGCATTCACTTTCTCCTCGTGTGGTAGTGAAGATGAGCCAGATGAACCCACGCCCAGCGTGACCGTGGTCCTGCGTCAACAGACCATTGCCGAGGGAGCCGAGGTGGATGCTGAAACCACCACTGTGCTCACGCTGACCTATAACACGACGGTCAAGGTCGCTTCCTCGACCGGCATCACGGTCAACGGCACCGCTGTTGCCGCCAAGAGCAATGCACAGACGACGATGGCGGTAGACATCCCGTTATCGCTCGTTGCCGGCACCAGTTATACTGTCAAGGTGCCCAAGGGGGCCATCGTTTCTACTACCGACGCTTCGGCTTCGGCTCCAGAGTTTACCTTGAACTTCAAGACCAAGGAGGGTACCGTGATTCCTCCTGCCGAGGGACAGGAACCTGTGGCTGCTACCACCGAGCCCGCCAAGAAACTGCTGGCTTACATGTGGTCGCAGTATGGCAGCAAGACCATCTCGAGCGTCATGGCCGAGGTGAACTGGAATCATCGTCTGGCTGACTATGTGAAGGGCGTGACCGGTAAGTATCCGGCCATGAACTGCTATGACTTCATCCAGATCTATGTCCCCCAGAACAACTGGATCGACTACAGCAATATCACGCCTGTCAAGGAGTGGTTCGACGCCGGTGGCATCGTCCAGCTCATGTGGCACTTCAACGTGCCTCTCACTGAGAGCACCGTGCCCGGTAGCGATGGCTCGGGCGTGACCTGCACGCCCAGTTTGACCACTTACAAGGCATCCAATGCCCTGGTCAGCGGCACTTGGGAAAACAAATGGTTCTATGGCCAGATGGACAAGGTGATTGACGTCCTGCTCAAGTTGCAGGATGCAGGCATCGCCGCCATGTGGCGTCCCTTCCACGAGGGCGCAGGCAATGCATGTGCCAAGCAACAGGCCTCTTGGACCACGGGTTGGTTCTGGTGGGGATATGACGGCGCCGATACCTACAAGCGGTTGTGGGTTGCCATGTTTGACTACTTCAAGCAGAAGGGTGTGAATAACCTCATCTGGGTATGGACCACCCAGAATTACAACGGCGACAGCTCAAAATACAACCAGGACACCGATTGGTATCCCGGCAACCAGTATGTGGATATCATTGCCCGCGACCTGTACGGCTACAACGCCGCTCAGAACAAGCAGGAGTTTGAAGAGATTCAGGCTACTTATCAAGGCAAGATGGTTATCCTGGGCGAGTGCGGCGCTGACGGCAGCACCAGCTTTGCCAACATGTCCGACGTCTGGGGTGCTGGAGCCAAGTGGGGTTCGTTCATGGTGTGGTATGGCAGCAACTTCTGCAGCGATGCATGGTGGAAGAACGCCATGAGCAACGCCTATGTCATCACCCGAGACCAGTTGCCCGACCTCAAATAATGACTTGACACTGTAGTGAAACCTAAAACAGGTAGGACGCCATCGCGCGCTCTACCTGTTTTTTATTAGTGTGACATAAACAACTATAATAACATAACCGCCCGTTGGGCGGGAAATTTAACAAATTAGTTTTTAAAATTTTTTTTTAATATGAATAAAATATTAATTTTAATTTAGAAATTTGTTTAATTTGGCTTCGCCGAGTTAAAGGTTCCCGTGCGATAGCACGGTTATATTACCGAGTCGCAATTATGACACACCCCTTGATTCCTCATTATTTATACACGTTGACAATCGAGTCGGCAACTTGTTCCATCGACCAGCGGAAGGTGGCCTCGCTGCGGTCGGCTCCGTCAACGAGCAACATCCAGTAGAACGAGGCGGCACCGTACTTCTTGCACAGGCGGTTCATGTCGCCGGCTTGCTTGCCGGCCTCGGCCTTCTGGGCAGTGGTGCTGTTCTTGTCAATGGTAATCTCGCCGGCACCGTTGGTGGCATACTCGCCGATGATAACGGGATAGCCCTTGGAGATGAAATAGGTTTCCAAATCCCTGAACATGCTCTTGAGGACCTCGCGGCATTCGCTGGTCCAGGTCATGTTGTAGACGTGTAACCAGTCCCAGGGGTCATAGGAGTGAACCTCGACGGCGATGTGGCTCTGGTTGCCGCACGGGTCGGTGGGGATGGTGAGACCGTTCAACACGGCGGTGCCATGGGCGGCAGCATAGGTCGAAACAACCAGGTTCCTGTAGGTGTTGTTGCCACCGGTGGCGCGCACGGCCTCGACAAACTTGGCTGCATGCTGGTTCACGTACACGAGGTCGGACAGATTGCTCGGCTGGTTCCACTGCTGGGCTGTGTTGAGCATCTCGTTATAGCCCTCGAACAGCAGGTGATGGTCGTAGTTCTTGAAGCGGGTGGCAATCTGTGTCCACAGCTTGGCATAGCGGTCGAGTTGCAGCGTCGAGCTGGCGACAACCCATGCGGCATTGTGGGCTCCGGTGTCGTGGTGCACATTGAGGATGCAATACATGCCCTGGTTGATGACATAGTCCACAACCTCCTGCACGCGGTTCATCCAAACCTCGTCAACGTTGCCCTGGTCATCCATGTGCTGGTACCAGGTCACGGGAACGCGGATGCCCTTGAAGCCTTTCTCCTTGAAAGCCTGCATCAGGTGAGCGTCGGTGATGGGCTGGCCCCATGCCGTCTCATATCTGTAGGGCTCCTGATGGTTGCCAATCCAGTCACCGTAGCTCTCGAGCGTATTGCCCAGGTTCCAGCCCGGGGTCATGTTGAGCACAGCCTGGGCGGCCGACTCGTGTCCGTCGGGGGCGACGGGGTCGGGCAACTCGGTCTTCTTGGTGGTAAAGCTCAGTGAATAGGCCGCTGCTGCCTCGCCGTCGGTGTTCTTGATGACTCCGGCGGGAATGGTGATGGTCACGGCCTGGCCCTCTGCGGCACAGGTGGCGGTGAGCATCAGGGCGGCGCTCATGGTGCGCACGTTGCTGATGGTGGCTCCGGTAGCCTGAATCTTGCTGATGTCGCCGGCCGTCATGGTAATCGTCTTGTCATAGGTGATGGTCACGCTGATGGCGCCCGGTTCTACTGTCGTCGAGCCATTTTCGGGCGATGTGCTGACCACGACAGGAGCAGCCTGTTTGGGCTTTTCGGGTTCGTCGTCGCTTCCGCAGGCCGAGAAACCGAGGGTCATTGCGGCCAGCAGGATGAATGCTAAAAATTTGAATTTGTTCATGATGCTTTATGATTGTTTGGTTAGGCAATGATAGCAACTGAATGTCGCTACTATAACCGTGCTTACGCACGGGAAATTAAACAAATTTCTAGATTAAAATTGATAGTACAATGGTTTGTAAACTAATTTTTAAATATAATTTGATTAATTTCCCGCCCGCAGGGCGGTTAATATAACTGATGGGTCAAATGCTATATCGTTATTGTTAGATTACTTATCTGTACGGAAAGGAACAACGGGCAGACCGCGCATGTTCTTGAGGTTTCCAATCTGGAAAGACTTGAAGCAGTAGCGCACGGCCACGGGTGCGGGCACCTCGCTCGAGGATACCATGATTGACTTGTGGCCTTCGTTGAGCGTGGCCTTGGCGGTCTTGAACACGCCGTCGGCACCGGCTATCTCAAAGCCCTCGATGTCCTGCCAGGGCGAGAGGCCATCGTCGGCATTCTTGAAGAATACCTCGACCTCGTTGCCCTGGATCTCCATGTGGTCATACTCGGGCGAGTCACAAGTGATGCCCTTGTAGCCGTAGGTGCGGTTCAGGGCCATATAGGCCAGGCGGTTGCCCACCTCGCGTTTTTGTGCGGGGTGTATCTGGTTGAACTCGTAGGGCTTGACCAGGTCGTTGGTCGAGATGATGCCGCAGTTCTCGATCAGTTGTGCGGCATTGTGCTGGGCTTCACGCAGCAGCGGCGAACTCAGCCACTCGCCATAGCCACCCCAAGGTGCGATTTCCACCAGATAGAACGGCAGTTGTTGGGCTGTGCCGCCAAATTCCTTGCGCCAGGTGTCAACCATGTCCTTCAAGCGCTGGGCGTAGGTCTGCTCCTTGCCCACGTTGGATTCACCCTGATACCAGATGAAGCCGCGGATGGTGTAGTGGCGCAGGGGGTGCAGCATGCCGTTATACATGATGACGGGCGTGTAGTAGTGCCACCAGGAGCCGTTCCAGCCTTCTTTTTGTTCCTTGGCGATATCGATGTCATCATAGGTCTTGACGATTTCCTCGGGAACCCAGCCTTCGACCTTCGAGCCGCCCCAGGCACAGGCAATCACGCCCACGGGGATGTCGAGCACGCGTTGCAGCATCTGGCCGAAGAAGAAGCCTGTAGCGCTCATCCACGGCGCGGTCTCGGGCGAGGGCACCAGCCACTTGCCGGACACCTCCTCGACGGGCTTGGTCTGACCATTTTGCTTGATTTGCGCGATGCGCAGCCAGCGGTTCTCACTCGCGGTGGCGATGACCTCGTTGGAGCCCTCAACTGGGCAGTTCCAAAATCCGTTCAGGGGCATCTCCATGTTGGATTGCCCCGAGGCGAACCACACCTCGCCGATGAGCACGCGCTCCAGCACAACCTGTTGGCTGCCGTTTTCCAAGAGCGTGATGCGGTGTTCCTGTTTGGCGGCAGGGGGTGTGGGCAGCATCAGTGACCAGTTGCCGTTCTTGTCGGCTTGGGTTGTCACCGGCTGGCCCAGCCAGTCGGCGTCGGCGCTCACGGTGGCATCAGCATTGGCCTTGCCCCACAAGCGGGCCTGGGTGCGTTGCTGCAGCACCATGTCGTTGCCGATGATTTCGGGCAGTGTAATTGTCGCTTGGGCCGTTGCCCATAATGCCAGAAGCAATAGTAAACTTAAGTTTCTTCTCATTGTGTTGATTATTTGAATTCGTTTATATACTAGATGATGATTTTGGTCTTGCGGTATTTCTTGCGGAACTCCGACGGGCTGCAGCCCTTGCCTTTCTTGAACTGGCGGTTGAAGTTGCTCAACGTGTTGAAGCCGCAACTGTAACTGATTTCGGCGATGGTGCTCGTGGTATCGACCAGCATGCGGGTGGCGTAGCCCAAGCGCACGTCGATGATGTACTCGTTGAGTGTCTTGCCGGTGCGCAGTTTGAAGAAGCGCGAGAAGGCACTCGGCGTCATGCCGGCTATGTCGCA
Organism: uncultured Bacteroidales bacterium; assembly: GCA_902760865.1. GTDB lineage: Bacteria > Bacteroidota > Bacteroidia > Bacteroidales > Muribaculaceae > Sodaliphilus. Next base: position 164,214 of record CACWID010000003.1, on the reverse strand, counting down.
CAGCTGCGTGAGGCGCAGCGGCTCCATGTAGTGCGCATCGATGAAGTTCTTCACCTTGAGCACACGGCGCGAGTCGCTGGTCACAGGCACCTGGGCAAAGGCCGACGACGAGAGTTCGGTGGCTTCGCCTTTGGACAGTTCATACAGGATGTCGAGCAGTTCCAGCACGGCCACAAAGCCCTCTTTAATGCTCGACAGATTGGTGAGCTGGCGATAGACCCGCATGATGGATGACATGGGGAATGCCAGACCCTTGCGCGCCCGCACCAGCATCTTGTAGATGGAGTCAAACGGGTTGGTCAGGAATGCGCTGTTCTCGCGGTCGAAATCAAGGCGGAACTGAATCGTGATTTCGTGAATGTCGGTTGCCGGGCGGCCGTTCTGCTCCCAGGCATGTTCCAGCTCGGAACTGGTGATGAGCACGAGGTCATAGGGGCCTATCACCTCGTTACTGTCACCCACCACTCGCAGGCAGCCGGCAGCATTCTCCACAAAGTTCAGCTCCATCATGTTCATCATGTCATGACAGTGGATGGGATAGTTGAACTCGTTCTTGTAGCGGTCGGCGACATACATGAAGTCCCTGTCGCCCAGCGGTGTGATTTCGTGCAGAACTTTAGTGTCAGATTTCATCGTCTTGTCCTTTCTGGTTCTTTAACCTGTTTCAATACTCTTGGTAGCCGAAGTTGGTGAAGTCGGCATAGGAGTCCTTGGAACCTTGTGCGTACAAGGCCAGGACAACGCCAGTGAAGCCTCCGGCCACCTCGGTGCTCAACAGTGTGCAGCTCTGGCTGCCCAGCTCGTGCCAGGTCTTGCCGCCGTCGGTCGAGCATTCATATCGGTAGGTGAGGCCGTCGCTGGAGATGCGCAGCCTCGCCTTGGACTGGTCAAGTCTGTAGGTCTTGATGTCGCTCATCGTCTTGAGGCGACAATCCAGCTTCACGATCAGTTCGCCATTCTGGCGGGTGCATGACAGCGATTGCCATCCGTCATCAATCTGATAGACGATGATTCCGGCTTCGTCGCCCTCGTTGATATGGGCCGCATCCACATCGACCTGTACGGTCATGCGTTCGCTTGTCTGTCGCATGCCGATGAAGGTCGGATGGTCGGTCTGGGCAACGGGTTGCCCGGCATGCAGGCGCAGACGGCTGCCGGTGCGTTCATAGTTGGCCTCGATGGGGCTCTGTATGTGCATCCACATGGGGCGTTCGGGCCAGGCCATGAGGTCCTCGTGGGTGACCGTGCGCAGCCTGCGCACAGGTGTGCCTCCCAGGTCGGCTTGCATCAGCGTGTCGATGGGTTCGCCGCCGTTCACAACGGGCCAACCGCCTTCTGGCCATTGTACGGGAGCCAGAAAGGTCTCGCGGCCCAGGTGGTGATAGCTGCCGCCAAAGTTGCGGTAGGCCAGGAAGGCCAACCACCACGAGCCGTCGGGGGCCTGCACAAAGTCGCCGTGTCCCGTGCCCTGCACCTGCAGGACTTGGCCCTTCTGGCTGCAGTTGGTCATGATGGGATTGGCGGGATTGGAGATGTAGGGACCCTCGATGTTCTTGCTGCGGGCTATCGTGAGCGAGTGGGCGAGCTCGGTGCCGCCCTCCGAGATGAGCAGATAGTAGTAGCCGTCTTTTTTGTAGATGTGCGGCGCCTCGGGATAACGGCCGCCGTCGCCGCACCACAGGGCAACGCTCTCGGTGAGCTGTTCGCCCGTCTTGTCATCGATCTCGCACAGCCAGATCTTGTCGCCGGGGTTGCTCACCATGTAGCAATGGCCGTCTTCCCAGTAGAGCGACGGGTCGATGCCTTGCTGCTTGAGCCAGATGGGTTCGCTCCACGGGCCGCGCGGGTCGGTGGCGGTGACCATGAAGTTGCCGCCGTTGCCCACGTTGGTCGTGATCATGTAGAAAGTGCCCTCGTGATAGCGGATGGTGGTGGCATAGATGCCCAGCCACGACGAGGCTTGGTTGAGCGGCAGTTGCGAGTCACGGGTGAGCACGTTGCCGATTTGCTCCCAGTTCACCAAGTCGGTGCTGTGATAGATAGGCACGCCGGGGAAGTATTGGAAAGTGGAGTTGACGACATAGTAGTCGTTACCGACCCGGCAAATCGACGGGTCGGGGTTGAAGCCCGGTATGACAGGATTCAGATAGGCTCCTGCGGGCTGTGCCGTGAGCTGCAAGGCAGTGATAACACTTGCCGTGAGCCAGAGCAATCGTTGCAATTTCATTTGGCGCTGGATTAGGAATTAATAGCTGAAATCTACATAGCAGCCCTCGTCGCTGGAATTGGTGCTCAGGTAGGCACGGAAGGTGCCGGGCTCAACGGTCCAGCCGTGGATGGCTTCGCTATAGTACTTCAGGTCATCGAGCGTGATGGTGAACTCGGCCATCCGGGTCTCGCCGGGGGCGAGATTGAGCTTGACGAAGTTCTTGAGCTCCTTGCGCGGGCGGTCAACGCTGCACTCCAGGTCGCCGATGTAGAGCTGTACGATTTCCTTACCTGCCACCTTGCCCGTGTTGGTTACGGGAACGCTCACCGTGATGGGGGCGCCGTTGGCGATGGTGGGGGAGGAGAGCATGGGTTTGCCGTACTTGAAGGTGGTGTAGCTCAGACCGTAGCCAAAGGGGAACTGCGGCTCAACCTTGCGGGTGTCGAAGTGACGGTAGCCGATGTAGATGCCCTCGCTGTAATAGACCTGCTTGTTCACGCCGGGATAGGCTTTCTCGCCGTATTCATAGTAGGGGTAGTCCTCGATGGTCTTGGCAAAGGTGACGGGCAGTTTGCCGCTAGGGTTGACCTTGCCGCTGAGCACACCGGCCAGCGCGTCGCCGCTCATCGAACCCAGGTACCAGCAATGCAGCAGGCCCTTGATTTTGCCGAGCCAAGGCATGGCATAGGGGTTGCCGCCGAAGGTGATGACAATCATATTCTTCTGGATTTTGGCCAGGCCCTCGATGAGCTCGTTCTGTTCAAATGACAGGTTATAGCCCAGACGGTCGCCGTTCTCGCAGTCCTCCTTGTGGTTCTTGTTCAAGCCGCCGATGTAGATGATGAGGTCGGCCTCTTTGGCCTTGAGCAGGGCCTCTTCTCTCAGGCGCACGCGATCCGAGGGGTTGACTTCGTCCACTTGGTCATACAGGGCACGGCCCGAGAGATAACCCTGGGCATAATCGACCTTGTCGCCATAGAGCTTCTTGATGGCCTCGAGCGGACTGATGTCGCGCAGGGTCTTGAGTTCCGATGAGCCGCCGCCCTGAGTGAGGCTGCGGGTGGCATTCTCGCCCACGACGAGAATCCTCTTGTAACGCTCGGGGGCGATGGGCAGGATGTTCTTCTCGTTGCGCAGCAGGGTGATGCCTTCCTCGCCGATGGCTTGGCAGGCCTCGTAGTGGTCCTCGCTGCACTGCTTGCCGATGACCTTGTCGGGGTTCATGCAGGTGCGGAACATGGTACGCAGCACACGGCGGACCTTGTCGTCGAGATAGGACACGTCGAGTTTGCCTTCCTTGATGAGAGTCTCCATCGGGCGGGCCATATAGTAGTCGTCGTAGGTATATTCTGATTCTTTGGTCTTGCCGTCGGTATAGGAGCCCATCTCGATGTCGAGGCCTCCAGTAGCGGCCTGCCAGGTGTCAGTCGTGCCGCCCCAGTCGCTGATGACGGCTCCGTCAAATCCCCACTGGCGTTTCAAGATGCCGTTCAGCAGCGAGTCGTTGTTGCAGCAGTGGATGCCTTGCCACATGTTGTAACTGCCCATGATGCTCCACACCTGGGCTTCCTCGACAGCCTTCTTGAAGGCGGGCAGATAGATTTCGTTGATGGCTCGTTCGCTGGCGTTGACATTGGCAGCAAAGCGGTCCACCTCCTGGTTGTTAAGGAAGAAGTGCTTGAGGCAGCAGGCCACGCCGTTGGCCTGGGCGGCCTTGATGTAGGGCACTACCATCTCGCCGGCCAGATAGGGGTCTTCGCCCATGTATTCAAAGGCGCGGCCGTTCAGCGGCAGGCGGGCCATGTTCACGCCAGGGCCCAACAGGATGTCCTTGCCGCGGAAGGCGAACTCCTCGCTCAGGGCATTGCCGTAGAGCGCTGCCAAGTCACGGTTCCAGGTTGCTGCCAGGCAGGTGAGCGACGGGAAGGCGACAATGCTGTCGTTGGTCCACTTGGCAGGTGACCAGGTGTTCCATTCCAACTCCTCGCGCACGCCGTGAGGGCCGTCGTCCATGTTGAGCTGACGGATGCCCAGGCGGGGCACACCGGCGCTGGTGAACTTGCTCTGGGCATGAATCACTTGGATTTTCTCATGCAGCGTCATGCGTGACAGCGCATCCTCGACGCGTTGTTCGAGGGGGGCGTTGTTGTCCAGGTAAATCGGCTTCGTTTTTTGTGCCGATACGGTGGTCGTTGCCAGCATCAGGGCTATGGCAATGGTCGAAATTAATCTTTTCATTAACTATTGTTTTGGTTATAATCGTCTTTTGTTATTAGCTCACACATTAAAGTTTGACGGTCACTTGCTTGCCGTTGTACTCTATCATCTGCCCTGCGGGATTCTCGAGGTCGAGCTCGCGGGGATTGTCGCGGGTAATGACAACGACGTTGAAGTGGCGCTGCTTGAGCATACCCTTGAACGAACCTTTGCGTTCGCCAATAGTGAGTGTGCGCGTGGCTTCGTCGTAGCTGAAGTCGATGGTGGCATATTTGCCTTTCTCGTAGTTGTAGTTGGTACCTTCGTCCTCATAGAGCTGGAATTGGGCATTGGCACCGGTGTAGACATACACGTTGATGAGCTCGGCGGGTTTCTCGTCGCTCCACTGCATCTCGGGACCGAAGGGGATGATGCTGCCTTCACGCACAAACACGGGCATTGTCTCATAGGGGGCGTCAACCACCAACTTTTGGCCGCCTTCGATATACTGGCCGCTGTACAGGTCATACCAACCGCACTGCTTGGGGAAATAGACCTGGCGGTTGCGGGCCTTGTAGGTGGCGACGGGGCAAGCCATAAAGGCGGGACCGAACATCCACTGGTCGGGGGTGTCAAGCACGTTCTTGTCGTCGGCAAAGTCCATCACCAGGGCGCGCATGAGCGTGTAGTCCTTAAAGTGTGCCCAACCGGCCATTGAGTAGAGGTAGGGCATCATGCGGTAGCGCAGCTTGTGGTAATAGACGATGCTGTTATAGGCGGGATGACCCTCGGGGGCGATGTTCCACACTTCGCGCAGGGGCCACTGGCCATGGGCACGGTACAGGGGAATGAAGCAACCGAACTGGTTCCAGCGGGCTTGCAGCTCGCGCCACTCGGTCAGGTCGCTGTTCTCGTGGCCCGTTTGGTCAAACTCTTGCTGAGCGGCGACATAACGGTTCTCGACGCAGAAGCCGCCCTGGTCCATGCCCCAGAAGGGGATGCCCGACATCGAGAAGTTCAGGCCGGCCGTCATCTGGGCACGCATGTCCTCCCAGCGGGTGCCGATGTCGCCGCTCCAAGTGGCGGTCGAGTAGCGCTGTTCGCCGGCAAAACCGCTGCGGGTCAGCAGGAACACGCGCTTGTTGTTGCCCGTGGCACGCTGGCCGTTATATATGGCGTCGGCGTTGACGATAGAGTAGGCGTTGAAATATTCGGTCGAGCTGCCCAATGCGGTGGGGCCAGACAGGGCTTTGCGGTACCACATGGGGGTGCAGTCGCGTATGTTGGGCTCGCTGGCGTCCATCCACCAGGCGTCGATGCCCTGGCCGTACTTGGCGTACAGGTTGTCGTTCATCTGTTTCCAGAACAGCTTGCGGGCACCTGCGTCATAGGCATCATAGAACGAACCGCGGAATCCCAGCCAGTCGTGGATGTCGTCAACGATGGCTTGCTTGTAAATCCAGCCTTTGGCATCAAGCGCCTTGTAATTGTCGACGGTCTCATAGAACTTGGGCCAGACGCTGATCATGAATCGGCCGCCCATGTCGTGGACCGAGTCGAGCATGGCCTGCGGGTTGGGGTAGCGCGCAGCCTCAAAGGTGTGGTCGCCCCAGTTCTCCAGTTTCCAGTAATTCCAGTCCTGCACAATGTTGTCGATGGGAATGTGGCGGTTGCGGAACTCGGTAAGCGTCTGCTCGATGTCTTGCGAACTCTTGTAGCGCTCGCGGCTCTGCCAGAAGCCCAGCACCCACTTGGGATACAACGAAGCCTTGCCTGTGAGGGTGCGGTAGCCCGAGATGATTTCGTCAAAGTTCTGACCGGCGATGAAGTAGTAGTCCATGTCGCGGCTCATCTCGCTCCACACGGTGAGTTGCTCACGTTCGGCAGCGCTGCGGGGTGCCGACACGCGCAGTCCGCAATAAGAAACGTCGCCGTCGGGTTGCCACTCGATGCGCAGCTGCGTCTTTTTGCTTGAAGGCACCTGGGCGGTAAATTTCCATGCGTTGGGGTTCCATGCCGTGCGCCAGCGCTCGGGAACCACTTCCTCGCCGCCAATGTACACCTTGATGTAGCCGGCATAGTAGAGGATGAACTGGCGCAGGGTCTCGCTCACGCGTCCCTTGGGCTCGATGAAGCCTTCATAGACCACCGTCGCGCCGTTCAGGGCAAAGCCCTTCGGCAGGTTCTTGATGCCGCCGGGCTCGGTTAACTTGCCCAGTTCCGATCCTGCGGGCATGTCAAACTCAAAATAGAGGGAGTCCTCGCCGCGCACTAGGCGTTGACCGTTCTTGTCGGTATAGGTGCCCGTCAGGTTGCCTTTCTTGCCGCGTTTGTCATAGAGGTTGAAGGCACGGTTGAGCTGCAGGTAGTCCTCGGGGTTGCCAAAGCGGCAATAGCTGTAGCTGTCCCACAGGATGCCGTAGCCGTTGGTGCTCAGCACCATGGGCACGCTCACCTTGGTATTATACTGGAACAGGTCCTCGTTCTTGCCCTTCATGTTGAGTTCGCCCGACTGGTGTTGCCCCAGACCGTAGAGCGCCTCATCCTGGTTCTCGAACTTGAGTGTCCAGGTCAAGCCCTTGCTCTGTTCGTCGGTTAGGGTGCCGATGCCGATTTCGCGCTCGGGCACCTTGAATGGCTTGAACGACTTACCGCCCACGGCCTCCGTCGCCAGGACCTTGCCGCCCACGTCGGTGAACTTGATGCGGCCGTCGGCCTTGTTGACGGTAGCCGTCACGTTCTTGGCCTTGACGCAATAGCTGTCGCCATTGTCGGTGACCGTGAACTTGGGCCTGGCCGTCTGCGGCACAATCATCAGGCTGGCCGGCTTGGTCGGCAGCTGTGCCTCGCAGGTGGCCTGCACGCGAATGATGTTGTCGTTAACTACTTGCAGGCGTACCACGCGGGCAGCACCTGCCTGAGCATTCTCGATGTCGATTGTCACGAAGTTGCCTTCGGTCTTGACAGCAGCCTGTGCCACAATGGCATACAGCGCAAATGCCGCTATCAAAAACAGTTGTAGGACTCTTTTCATTTTAAATTGCACTATAAACGGACAAATTTACCAATAAATTTCGAGAAATCCCGCATATCAGAAGTTATTTATCATTAATTTAGCCAAATCCCAGCCGCAAGTGATTGTCCAGGAGAGTAAAGACTTGAAAGAGATTATTGCCCCTTCTCAACGAGCGATTGGCCGTGCCATTAGTTGCCGCGGGCACTGTAACCAGCGCCTATTGAATAATATATCACTGAAAAAGTAGAGAAAATGAGATGTTTAGACGAATATTTTTTGCTATATTTGCACATCTTATGATATCAAATCACGTCGCCATGACGGTGAACCGCCGAGGCGATTGTCCTTTAGTCAATTAACCAATCAAGATATAACGATATGAAGAAACTATTCTTACTTTGCTTATCACTGGTAGCGGCCCTCGGTGCTGTTGCCGAAATTACCGTTTGTGACGTAAGCCCCGACAGAAACGGACATTTCGATTGCCCTTATATTAAGAGCGGCAGCATCATCTGGAATAAAGGTAACCACACGCTCACGTTGAACAATGCTGTTGTAGAACACAGTAGCGAGACGCCCTACGATTATATTTATCCTATCCGTCTTACTGAAGATGAGGCCACCATTATTATCCAAGGTGAATGTAAACTGACCACAACGGGCTTTGTTGCTATAAGCTTTGAAGGCACTAATAGTAAAAATGTGACCATTCAAGGCAATGGCAAACTCTACCTTTCCAGCATTATGCGTGGCATTTATTGCAAATGCGCTCGCCTGACCATCAAAGACATCACCCTTCAGACAACCAAAGGCATTAATTGTGGAGATGCAGTGCTGTGTGCGCTTAAGTTTGACAACGTACAAGCAGACATCAATGGTGTAGTAGAAAGATTCGGTGAATCCATTACTTTCTTGAACTGCGCTATCACTTATCCAAATGATGCCTATATCAATCAAGATGAATATGGCTACTTCATCGCTCAAGGAGATGGAAATCGTGCCACTCACATCATTGTCTCACGAGATGGTGGTAGTAGCATAATTGGCGATGTGAACGGTGACTACGAGGTCAATATTGCTGATGTAAATGCTGTCATTGACATCATCTTGAGCGGTAGTGGTAATCTCACTGCTGGCGATGTGAACGGTGACCATGAGGTTAACATCGCAGATGTGAATTCTATTATCGACATCATCTTAAGTCACTGATGATAGGATAAAGCCCCGTCTTTTCTCGACATTTGCGGTTGAACAACTTATACCAAAATTATAAAAGTCAGGACGAGTACCAGCGCCTCATGAACAATAAAAATCGTGATGAAGTGAGCGTAATGCCATGCTTGCATGAGCATTGCCGAGCGAGAACGATTTATCAAAACTACCGAAAAGTAAGAGAAAGTGAATGTTTAGCAAAAAAATATTCGCTACATTTGCGCTATTAATAACATCAGTCTTTATTAGTTATGAAAAAAATATTGCTTCTCATTCTGATGATTCCGCTGTTAGCCAGTGCGCAGAATCGACTACGCATTTCCGTTTTGGGTGACTCTTACTCGACTTTTCAGGGGTATATACCTGAGGGAAACGAGACATGGTACTATACCCCGGCCGATACTTCAAGAACCGATGTGGACAATGTCACTCAGACCTGGTGGTGGCAGGTCATCAATCAGGCTGGCTGCCTCATTGAAAAAAATGACTCTTACAGCGGTGCCACGGTCAGCAACCACGGCTACAACAATGAAGATTACAGCTACAGGTCGTTTGTCACCCGTTTGCCTCGCCTGGGCAGCCCTGATGTGATTTTCATCTTTGGAGCCACCAACGACGACTGGGCTGGGGCAGAATTGGGCGATTATCAATATGATGATTTCACTCAGGCCGACTTCTACACCTATCGTCCCGCATTGGCTAACCTGCTCCAGCAGGCAAAGGAGAGGTATCCCAATGTCAAGATCTTCTTTCTCATCAATGACATACTGGATAAAGATTTTAAGGAATCGACCAAAGTTATCTGTAACCATTACGACATTCCATATATAGAGCTAAAAGATATTGACAAGAAACAGAATCATCCCACGGTAAAAGGAATGAGGTCAATTGCACAGCAAGTCTTGATGTTTATCAACAAATAAAAAGAGCGCTGAGACCTCATCTGTGACTTGGATATACGTGAATATTCTTAAGGTCTTTTCAAGACACAGGCGGTTGATTTCCTTTGTGGCAAATCAACCGCTTTTGTTTTATGATACTCACCATCAACGAGCTGCAAGTCGCCCTCAAAAAAGGCTTGTCAATGGAATAAGTCTCGGAGAGCCGCATCTTCTCCGACGCCGATGACTACAGCTTGAAGATAGAACTGCCCCTGGCAGACTGTCCGCGGAACCTCGCAATCTTTTGCCAAGGTCATCAACCCGGCCGAGAAGATGACCAAGGAACTCAAGGAATTGGGAATCCTTTAAGAAGCCAACGGACGTCCATCGAGGCCGTCCGTTTTGGGTGCAGTAGGGATGGGATTGCTCCCACCAATCCTTCCGCACTGCAAAAGTAGTACAATTAGATGAAACGCACCTCCGATATATCGGATTTTTTGCAGTCGTTGAGAGATAAACCTTACTTGCTTTTGTGAGGAGAACGAATTGTATTAATATAAAAAGGCGCGGAATTTCTTTGGTAAACCGTAGAAATCCAGCGCCTAAATTGGAAGCGTGATCCTGCTGGGATTCGAACCCAGGGCCCACAGCTTAGAAGGCTGTTGCTCTATCCAGCTGAGCTACAGGACCATCCGTTGTGATTTTGCCTTTACTTAAGGGCAAAAAAATGCGGAGAGAAAGGGATTCGAACCCCTGGAGGTAGTTAGCCTCAACGGTTTTCAAGACCGCCGCAATCGACCACTCTGCCATCTCTCCGGAAGTGATTTTGGGTGCAAAACCACTCATTTGGGGTGCAAAGGTACTGCCAACTTTCGTTTTATGCAAATTTTTCGGTTGATTTTTGCTTTCTTATTTTTTGGTGAGGGTCAAGAGCAGGTACTCTTGTGCCTCTGGTTTGACGGGAAATAGTGCTGACGCTCTGTACCCTAAAACCCAAATAATCTGCCCGTCGGCCTCCATAATCCATGCGTTTTGTTTATCGGCATAGTCGAGTTTGAGGTCGGCAAAGAGGTCGCTCACGAGTTTTGTGCCTTTCATGCCGAATGGCTTGATTCGGTCACCGCGACGCCAGTGCCGCAGCACAGTGCGTTGACAATCGGCCAATTGTGTGTTGAATGCGATCTTGGATTTACCATCACACATCCGGGGAGTGAAGGGTGTCCCGCCGTGAATGATGTCAATGTGAACGGGGCTATGCAGGCCGGAATGGAGGTCGATAGGGATTTCGATGTCCTGATCGGTGTCCGTGGGCGTGATGTCGAGTGAAAACCTGTTCACGACAAGTTGCTGGCCATTAGCTGGGAAAAGTCTTCCTGTGTGGCCCTGCTGGGCTGCTTCGACAGCCTGGGCGCATTGCTCACGGTTGAAGCCCATGTGCCGGATGCGGTGATAGAGCAGGGTGGGGGCTTGGGGGCAGGAAAGCAGGATGGCAATGCTGATGTGGTGATCATCGGGCAGGATGTCGTTGATCAACGAGTCCAGCAGTTCCCGGTCTCGCCTGAGGTTGTCCATGGTATTGAGAATGCGTTCCCGGGATTTCGGGAATTGTTGTTCTAGGGTAGGTAAGACGATGTTGCGCAGTCGGTTACGCCGATAGTCATTTTGGGCATTGGTACTGTCGGTGACATAGTCTTGGCCAATGGACTTGAGGTAATCAATGATGTCGTTGCGGGTGAAAGACAGCAACGGGCGCCAAATCCTATGGCTCATGCGGTCCATTCCCGTGAGCCCCCTCACACCGGTACCCCTTGTCAGGTTGAGGAAGAGAGTCTCCACTTGGTCATCAGCATGGTGCGCGACGGCAATGTAAGCGCAATTCAGGCGATTCCGCTCCTGTTCAAACCAGTGGTATCGCATTTCGCGGCATGACATCTCGACCGAGCCGCCATGCTCCAGCTGCCATGCGGGGACATCAAAGTCCTTGACCGTCAATGGTATGTTCAACCGTTGGCAGAGCTCACGCACGAACTCCTCGTCACGCATAGATTCGCTGTCGCGCAGGTGGAAATTGCAATGGGCCGCATGGCACGTACAGCCAGCCTCGAGCAGCACGCGTAATAGCGCTACCGAGTCGGCTCCTCCGCTCAATGCTACCAGCACCGGCCTCCCGTTGAGGGCCTGCATTTCCTCGGCATTGAGCACCCTGCTGAGAAACTCGTCATGATTCATTGTCGCAAAGGTAGTGTTTTTTCGGCTTTTCGGCAAGCGTAGAGTCAAATCGCAAAAAAACCGTTTACCGAAAACCGAGAACTGAAAACTTAGTAGTACCTTTGCACTGCAATTCTCATGGGACAGGCCAAGAATGGACATAGCGACTTCTGGTATCATGTGGCGGCATTTGCCATGATACTGGTATGGGGCATCTCGTTTCTCAACACGAGGGTGCTGCTTGATGCCGGCTTAACACCGACCGAGATTTTTGTGGCACGTTTCACCATTGCTTATCTGTCGTTGTTGGCCGTGAGCCGCTTCAAGGTGCGATACACCGGTTGGCGTGACGAGTTGTTGTTCGTCGTCTGTGGTGTCGCTGGCGGTTCGGCCTATTTCATTGCCGAGAACACGGCACTGGAATACACGCTCATCAGTGATGTGGCAGTTCTGGTGAGCACTGCGCCGTTGACGACGGCATTGATGGGTGCTATTTTCTACCGTGACGAGCGCATCACATGGATGACCTGTTTGGGTATGGTGATTGCCTTTATCGGATCGGTGATGCTGGCGATGAAGAATGGCCTGGTGTGGGGCGATAGCATTGTCGGCGACCTGCTGGCATTGTTGGCCGCCTTTGTTTGGGCGTTCTATTCAATGGCTTTGAAACGATTGAACCGCACTTACACGACGTTGTTTATCACACGCAAATTGTTCTTCTACGGTGTGCTGTCGGCGTTGCCGTTGTTGTTCATGGAGAGTTCCCGGGTGGATTGGGCAACGACGTTGAGGAAGCCCGAAGTGTGGGGCAACCTGCTTTATCTGGGCTTGATTTGTTCGATGGCTGCTTACTTCATCTGGGGTATTACCGTCAAGCGCATTGGCGCGGTGCGTGCCAGCAATTATTTCTACCTGAGTCCCATTATCTCGATGATCTCGGCCGCCATCTGGTTCGGCGAGCGCACCACGGCGGTAGCCTACATCGGTTGTGTCCTCATTCTGGCCGGCGTGATCATTGCCGAGAAATTCAAGCGCAAACCTGCCGATACTTGATTCATGGCGTCTGATTAGTCGATGACGGCCTTCTTCATCCATCGCTTGGAAGAGAGCCACACGAGATAGATGATGCCGCGGAAGCATAGCTCAATCGACATGGCCATCCACACGCCGTACAGGCCCATTGTCTTGACCAACAGCGCCGAAAGCCCCAGCCTCACAATCCACAAACTGACCAGATTGATGCCGCAAGGCACTAACGTGTAACCTGCACCGACAAACACGCCGTAGCCGATGATGGACGCGGCAAAGAGCGGCTCGGCCCACGCTTCAACGCGCAGGCAGCGAGCACCCAGCTCAACCACCTCGGGCACGGGCGACATGAACCCCATCAGCTCAGGGGCAAAAACAAACATCAATATCGCCATACAACCCATGATGACCATTCCTGTCAGCACGTTGATCCATGCAAAGCTGCGGGTGAGGCGTTGGCGCTTGGCGCCAAGGCTTTGTCCGATCAGTGTCGTTGACGCATCGGCGATGCCGTAGCCCGACATATAGCACAGGCTCTCGGCCGTGATGCCGAATGAGTTGGCGGCAAGGGCAATGCTGCCTAGCGGAGCGACAATGCCTGTGATGACAATGATAGCACAACACATCATCGTATGCTGCAGGCCCATGGGTGTAGATATGTTGACGGCTTTCTTGAAAGTGCTCCAAGTGGGCTTGAACGACCCCTTGTCAAGTGTCAGGCGCAGGTCGTTGGAACGGAACACGAGGTAATACATCATCAACATGGCAATGACAAAACCAGCACAGGCTGTGCCGAGGGCGGCGCCCATGACGCCCAATCCGGCACCAGGCATGGTGACCGGATGGCCCAGCAGGCTGACTTCGCGTGTGGGAAAAATGAACAGGAAATTGAAAATCACATCCAGGACACACATCAGGATGTTGAGCGCGCTGGGCACGCGCATATTGCCACTGCTGCGCAGCATGGAGCTCGCAACGATATCAACCATGAAAAATGGCACAAAGAGCATGAACGTGCCGAAGTAGATGGTGGCATTGCTGCGGATATGCGCCTCTGCTCCCAGCCAGACCGGGAGCGGTTTGCAGAGCAACAGGCCCAAACCGGCCAACAATCCACTGAAGAGCAGGCATACCACAATCGCCTGACGGACGACCTGGCGAGCATCGGCGTTGCGCTTAGCGCCCAGCAGGTGGGCGACCTGTACAGCATATCCCGCAGCAAAAGCACTCAAGACACCCTCAAACAGCCAGTTGGTCGAGCCCATCAACCCCACTGACGCCGAGTCGTCGGCTCCCAGTTGACCCACCATGGCGGCATCGATAAACTGCATGACCATCGCCGACGCATTGGCAAGGATAGCCGGCAGACTCAACGTGAAGGTCAGTTGCAGTTGTTGCCCGAAAGACAACGGTTTGCCTTCACGAATGAGCCTCAGCAGGGCGTCTTTGCCGGCTTGGGATGCCATGATTTGTTATATTATTGTGGGATGGCGGGTTATATTGTATTGTTATAAAAAAGATGTCCCACGATTAGAGCGGGACATCTTTTTATCATGTGAGCAGTGTAATCACTGATTACTTGCGGTGGATGGTCACGGCGCGGTCCAGAGAAGCGCACTTGGGACCGTAGTTGGTCAGATTGCCGGGGTTGATCTCGGTGTCGAGGCGGCCCTCAGCCACACCCTGCTTCACGAGCTCATTCTTGACAGAGGCAACGCGACCCTTACGCAGGCGGGTGTTGATCTTGTCATTACCAGTGTAGTTGTCAGCCCAACCGGTCAGCACGTAGTTGCGGTTCTCGTTGTTCATCACCTCAGCAATAGCATTCACGACATTGCGCTGGATGCCCAGGATTTCGGTCCTGTTGATGGGGAAATAAACGGTTGCAAGAGGAGATTCAACCTTCTTAGTCTGCTGCTCAAGGCAGTCTTTCAACTGGTCCTCCAGATCAGCAATTGTGCGCTTGGCTTCTTCCAGTGCAGCAACCAGCGAATCGCCCTTGGCATCGGGATATTTCCACTCGGGGCAGATGACCTTTGTCGGAGCGTTCCACTCGCTCTTACCGAACTTGTAGGTCATACCGATGAGCACACCAGGATACTCGTTCCAAGTCCTGTAACCCATACCGGCACCGTCAATGTGCTCCTGCATGAGGTCAAAGCGCAGGTCTAAGTTGATGTCAATCTTCTTGGTGATGGCAAAACTGTTGAGCAGACCGGCCTGCATACTGTAGTTGCGGCTGTGGTCGGGGTCGTCGTTAGCACCATATTTCCAGGGACCGTCGGAAACGGGACGGGCACCATCACGGGCATATACCCAGTTAACAGTCATGCCGACGTAGAAGATGGCATTGTAGAAGCGGTGAGGCTTGTAGCCACAGAGCCAGTTCGAGACATTGAAGAGCACGTCACCGACGAGACCGATGTCATTGAAGTGCTGGGGCACATACTTGCCGCCGTCGAGCTGGCGGGGCCAGTTGCGGTAACCCAGAGCGGCATAGTTGCCGGTCCAGGTAGCACCCTTGATCTGCTCGAAGTCAACACCACCGCGAAGACCGAGCAGCGGTGAGAACCATTTACCGACAAACAAGTCAGCCTTGGCACCCAGACGGTGGCCAAAGTGCTCGTGCCTGTCATAGGACGACATCATCATGCCGACACCACCGTCAGCCATGATGAACCAGTTGTCTCTCATCCTGTTGAGCAGATAGCCTTGTGAAGGATCCTCAACATAGGTGACCTCCTGTGCGTTAGTGGTCATCGGTACCAGATACGATACACAGAGTAACGCTAATAATGCAATTTTTTTCATATTGATATATTGTTAGATGTTTCGTACAATATGATATAAGGGCTTGATTGTAAGTTATGTTACAACTATTACAACGACTTAAGCTCTCTTTCAAGTTGCAAAAGTAAACTTTTTTGTTGTTATATGAAAATTATTTTCAAAAAATTTGAAAAACAAATTTCATTGAAACTACATTATTATCAACCCTTAGGTTGCAGGCTTGCCATGATGCGCTCGGCAACCTGACCAGGAGTGAAGTCGAATTTCTCGTCAAGCACCTTGTAGGGTGCGGAGGCTCCGAAGTGGTCTAGGCCGAAGATGGTCCCCGAGGGTACCACGCGGCGCAAGGTCGAGGGCAGGCCGGATGTGAGGCCGAATGCGGGCACGTCGCACGGGATTACTGCATTGCGATAATCGGCATCTTGGTTGAGGAACAGGCCGATAGAGGGAACCGATACCACTTGGGCCTTGATGCCCTTCTCACGGATGATGGCATTGGCGGCAACCAGGGTGGCAACCTCCGAGCCGTTACCCACGAGGACGACATCAGGATTGTCCTGCTTGATGACGACATAGCCGCCTCGCTCGGCACCCAGGGCGTCGGCATAACGGTTGCCGGATGCGCTGGGCAGGTCGTCGATATTCTGACGTGAGAGAATCAGGGCGGTGGGCGTCAAGTTGTTTTCTATGGCCATCTTCCACGCCACTGAAGTCTCGGCGGCATCGGCAGGACGCAGCACGAGCATACTGTTGCGGCCATGGTGGTTCTGGAGTTCTTCCATCAGGCGTATCTGGGCCTCCTGCTCAACGGGCTCGTGGGTAGGACCGTCTTCGCCCACGCGGAAGGCGTCGTGAGTCCAGATGAACTTGACGGGCAACTCCATCAGGGCTGACAGACGGGCTGCCGGCTTGATGTAGTCGCTGAAGACGAAGAAGGTGCCGCAGGCGGCGATTACGCCACCGTGCAGGGCCATTCCGTTGATGATGGCGGCCATGGCCAGTTCGGAAACGCCAGCATGCAGGAAGGCGCCACTGAAGTCGTGGGTCTTGAAGGCGCCGCGCACCTTGAGGAAGCCGTCGGTCTTGTCACTGTTGGCGAGGTCGGCCGATGACACGATCATGTTCTCCACGTCACGCGCAAGGGCTGCCAGCACGTTGGCCGATGCGGCGCGTGTGGCGATGCCGGGCTTGTGCTCGATGGCGGCATAGTCCACTTGGGGAGCCTTGCCGTTGATATAATCCTGAAGGCGGTTCATGGCCTCGGGGTTCTCTTTGGCCCATGCGTCAATCAGCTGTTTGCGTTGGGCGACGATGGCGCGCTGCTCAGCGGCACGCTGTGCGTACAGCTCGGCCACCTCGGGGAATACCACCCAGGGATTCTCGGGATTACCGCCCAGGTGCTCGATGGTCTTGCCGTAGTCGGCACCCGACTTGCTCAACGGGTTACCATGGGTGCTGCATTTGCCCTCGAAGTTCTCACCTTCGGCGGTGACGCAGCCGCGGCCCATGATGGTACGGCCGATGATGATGGTGGGGCGCTCGGTCTCGGCGATGGCCTTGTCCAGGGCGTCGGCCAGGGCGACGGGATCGGTACCGTCACACTCGATGACGTTCCAGTTCCAGGCGCGGTATTTCATGGCTGTATTCTCGTTGCTCACGGCGTCACAGTCGGTGGACAGCTGCACCGTGTTGCTGTCATAGAACATGATCAGGTTGTTGAGCCCCAGGTAGCCGGCAATGCGGGCTGCCTCCTGTGAGATGCCCTCCTGCACGCCGCCGTCGCTGATGAAGGCGTAGGTCTTGTGGGCGAAGGCCTCACTGTAATGGGCTGCGATGAAACGCTCGGCAATGGCACATCCCACGGCCATGACATGTCCTTGCCCGAGAGGGCCGGAGGTGTTCTCCACGCCGTGTTCCACGTCAAGCTCGGGATGGCCGGGTGTGATGCTGCCCCACGAGCGGAAGGCCTTGATGTCGTCGGTGGTGTATCGTCCGGCCAGGTGCAGCACGCTGTAGAGCATGGGGGACATGTGGCCCGGATCCAGGAAGAACCGGTCACGAGCGAACCATGTCGGGTCGTCGGGGTCGGTCACGAGGTATTTCGAGAAAAGTACGTTGACAAAGTCGGCACCTCCCATGGCGCCACCGGGGTGTCCAGACTTGGCTTGCTCAACCATCGAAGCGGCAAGAATGCGGATGTTGTCTGCCGCGCGTGTCATCAGTTTAGAGTCTATCATAATTTTTACAAGTTTTAGGAATGCTTTTTATCTAAACTACAAATTTACTGCTTTTTTTGATAACCAGAGATAATCTCGCCCTACATTTTTTTAAATAAATAAAAAAATGTGGTTGCGACCATCTAGTCGTAACCACATTTATATAGCTGATAATCAGTTGATAACGATTACTCTGCAGTCTTGTTGGGCTTGCTGCCGACCAGTGCGTAGAACAACATGTAGGCAAGCATGGCAATTATCAGCCAGTAGCTCTGGATATCACCAACCTTATCGGCCATGAAGTTCTGGATGAGCGGCATCACGCCACCACCGACAACCATAGTCATGAACAGACCCGAAGCAGCTGCAGTGAACTTGCCCAGTCCCTCGGTAGCCAGGTTGAAGATAACACCCCACATCACCGAAGTGCAAATACCGCACAGGATGATGAACAGCACCTTGACGGGAACCTCAGCGCCCTTGAGGGTCATCTTAACATCCTCGGGCATGAAGATGGCAATCAGCAACAGCACGATAGCCAATGAAGTGGTGCAGATGAGCTGGGCGCGGGGAGATACCTTACCCGAGATGAGCGAACTGCAGAAACGGCCGACGAGCATGAGCAACCAATAGATACCGGCAATGGTACCGGCAATGGGTGCGCTACCCAGGACACCGCCCTCATTAACAGGCTCGGTGAGGTAGAAAAGGAGCTGGCCGGGAATACCTATCTCGACACCTACATAGAAGAAGATGGCGATGATACCCAGCACCAGGTGACGGTAACTGAGGGCGCCTTTCACACCTTGCATGACATTCTGGGCCTCGGTCTCGGGCTCCTGCAACTTGGTGAAGTAGATGATAATGAATGAGATGAGGAAGATGCCCATAGCGATGAACAGCAGCGGCTGGACAGCTTCCATAGTGGTCTTCTCGGTCGTTTCACCCACCAGCATACCCACCAGCATGGGGGTTAACGTTGCTGCCAGGGAGTTGAGCGAGCCACCAGTCTGGATGAGCTGATTACCACGGTTGCCACCACCGCCCAACTGGTTGAGCATGGGGTTTACTACCGTGTTGAGGATGCAGACACAGAAACCGCAGATGAAAGCACCGATAAGATAAATGATATAGGTGCCGATTTCGCTGGCGCTCATCGTGCTTGACAAGTACTGAATTGCCATACCGATGAAACCGAGTGCCAAAGCGACAAGTGCAGTCTTCTTGTATCCAATCTTGGTGATGAGAATACCGGCAGGAATACCCATGAACAGATAGGCAGCAAAGTTCATCATGTTACCCATCATGCCGGCCCAGTCGTAGTGGTCATCCCAAATCGTGCCAAAAGGCGCTGCCATGTTAGTCACAAACGAAATCATGGCAAAGAGGAACATCATGGCGATAATTGACACCAAGGCTCCGTTTTTCTTTTCTGTACTCATTTTGGTTCTAAATAATTGATGATTAAATGTTCTTTTCGTGTAAAATTTGGGCAAAAATACGACATTTTTTTCAAAATGCCGTATTCTGGACGATTTTTTGTGAAATCAATATTTCCTCGGGCCGAACACGGCGGTGCCGATGCGTACCAGCGTCGCTCCATACTTGACGGCGACTTGCCAGTCGTCGCTCATGCCCATGCTCAGCTCGTTGAAGTACTCGCTCTCGTCGAAGGCACCGTCCTTCAGCGTGATGTAGGTGCGGCGGACGAGGTCAAATTCCTGTGCCACCTGCTCCATGTCGTCGGTGAGCGAGGCCATCGCCATCACGCCACAGACGCGGACGTGCGGCAGCCCCTCGGTCAGTTCGCCAGCCTCGGCGGCCTCAAGCACCTCGTCGATGCTGAACCCGCTCTTGGTCTCCTCTTGGGCTACATGCAGCTGGAGCAGGACCTCGACTGTGCGGTCGATGCGTGCGGCCTCCTTCTCGATGAGCCTGAGCAGTTCCACGCTGTCCACACTCTCGATCACGGTCACATAGGGCATGATGGCACGCACCTTGTTCTTCTGCAGGTGTCCGATGAAATGCCAGCGGATGTCGTCGGGAAGCTGGGGCGCCTTGGCGACAAGTTCTTGAGCGCGATTCTCGCCGAAGAGCCGTTGGCCGGCTTCATAGGCCTCAGCCAGCTCTTCAACAGGGTGGAACTTGGACACAGCCACGAGGCGTACGCCGCTGGGCAACTGCTCAGTTACTTTCTTGAGATTTTCCTTGATGCTATCCATGACACATCAGCCCTTGTTCTGCGCTTTTTGGCGTGCCTCACGTTCTTCACGGGTCTCACTCAGGTCGGCAGGGAAGACGTCCATCAGCGGAGTCTCAGTGATGGAAGCGATCTCAAAGTCGGCCATCGTGTCGTGCATGCCCTCCAGGAAGGTGGCAAGGGCACCCTTGAAATCGCTGGCCTGGACCAGCTGATAGCTGGCAGTGTGTTTCTCTACGGCAGTTTTCTCGTCGATGGTGATGAAGTTGGTCTTCACCTTGTACCAGCGGTCTCCTGCTTCATTATAGAAAATGTCGCTCAGGTTTACACGCTTGACGGCATCAACATTGAACTCGCCACTGATGTGAGGCTGCATCTTGTCGGTGATGCGGGCCTCGGCCTCAGTAAACGAAAAAGCATCAACGAGATAAGGTTCTGAAACGGTCTTAAGCACACCGTTTTCCATCATGCGGTCATATTTTACTTTACATTCAAACCACTGTGACATAATTATTTGATTTTATTTTTTTAAAGTGATGATTTAAATATTTATAGCAATTATACTCCGATTCTTGACCAGATAGCTCTCTAAGCGCTAACTTCTAATCATTAATCCTCTCATGGCGAAGGGTGATTCGTCCTTCTCAGTGAGAACTATTTACATTAAAGTTCTTCTTGAAATCTGCTCCTCCATTGCTTGGTTGATGAGCTGTTTACGAGCGATGTAGTATTCCTGCACAAAGCGTTGCATGACAAGATCCACAGGCTCGATTTCGCGTCCCTTGAGCAGGCTGGCACCCTGGCCGATTTCCAGTTCTCCATTCTCGACATCACCATCAAAGATGCCGATTTTGGTTTTGCCGATGCCGATGAGTTCGAGCAGTTCTTCCTCGCTGGCTCCACGGTTTTCGGCTTCTTGAACAGCAGCCTGGAAGCCGTTCTTGACCAGTCGGGTGGGCGAGAGCTTCCTGAAGTGGAGCTTCGTGCCGCCTTCGTCCAGGTTCAGGCACAGGCGCTTGAAATTCTCATGGGCGGAACTCTCTTGAGTCAGGGCAAACAGGGTTCCGACTTGAACACCGTCGGCGCCAAGTGCTTCCATGGCCAGCATGGCATCGCCCGTAGCAATGCCTCCGGCGGCGATAAGCGGTAACGAAGTGGCGCGTCGCACTGCGGGAATCAGGCACAACGAGGTTGTTTCTTCCTTGCCGTTGTGTCCGCCGGCCTCAAAGCCTTCGGCGACAACAGCATCGACACCTGCCTCCTCGCATTTCACGGCAAAAGCCGATGAAGAGACTACGTGGGCGACCTTGATGCCGTGTTGGTGGAGCCATTCGGTCCATTTCTTGGGGCTCCCGGCCGAGGTGAAGACGATGGGCACCTTCTGCTCTGCGATGACTTCCATCAGTTCAGGTGCATCGGGACGCATCAGCGGCACGTTTACACCGTAGGCATAACCTGTTGCTTCCTTGCACTTGATGATGTGATCTTTCAGGACATCAGCACTCATGGAACCGGCACCGATCAGTCCCAGTCCACCAGCATTGCTCACGGCAGCAGCGAGTTCCCATCCGCTGCACCACACCATGCCTCCTGCAATCACCGGATAGTCGATTTCGAACAATTCGGTGATCCTTGATAACATTGCCATAATTCAGTTTTCAGTTTTCAGTTGACAGTTTTCAGCCTCATCAGATGATGCCGAGTGCCACGTCCATCATCTGGGTGAAGTTGTTCTGGCGCTCCTCGGCGGTCGTCTCTTCACCGGTAATAAGCGAGTCGCTGATAGTGCACAGGCACAGGGCGCGAGCGCCGGCGCGTGCTGCGTTCATGTACAGGGCGGGAGCCTCCATCTCGATGGCTAGCACGTTCATCTTCTGCCATAGTGCGGTGTCGGGGGTGTCATCATAGAATGTGTCGGTCGAGTACACATTGCCCACCTTGTAGCGGTAACCCAGTTCTTCGGCTTTCTGCACTGCTGCGCGCAACAGGTCAAAGTCGGCAATCGGAGCAAAGGTGCCCGGCAGGTGATACTGGGCGCCATAGGTGCTGTTGGTGCAGGCACCCATCGCCATGACCAGGTCTCCCACATGCAGGTCAGGATGGATCGAACCGGCCGAACCCACGCGGATAATGGTATCTACATCATAGAAGTTGTATAACTCATAGGTGTAAATGCCGATTGAGGGAATGCCCATGCCGTGGCCCTGGACCGACACGCGTTTGCCCTTGTAGGTGCCAGTGTAGCCCAGCATGCCGCGCACTTGGTTATAGAGCACGGGGTTCTCCAGATATCGTTCTGCCATCATCTTGGCGCGCAAGGGGTCGCCAGCCATAATCACTGTGGATGCAATCTCGCCACGTTTCGCACCGATGTGCGGAGTGGGTGTTTTATCTGCCATATCAAATAATTTTTAAGGGTTATACTTATTCCTGCAAAGATAATCACATTTTCCCACATGTGTGAGTTTCGGCCCTGTTTTTTTTAGTGTTAATGTGAGTTCGGTGAAACTTTAGCTCGACGAAGCCGAAATAAATTGCTGCTACTCAACTCCTCCCCTAAGAAGGGGGAGATGCCTGTCAGGGAGGAGTATGATTTTCCTTTAAAGCACTTGCTCTTGGTGCATCAACGCCCCCTCTAAGCGCTTGCTCTTGGTGCATCAACGCCCCCCGGCCCCCTCTTATCTAAGAGGGGGAGCTGTTAATGGACTGATTGACAATTAATAATCTCGTTGAACTCATGCTGATGTTATTAGTCAACTACTGATAAAAAAGCGGGGGGGATGTTAAAATAGTGTTAAATAATTGTTGTTAAAAATATTAGTCGGCTGATATTCAGTTGATTGTGTTGTAAATCAGGGTGACGAACTGAAGCGCCCGTTCTTGGTGCCCGTGATGGGTTGCATGCTTAACACCAGCAAAAGTAATAGGAAGATGAATGGAATCACCATGACGAAAAGCAATGAATGGAATCACATATATATTAAAGAAAATGACGAATAATTGCTGATTTATTAAATATTATGTGTAATTTTGCAAAGAATTAGATCGTAGAATCTGTTTTTGGACTTTGAAGCAATCCGTAAACCTAGTTTCAAAACCACCAGAGGCTCGATGAGGACAGAGCGTAGGGAATATGTTCTATCTTAAAAACTAACATGATTATCAACCATTATCAACCAATTTATCAAATAAATTCATGAAAAGAAAAATCACATTCCTGCTGGCGTTGTTGACTTCGCTAGCAGTTTCGGTCACGGCTGTGGCCAACAGTCAGTTGGCCGTTTTCAGTGGCGGTGAAGAACTCAGTAACAATTTCCCCATTAATATGGTGTATCTTAGCGAGGTAGGAACACGCACCCAGTTGCTGTATCCCGCCTCAGCATTGGCCGAGATGACAGAGGAACCTATCAATTCCATGACATTTTATCTTGTCAATGAAGGTGTTACCGTCGACGGCGGTCTGGTGCGCTTCTCGATTGGCGAAACCACCCGAGAAAGCATGATTGGTGGCTATATCGACGAGGGACTGACCACGGTCGCCACAATCTCGTTGACACCCGGCGTGACCGAACTGGTGGTGACGTTCGACACACCCTTTGTTTACCATGGCGGCAACCTCTTACTGGAAACCTATGTAGAGCAGATGACGGATGATTCCGAGGACTTGTTTGAGGGAGTGCGCCCTGATAACTATAACGCCATGACACGTGGCGAGTTGGCAAAATTCTTGCCGAAGACCACCTTTGACTACGGCGTCAACGAGGATTACGCTGCTAAGGTGGTGCCTGTAGAGTTGACATTCAAGGAGATCCGTGCCGAGCGCGAAGACACCCTGACCACGGTTATCAAGAATATCGGCCAGCGTGGATTTACTCCTGCCTTCAGCGTAGAGGCTCCATTCTTTGTTGATCTGGAAGCAGGCGAGATCGCTCCCGGCGAGACGCTCGAACTGCCGGTTAGATTCGCCCCCATGGAAGCTGGCAGTTATGATGGCACCCTGAACATCAATTGCGGCCCGGCAGGAACGCTGCAAGTGGCCCTGCACGGCAACGCCATGCAGGCTGCTCTGGACTTGCTCGTCAAGGGAGACTCCATCGACTATGCGAGCTACGTGCCCATCTATGGCGCTGAAATTGATATTGTCGGCACCCAGGGCCAGGTGATTTACCCAGAATCGTTGTTGTCTAGCATGAAGGGTCGCGACATCCTGTCACTTAAGTTCTTCACTTATGGAACTATTCAGATGAATGGAGGCACCATCCAGCTTTCGCTCAAGGAAGCCAAGAGAGAGGCATTTGCCGAGCCAGTTGTGGAATCCACGGGTCTGACCGCTGTGGCTACCGTTGTGCCTGAGTACGGAGGAATTGATCTGGAGTTTATTTTTGACGAACCCTACCATTACCATGGCGGCAACCTGCTTGTCGATTGCACTGTCATCGAGCCGGGTATCACCAACTACAGGCAGACCTTCTTCTACGGAACTCCTGTTGAGTACAATTGCGGTGTCTTCAATACGGTGTGGTATGCCGATATCTTTGATACCGAATTTGTTCCGTTCCTTCCCATGATCAGTTTCTCCTATAGCAAGGCGGCTAGTGATATCCTTCGCGGTGACGTTAACCATGATAAGGCGGTGACTATTGCCGATGTGACTGCGCTCATCAATATTCTGCTGAGAGGAGAAGAGGCCCCCGAAGAGGCCAACTGCAACTTAGACTCCGTCGTGAATATCTCTGACGTGACTGCACTGATCAACTACCTGCTTCGCGGGTCGTGGTAAACTGACTGACAATCAGCGCGATCGCAACTGGGGATGTCTTGCATCAAGCATGTGTTAATGTCCGTGCTTCACACGGAGAAATTAAACAAGACGATATTTTTATATAATTTTATCGTGAGTTTGACGAATATAAGTTGCTGATACTCAATTCATCCCCTAAGATAGGGGAGGTGGCGCGTAGCGCCGGAGGAGTATGATTCATCCTCAAAACACTTCCTCTTGGTGCATCAACGCCCCCCAGCCCCCTCTTATCTAAGAGGGGGAGCTGCTAAAGTGCTGATTGACAATCAGTAGTTCTGTCGAACTTACGTTAAGGCATCAAGAAAGCGGACCCGGAAAGTGGCCCGCTTTCTTTGTGTCTATTAGACGTGAAATCGGTCTAGCACGTTTCAGAACTGCCTAGCGGCTGTCATGGTTACCTCACTCAAGGTGGGGTGACCGTGGATGCTGCGGGCCAGCAGGTCGACGGTGGCACCGGCATTCATGGCGGTAACCACTTCCTGGATGAGGTCGGCAGCGTGAGCACCGCAGATGTGGCAACCCACAATCTGGCGTGTCGCGTTATCGACAATCATCTTCAGCAGGCCATCGGTCTCGTTCATGGCGACAGCCTTGCCGTTGCTGCGGAAGAATGCCTTCTTGACCGTCACGTCAAGGCCGCGCTCGGCGCACTGTTCCTCGGTGAGGCCCACCATGGCCAACTCGGGCACGGTGAACACAGCACTGGGCACGATGTCGAGCTTGATGTCGTCGGCCTTGCCCAGGATGGCGTGCAGGGCGCGCTGGCCCTGTGCGCTGGCGGCATGGGCGAGCATCATGCGACCGTTCACGTCGCCGATGGCATAGACGCCGGGCACGTTGGTCATCATGTTGTCGTCCACCTCGATGCCGCGGCGGCCCACGGTAACGCCCACAGCGTCAAGACCCTGGGGCAGCACGGGCTGGCGACCGACTGACATGAGCACCTTCTCGCAGGTGACGCTCTGGGGCTTGCCCTTGAGCTCATAGGTCACGGTCATGCCGTCCTCACCCTCTGTGATGCCGTTGACGGCAGCGCTGGTGATGATCTTGATGCCGCGCTTGCTCAGGACGGTTTTCAGCCTCTTGGCCACGTCCTTGTCAAATGGCGGCAGGATTTCCTTGCAGTACTCGATGACGGTCACTTCCACGCCAAATGTGCTGAACACGGCGGCAAACTCCATACCGATGACACCACCGCCCACGATGCACAGGCTCTTGGGCAGCGTTTCCATTGCCAGGATATCGTCGCTGGTCATTGCCAGGTCGGCGCCCTCGATGGGCAGGCCGCGCGGCGCAGAACCGGTAGCGATGATGATGTTCTTGGCACTGTATTCCTCACCGTTGACAACGACGGTATTGGCGTCTTTCAGACAGGCTTCGCCCTTGATGGCCGTGATGCCGGGAGCGCCCATGAGCATCTCCACGCCCTCACGCAACTGCTTGACGACAGCCTCTTTGCGCTCAAACACGGGTGCGTAGTCAAAGGCCATCTCACCGGTCTTCACGCCCCAAAGTTCGCTCTCACGCATCAGGTTGATGACCTCGGCGTTGCGGCACAGGGCCTTGGTGGGGATGCAACCGCGGTTCAGGCAGGTACCGCCCATCTGGTCACGCTCGACGATGGCGACAGTCAGTCCGTGGGCTGCAGCGTCGGCAGCGGTCTCATATCCGCCAGGGCCGGCTCCTATTATAATAATGTCAAACATATTATATTAGATTAGTGATTAGTGATTAGAGATTAGTGAATGACGACTAGAGATTAGTGATTAGAAACTGGCTGATTGGCTGGAGGTGTTCCCTCGCTAATCACTCATCTCTAATCACTAATCAGTCAAGTTGCTGATTATTCAGCAACTTGGTTATCGGCAACGAGCTCGCGCCAGGTCACGATGGGATGCAAGGCGGCCTGGGTGTCGTCGAGACGACGCACGGGCGTGTTGTGCGGAGCAGTCTTCACCATCTCGGGATCATCCTTGGCCTCCTGGGCAATCACGCGCATGATGCGGATGAACTCGTCCAGGGTCTGCTTGCTCTCATTCTCGGTGGGCTCTACCATGAGGGCCTCGTGGAACAGCAGCGGGAAGTAGATGGTGGGGGCATGGAAGCCATAGTCCAGCAGGCGCTTGGCCACATCGAGCGTGGTCACGCCGGTGGACTTGTCCTTCAAGCCGTCGTAAACGAACTCGTGCTTGCACACGCCGCTGATGGGCAGCTCATAGACGTCCTTCAACGACTCCTTGATGTAGTTGGCGTTGAGGGTAGCCAGCGGGCCGACCCACTTGATCTGGTCACGGCCCAAGGTCAGGATATAGGCCAGGGCGCGCATCATCACGCCGAAGTTGCCCAGGTGACCGCTGATGCTGCCGATGGACTTGTCGCTGCACTCCAGCTTGAAGTAGTCATAGTCCTCCTCGCTCACTTTCACGACACGGGGATTGGGCAAGAGGTGCTCCAGTCCGGCGCGTACGCCGACGGGGCCACTGCCGGGACCGCCACCGCCGTGAGGCGTCGAGAAGGTCTTGTGCAGGTTGATGTGCATGATGTCGAAGCCGATGTCACCGGGGCGTACCTTGCCCAGCATGGGGTTGAGGTTGGCGCCGTCATAGTACATCAGGCCACCACAGTCGTGCACGGCCTTGGCAATCACGCCGATGTTCTGTTCAAAGATACCCAGCGTGTTGGGGTTGGTCATCATCATACCGGCAACGGTGTCGTCGAGCAGGGGACGCAGGTCGTCAACATCGACGGTGCCGTCGGGACGGCTCTTCACAACCACCACGTCCATGCCGCAGACGGCCGAGCTGGCGGGGTTGGTGCCGTGGGCACTGTCGGGGATGATCACCTTTGTGCGCTTCATGTCGCCGCGCTCCATGTGGTAGCTGCGCATGATCATCAGACCGGTCAACTCGCCGTGTGCACCGGCAAAGGGGTTCAACGTGAACTCGCTCAGGCCTGAAATCTCGGCCAGGCTGGTCTGCAGGAAGTAGTACACAGCCAGGGCGCCCTGTGCGGTCTCGGGGTTCTGCAGCGGGTGCAGGCCCGTGAACTCGCGGTGGGCAGCGATTTCCTCGTTGATCTTGGGATTGTACTTCATCGTGCAGGAACCCAGGGGGTAGAAACCCGTGTCCACACCGAAGTTGTTGTTGCTCATGTTGGTGTAGTGGCGAACGACGCTCAGCTCATCTACCTCGGGCAGCAGGGGCGCATTCTCGCGCATCAGGCCCTGGGGCAGGTCGCTCATCTGATACTCGTCACACCTGTTCTCGGGCAGGGAATAACCCTGACGGCCAGCCTTTGACAACTCAAATATGAGTTTACCGTAAAATGTGTTATTCATAACTTTACTTGCCCTCCTTTTCTTCGTTAAAGGTTACACATGCGTCAACAAGGTCATCACAATCCTCGCGGCTGCTGGTTTCGGTCACTGCCAGCAACAAGGTGTCGTCAGCAATCTTGAGACCGCACTGCAGGTACTCTTCGCCGCAATACTGCTGCAACTCGTCGATATTGAGCTTGGTCTTCACGGCAAACTCGTTGAGGAACGGCTTGTCGGGGTAGGCCATCTCAAACAGACCCGTCTTCACCAGGCTGTCGGCCAGGTAGTGGGCGTTGCTGTAGCTGATGGAGTTCACCTCCTTCAGACCCTTGGCACCCATCAGACCCATGTAGATGGTCACATACAGGGCCATGAGGCTCTGGTTGGAGCAGATGTTGCTCGTGGCCTTCTCGCGGCGGATGTGCTGCTCGCGGGCTTGCAGGGTGAGGACGAAGGCGCGCTTGCCGTCAGCATCCTTAGTGGCACCGACGATGCGGCCCGGCATCTTGCGGATGAGTTTCTTGGTCGTGCACAGGAAGCCCACGTAAGGACCGCCATAGTTCAGAGGAATGCCCAGGCTCTGGCCGTCACCGCAGGCGATGTCGGCACCCCACTCGGCGGGCGTCTTGACAACGCTCAGCGCGGTGGCCACGCAGTTCATGATTAACAGGGCCTTGTGCTCGTGGCACATGTCGGCAACGCCGGTGTAGTCCTCGAGGATGCCATAGAAGTTGGGCGTGGCGACAATAACACCAGCCACATCGTCCTTCTCGAGCTCAACCTTGAGGGCCTCATGGTCCATCACGCCACCCTTGGCAGGAACCATGTCGATCTGGATGCCTTGGAACTTGGCGTAGGTCTTGATAACGCGCAGCACATAGGGGCTCACGGTCTCGCTCACCAGCACGCGTTTGCGCTTCTTGGCGTTAGCTACGGCCATCATCATGGCCTCGGCAGTGGCGGTGGTTCCGTCATACATCGAGGCGTTGCTCACTTCCATACCCGTCAGCTCGGCCATCATGCTCTGGTACTCAAAGATGTATTGCAGGGTCCCCTGGGAGATTTCAGCCTGATAGGGGGTATAGGCCGTGAGGAACTCGCTGCGCCTGATGATGTCTTGAACGACGGCGGGGCTGTAGTGGTCATAGTAACCGGCACCCAGGAAGGTGCGCATGGTGATATTGCCCATGCCCAGGTCGTCAAAGAAACGGCGCACTTCAATCTCGCTCATCGACTCGGGAAGTTCATACTCCTTCTGGAGCTGAAGTTCCTGAGGCACGTCCTGATAGAGGTCGTCCAGCGACTTGACGCCAGCCGTGCTGAGCATGGCTTGCAACTCATCGTCGGTGTGCGGAAAAAATTTATAACTCATTATATTTCAGATCTCTGTTTTCAAATACTTTGTTCTAGACGACCTAGATTCTTCTAGATGATCTAGAACAAAGAAATCGATTTGTTTAATAAATAATTACTCGCCGATCATGGCCTTGTAGGCAGCTGCATCCATCAGGTTGTCGAGCTCGCTCTTGTCACTGAGTTCAACCTTGATGATCCAGTTCTCAAAGGCATCCTTGTTGATCAGGCCGGGCTCGTCCTCGAGGGCGTCGTTCACCTCGACAACGGTACCGCTCACGGGTGACATCAGGTCGCTGGCGGCCTTAACGCTCTCAACGGCGCCAAAGTCCTCACCTGCGGTTACCTCGTCGTCCACCTCGGGCATGTCCACGTAAACTACGTTGCCCAGCTCGTGCTGTGCATAATCAGTGATACCGATGAAGCCGAAGTCGCCTTCTACCTTTACATACTCATGTGACTCGCTGTAATAGAGTCCTTCGATTACTTTACTCATTGTGTTATAAATAATTAATTAGTTAATATTTTGTTTCTTTTAAGATTGTCTGTTGTGGTCTAGATGGTCTAGATAGTCTAGAATATCTAGAGGAAATTACTTCTTGTAGTTGGGGGTATAGAAGCGTTTCTTTACCACGGTGGCGGGGAAGACTTTCTTGCGGATGCGAACGTTCAGGGTGTTGCCCAGAGCGCCGACAGCGCGGTCAACCAGAGCAAAGGCTACGCTCTTGTCCAGTGTGATGCTGTGGTAGCCGGTGGTGATATAACCCACGACGTTCTCGCCGTCGAGTACCTCGTAGCCGTGGCGGGGGATAGCCTTGCCTTCAAGCTCCAGACCGACAAGCTTCTTGGGAGTACCCTCAGCCTTCTGCTGAGCGCAGGCGTCACGGCCGATGAAACCGCCTTCCTTGTCAAGCTTCACGAACATGCCGAAAGTGGCTGCGATGGGCGAAATCTCGGGAGTAAGCTCGTCGCCGTACAGGGGCAGACCTGCCTCAAAGCGCAGGGTGTCGCGGCAACCCAGTCCACAAGGCTGAACGCCGGCTTCCATGAGCATGTCCCACATCTTGCAGATGATAGCGGGATCGGCATATACCTCGAAACCGTCCTCACCAGTGTAGCCGGTGCGGCTCACGATGATGGTCTTGCCGTCATATTCCATCTTCTTGAACGTGTAGAACGTCAGGTCTGTGGTGTCGATACCCAGCACGGCGGCCATGGTCTTCTCGGCGTCGGGGCCCTGAACGGCGATCTGGCCGTAGAGGTCGCTCTGGTGGTCAACCTTCACGTCGAAGTTCTTGGCCTGCTCCATGATCCAAGCCACGTCCTTGTCGATGTTGGCAGCGTTGATAACGAGGAAGTAGTCGTTGTCATCAACACGGTAAACCAGCAGGTCGTCAACGGTACCGCCGTCGGGGTAGAGCATCATGCCGTACAGAATTTGGCCGGCCTTGATGGCGTTGATGTCGTTGGTGAAAATGTAGTTGGTGAACTTGGCAGCGTCGGGACCGGTGATTTCCACCTCGCCCATGTGGGACACGTCAAAAACACCCACCTTCTGGCGCACAGCGTTGTGCTCGGTGGTAATATCTACATACTGGATGGGCATGTCGTAACCGGCAAACGGGGACATGAGAGCGCCTTGCGCCACGTGCCTGTCATGCAGACAGGTAACTTTGATTTCTTCAGTCACGGTTTAAAATGGTTTTTAAATGGTTAAAAGTGTTATTAATTGTTCGTTGGTTAAGTTCAATATCCACTGGCTGACGTCACTACCGTGCAAGGCCGACTCGAGCCCCTCGGCAGTGAGTTTGGCGCCTCGCAGGTGGTCGAGCAGGGTAGAGCGCGCATCCTCGCACAGGGGCAGGAAGTCGCCGGTCAGGTGCAGGTCATGGATCACGTCGTGCTGCAGCTCGATGTTGAGATACAGGCTGCCCACGCCCTCGATGCGTCCGCCGCGGGTCAACTCGCTGCGCGGGTTGTTGCCCCACAGGAATGACGGCTCCAGGTAGCGCCGGGTGATACGCTCAATCTCGGCCACGTCAGGCTCGGTGAGCCGTATCTCGCCATCGCACAACGTCTTGCGGACGTGCTGCTTGAAGTCCTCGATGCTCATCGTCAAGTGTTCGCCAAGCGTGGTGATGTGGCTTCTCACTGACTCTACTCCCTTGCTGGTCAGCTTCTCACGCGAGGGGGTGATGGCGTTGAGCATGTGCTCCATGTTGGTGCCATAGAGCATGGTGCCGTGCACGATGCTCCGGCCGGGGATGTGGTAGAACGCGTTGCCGCTCACCTTGCGCCCGTCGATGAGCACGTCGTTGCGGTCGCTGGCGGTGGCGTTCAGCCCCAGGCCGCGAAGCATCGAAGCGACGGCGTCGGTATAGGCGCTGAAGGTCGTCTGCACCTCGTCGCTGCGCGTGATGTAGCTGAACATGATGTTGTCCCTGTCGGCATACACGCAGCCGCCACCGCTGCGACGACGGTAGAAGGCGATGCCGTGCTCACGACAGTATTCTACATTCACCTCGTTGTCAATCAGCTGGTTGCGGCCAAAGATAACCGTGGGGTCCACCTGCCACATGAAGAAGATGTCATCCTCTCCAATGATGCGTGCAGCATACTCCTCCATTGCCAGATAGAATGGAAGAATGTGCGTCGCGTTGTCGGGCAGACTCAGGTATTTCATCATGTCTTTCTAAACTACCCACAAAGGTAGAACATATTCCCCACATTATAAAATAATAAATCAAAATATTTATTAAAACCCGCTATTCCCCGTGAACAGCGGTCAAAAAACGGGACTGCCGCAGTTTCGCGACAGCCCCGTCTGGAGTCAATGTGTGTCGTGCCGTGGGCGGCAGAGATGCCGTCGACGGGCGTCAATAGCACTTGATGCGGTACATGAAGCCCAGCTCCACGCGGTTGGTGTTGTAGTCCTCGAGGCCGCACGCCTTGTTGAAGTCGTACTTGTGACCTAGGTAGGCCAGGAACACGCGGAAGTCGTGCTTGGGCACGGGCCAGTACTCGATGCTGCCCAGGTAACCGATGGACTTGCGATAGTTGTGCAGGTCGTCGATTTTGGCAACGCTGGTCGTCTCGTAGGTGCCCTTGAGCATCAGGTTCCATTTGGGGGCAAATTGCCAGTTCATCTTGGCGATGACGGTGTGGCTGTGCACCTTGCCCAGATGGGTGTCACCCGGCGCAATCTTGTCCCTCAGATCGGTTGTGGCAAAGTGGAGGCGGTCCACGTCGTCCCATTCCCCGAAGTAGTCGAAATAAAGCTGGTAATTAGGCAGGTTCAGTTGCTGCCCCAGGGTGATCATGCGCGAGTACTTGTGCTTGGCCTGCGTCTGGATGCCCCATGCCCAGCGCGTCTGCAGCTGGTCGTGCAGGAAGTTGCCGTTCCAGTTCACGATGTAGGTGAACGGGGCGCGGCTGCGGCTCAGCTTCTCGGGACGCAGGAGGTCGCTGGTGACGATTTGCGGGTCTTCGCCTAGTTCCTCGGTAAAGGAGCCGTTATAGCTGTTGGTCATCTGGACAGCGATTTCCTGGGTGGGTACCGGGCGGTAGCTCACCATCGCGCCCACCATGAAGATGTCCATCATCTCTACCATGTCGCTATAGCGGTAGATCTCCATCGGGTTCTGGTCGTACTCAAAGCCGCCCCAAATCTGGCAGAGTTTGCCTGCTGCGATATCCACCTTGCTGCTGGGCCGATAGCCCACCATCATGATGTCGGTTGCCTTGGCGATATAGTCCAGGCCTTTGGCTTCCTGGCTGCGGTTGAGGCAGTGACGGAGGCGGTAGTACACCTTGGGCGTGATGTCGCCCTTGATGTCCAGGCGCAGGTCGCGGCAGATGAACCTCGAGTCCCACTCGCCGTGGTTGGCGTCCTCGGCCATCAGGCTTGAGGCGAAATTGATATGGAAATTAAAAGCGTCGGTTTTCTTCTCCAGCTTGAAGATGCGCTCAGCGAGCGACTCGGTGTCATCATTATCATCACCACCCATGCGGGTGTTGTTGCCTTGTGCCATGGCGCTCATTGCCAGCAGGATAGCCAACAGGGTGAGCAACATAGATTTCTTTGTCATTGCAGTTTTCGTGATATTGTTTCTAAAATTGGCTGCAAAATTACTCCAAAAGTATGCCTCCACCAAAGAAAACCCTCTTGTTCTTAGTAAAGGGTGGACTTTTTCAAGGCTTCACATGGGCATAGACGATGCGCTGTCGCTTCCAGGTATAGGTGATGTGCAAGGTGCTGTCGCGGGGATCGACGACGACGGCGGGGTAAGAAAACTCGCTGCCGGGCTCGTGGTCAAGGGTGACGAGCCGGTTCCAGTAGATGCCGTCCATGCTGGTGGCGACATCGATGGGCGTGCGCGGGTCGCGATAGTCGCCCAGGATGGATTCTACGGGATTATAGACCAGCGCGTGAAGGGTGGGGTTAACAGTGACCGCATCGGTTCCAGAGCAGTTATTGGGGATATCGGTCAGTTCCACGCGGCTCCAGGTCTCTCCATCGTCGTGGGAATAAGAAGTGGCGATTTTTCCGTTCTGGGTGCGGCACAGCACCTGCAAAGTGCCGTCAGCAAGACGGATGATGGAGGGCTGGATGGCGCCGATGGGAGCGATGGTACCGGGATTTTGAAGCGAGGGAGCCAGTGAGGCCTCTATCGCCGGAGTCTTGTGCCACTGGCGGGTATTGAGGTCATAGATCTCAAAATGGATTTTCCAGCCGTCATTCTCGGTGCTGGAAGGGCATACAAGGCGGTTGCCGATAAGCTCGGGTTTGTTCTTGATGGGCCCCAGGAAACCATCGGGCAGCGGTTCGCGCGGACTCCAGGTCTTACCATGGTCGCTGGAGCGAGTCAGCCATCCGCTCCAGTCGGCCACACAGGAACCGATTTTGAAGAACAGCCACAGTTCGCCGTCTGGCATTTGGTACAGCACGGGATTGTAGCAAGCCTTGCGCAGGGTGTCGTTGATGACACCGTCGGCTGCCATCGCCGGCTCTGTCCAGTGATCACTGTCAGCCGGCTTGCGGCATACCCAGATGCACACGTCCGGGCTGCCCTCATAGGAGCCGCCGAAGAAGGCTGCCACCAGGTCGCCATTCTGCAGGCATGCGATGGTCGAGGCATGGCATGACGGGAATGCTTTGGGCTCATAGATGAATTCCTTGCACAGGATCTGCGCCTTGAGGCTTCCGCTCACGGCCAGTGCCAAACACAATAGTAGCAGTTTGATTTTACTCATGCAGCAAAATTACTACATTTCTCAAAAAAAATGAGTACTTTTGTGGCTCAAAAACAATTAAAAAGCTCTAGAAACATGCCTAACAACAGCAGAGAGAAGAAACTGGAAGCCTTCGGACGCTTGCTCGACATCCTGGACGAGCTGCGCGTGAAGTGCCCGTGGGACCGCAAGCAGACCAACGAGAGCCTGCGTCCCAACACCATTGAGGAAACCATGGAACTTGCCGACGCCATCATGGGCGAAGACGACGATAAAATCCGCAAGGAGCTGGGCGACGTGCTGCTGCACATCGTCTTTTATGCCAAGATAGGTGACGAGAAAGGCAAATTTGACATCGCTGACGTGTGCGATGCCCTGTGCGAGAAACTTATCTTCCGTCATCCCCACGTTTTTGGTGACGAGAAGGCCGATACTGCCGCTCAAGTGCTCAAGAATTGGGAGCTGATCAAGATGAGCGAGAAGGACGGTAACAAGATGGTACTCAGTGGCGTGCCTCGCAGCCTGCCGTCGCTCATCAAGGCCGAGCGTGTCCAGGAAAAGGCCGCAAACGTGGGCTTCGACTGGCAACAGCGCGAGGACGTCTGGGACAAGGTCAAGGAGGAACTCAGTGAAGTAGAGACCGAGTTGCGTGGAAATAATGATGCCGACCGCGAGAAGGAGTTCGGTGACCTGTTCTTCTCGTTGGTCAATGCGGCGCGACTTTATGGTGTGCGCCCTGACAACGCCCTGGAGCGCACCAACCGCAAGTTTATAGCCCGCTTTAACTATATAGAGCAGAAGGCCAACGAGCAGGGACGCCATGTCAACGAACTCACCCTCGCCGAGATGGATGAACTCTGGAACGAAGCCAAGGTCCAACACCTCGGAGAATAAAGCCTAAACTATCGCTTTAGGTTTTAATAATTAATAATCTGATTGTAAATTAGTATATCTATTAATTGAATGAAGGTCTGTGTAACAGAGAAACCCAGTGTGGCACGTGACATTGCCCGCCTGCTTGGTGCCAACGATAGGCATGAAGGCTACTTTGAGGGCAATGGCTATCAGGTGACATGGACCTTCGGGCACTTGTGTGAACTCAAGGAGCCCAACGACTACACCGATCAGTGGAAATGGTGGAGCCTAGGCCAACTGCCCATGATACCGCAACGCTTTGGTATTAAGCTAAAAGACGATGAAGGTATCAAGCGACAGTTTAATGTTATCAAAAGCCTGATTGCCGGAGCCGACGAGGTGATTAATTGCGGTGATGCCGGCCAGGAGGGAGAGCTCATTCAACGTTGGGTCTATCAGAAGGCCGAATGCAACAAGCCGGTGAAGCGCCTGTGGATTTCATCCTTGACCGACGAGAGCATCCGTAAGGGATTTCAGGAGTTGCGGGA
The DNA here is from genome assembly GCA_902760865.1 of uncultured Bacteroidales bacterium. GTDB lineage: Bacteria > Bacteroidota > Bacteroidia > Bacteroidales > Muribaculaceae > Sodaliphilus. The sequence continues at coordinate 128,152 of CACWID010000003.1, read as the reverse complement.
TTCAAAAGACTTTGATAATCTGTATTTTGCGGGCTTGTCGCGCGCCATCGGCGACTGGATTCTGGGCATGAATGCCACGCGCCTGTACACCTTGAAATACTCGCGCTCGCGTGACGTGCTATCGGTGGGTCGTGTGCAGACGCCGACGCTTGCCATGATCGTGGCCCGTCAGCGTGAGATTGATAATTTTGTGCCCGAGAACTATTGGGAGCTGAAGACCAAATACCGTGGTGTCACCTTCAACAGCACGCGCGGACGCTTCAAGACCGAAGGCGAGGCCGCCGGCATTGTCGAGCAGATCAAGAAGTTACCGCTCACGGTGACATCGGTCGAGACGAAAAAAGGCCGCGAAGCTCCTCCTCGCCTGTTTGACCTGACCAGCCTGCAGGTGGAGTGTAACAAGAAGTTCGGCATGTCGGCCGACGAGGCGCTCAAGACCATCCAGTCACTGTACGAGAAAAAGGCGACTACCTATCCGCGTGTTGATACCACCTATCTGAGTGATGACATCTACCCCCAGGTGCCCGGTATCATGCAGGCGATGGTTCCCTATGCCAACCTGACCGCTCCCGTGCTGGCGCTCAACAAGTTGCCAAAGAGCAAAAAGGTGTTTGACAACAGCAAGGTGACCGACCACCATGCCATCATCCCCACCAACGTCAATCCCGCTACCGTGGCGATGACGCCCGACGAGAAACGCGTCTATCATCTCATTGCCATCCGGTTTATCGCCGCTTTTTACCCTGATTGTGAGTTCAATACCACGACCGTCATGGCCGAGGTGGGCGAATATGGGTTCAAGGCGACCGGCAAAGAGATCCTCAAGCCCGGTTGGCGTGAGCTGTACAACAAGCCAGGTGACAAGGCCAATGAGGAGGAAGGCAAGGAAAAGGCTGACGATGAGGACAATGGCGTGATGCCGCACTTCGAGAAAGGGGAGAGCGGCCCTCATGAGCCGTCGGTGCTCAAGCGCACCACGCAGCCACCCAAACCCTATACCGAGGGCACGCTGCTGCGCGCGATGGAGACCGCCGGCAAGATGGTCGATGACGAGGAACTGCGCGACGCGATGAAAGAGAACGGCATCGGTCGCCCGTCCACACGCGCCGCGATCATCGAGACGCTGTTCAAGCGCCACTACATCCGTAAGGAGCGCAAGAGCTTGGCGCCTACACTTGCAGGCATCCAGCTGATTGATACGATACATGAACCATTGCTCAAGAGTGCATCACTCACTGGCTTATGGGAGAAGAAGTTGCGCGAAATAGAACGAGGAGAGTACAGTGCCGCGCAGTTTATCGCAGAGCTCAAGCAAATGATAGGAGAGATCGTCCTCAACGTGCTGCGCGACAACAACAGCGGCAGCATCACCATTGAGCAAGGAAAGCCGTCCAAGCCCAAGTCGCCCTCCGCCTCGGGAGGGGCCGGTAAAGAAAAGAAGGCCCGCGCACCGCGGTTGAAGAGCATCGAGGAGATACCGTGCCCCGTCTGCGGCAAGGGCCACCTCATGAAAGGCAATACAGGCTATGGCTGCAGCGAGTACAAGAACGGTTGCCACACCGTGCTTCCGTTTACGGAGTATCCTGCCGACTTGACGCCCGCAAAACTCTCCCAGATGGTGAAAAAGAACTTCAAGACACCAAAGAAGTAATATGAACGAAACCATACAATATATAATAGCAGGCATCGTCGTTGCAGTCGCCATTTTTGCCGTTGCGCGGACAATCGTGCGCACTGCACGCGATGAAAAAACGGCGCTAACAGCCTGTGCTGGTTGCAAGTTACGGGATGTTTGCCAGCGTCCTGAGAAAAATTCAGCAAAAAAATGTGCCGATAAAGTTGCACAGGTCAAAAAGAAGCAGTAATTTTGCACCGCTAAACACGAAGGGTCGCTTGGATGAGTGGTTTAGTCATCGGTCTGCAAAACCGGGCACAGCGGTTCGAATCCGCTAGCGACCTCTGAGGAGAAGATCGCCGATTGGCAGTATTGCCGGTCGGTGATTTTTTTGTTATGTCTGTCAGCCAGATGCCGCAAATTTCTTAAAGTAATACTTTAAATCTGATGCTTGTCCAGCGGCGTTATTATGGTGGGGATGGTTGTTAAATTTCTATAAAATAATGATAATGGTTAGTAATTTGTAGCCGCTTTTCTTTGAAAAATGTCACTTTTGCAGTAATTTTGTGGCACTGAAAAAGGGTTCGGTCGTGCTACCGGTGGCATCCTATCAACGGGGCTTCTTGAAAACTGGTGCGTTAACTGACTGAACCGCAAAAAGATATATACCCATCTCCACGAGTTCGATGTCACGCTGCATCGAGCCCCCTGTTATTGCATACTAAAAAACTAACATAAATGATAAGTAAATGGAATTACTTACCTCTAACATCCGACGAACGCATTGCAAAGGAGCAGCTGGCGGCCCAGTTCCCCAACTGTCCCGCCCTCGCTCGGCTGTTGGTGCTCAGGGGGCTGAAGACGGCGGACGACGTCCACGACTTCCTCTACCCGTCACTCCAGCAGCTGCACGATCCGTTCTTGATGAAGAACATGGACAAGGCGGTTGCAAGGCTCAACCAGGCGTTAGGGGCAAAAGAGAAGATCATGATTTACGGGGACTACGACGTGGATGGAACCACAGCCGTAGCGCTCGTGTATAAGTATCTTCAGAACATTTACTCCAAGCTGACTTACTATATCCCGACGCGTGATGACGACGGATATGGCATCTCACTGCAGAGCATTGACTATGCAGAGTCGATTGGAGTGAAGTTGATCATAGTGCTCGATTGCGGCATCAAGGCAATCGACGAAATCGCCTATGCCAAGCAGAAGGGTATAGACTTCATCGTGTGTGACCACCATGTCCCGGACGATGTGCTGCCCGATGCTTCGGCCATCCTTAATCCCAAACTCGTTGACGACACCTACCCCTACAAGGGGCTCTCGGGTTGTGGCGTGGGCTTCAAGTTCATGCAGGCATTCTCCAAGAGCAACGGCCTGGGGACGATGTACAATCTCGAGGCCATGCTCGACCTCGTGGCAGTGAGCATCGCTGCTGACATCGTGCCGCTCACCGGCGAAAACAGGGTGATGATGTTCTACGGCCTGCGACGGCTGAACAATAACCCCAATGTGGGTCTGCGCAGCATCATCCGAACCTGTGGCTTGAATCGTCACGACTTGACCATCAACGACATTATCTTCAAGATCGGTCCCCGCATCAATGCTTCGGGACGCATGGAGTCAGGTCAAGAGTCTGTCGAGCTGCTGGTTAGCCGCAACATGGCCAGCGCTATGGAGATTTCCAAGCGCATCGACCAGTATAACAGCAACCGTAAGGAGCTGGACAGCCAGGTGACCGTCGAGGCCAATGAAATCATCGACCGTCACGCCCAGGTGCTTGACGGCAAGAAGCCCATCGTCATCTATGACCGCAACTGGCATAAGGGCGTCATCGGCATTGTTGCTGCCCGTTTGGCCGAACTTTACTTCCGCCCGTCTGTCGTGCTGACCTATTATGCCGATGGCATTGCCACCGGCTCGTCGCGTTCGGTACGCGGTTTTGATGTCTATACGGCCATCAAGTCCTGCCGTGACCTGCTCGAGACCTTCGGCGGCCACACCAATGCCGTGGGCCTGTCGATCAAGGAGGAGAATATCCCCGAGTTCAGGCGCCGCCTCACCGAGTATGTCGAGGACCATATCGAGGACGAACAGGTGACCCCCGCCATGGACATTGATTGCGAGATCAAGTTCAGCGAGATCAACGGAGCCCTGCTGCGTTACCTGCGCATGCTCAATCCTTACGGGCCGGGCAACAGCAAGCCCGTGTTCATTACCCGCAAGGTCTATGACATCGGCACTAGCAAGGTCGTCGGCAAGAAGATGGAGCACATCAAGCTCGACCTCAGGGACGAGGAAGGCAACAAGGTGACCAATGCGATTGCATTCGGTCAAGCCGGGTTTAGCGAAGCGCTCAAGGCCGGCAAGCCGATAGACATCTGCTACACCATCGAAGAGACGAGACATCGCATGAACTCCTCGGTGCAACTTATGGTGAAGGCTATAAAACTGCACGAAGATGCCGACGCCGAGCAAGCCGATTCTTGATATCCTCAAGAAATACTGGGGGTATGACTCCTTCAGGCCTTTGCAGCAAGACATCATCGAGTCGGTTCTCGAGGGCCGTGACACGTTGGGCTTGATGCCCACGGGCGGCGGCAAATCCATTACATTTCAGGTTCCCACGATGGCCATCGACGGCATGGCCCTTGTTGTCACGCCCATCATCTCGCTGATGAAGGACCAGGTGGATCGCTTGCGCGGGCTGAATATCAAGGCGACTTACCTCTATGCGGGCTTGACGCGAGCAGAGGTCAACCGGGCCTATGAGAAGTGCCTCTACGGCAACTACAAGTTCCTGTACGTTTCCCCTGAACGCCTCCAGTCCCAATCTTTCCTGGAGCGCCTCCGCCAGATGCCCATCAAGCTTCTTGTCGTCGATGAGGCCCATTGCATCTCGCAGTGGGGCTATGACTTCAGGCCGTCGTTCCTGCGCATTGCCCAGGTGCGCAAGCTGTTCCCGACAGTACCCGTGTTGGCACTGACTGCCACAGCGACTCCTGTCGTGGTAGAGGACATACAGCGCTGCCTGAACTTCAAGGCGCCTAATGTCTTCACGATGAGTTTTGCCCGCAGCAATCTGTCCTATGTCGTGCGTCCGACCGAGGAGAAGGTCACCGAGCTCATACACATTCTCCGGTCTGTGCCGGGCACTGCTATCGTTTATGTCCGTTCCCGCAAGCGAACCAAGCAGATCTGTGACGAGCTGAACCGTGCGGGCATCCGCGCCGACTATTATCATGCCGGCCTCTACATCGAGGACAAGGATGACAAGCAGAACAAATGGACCAGCAACGAATGCCGTGTGATGGTGGCTACCAACGCCTTCGGCATGGGAATCGACAAACCCGACGTGCGCCTGGTCGTCCATGTCGATATTCCCAATTCTCTGGAGGAGTATTACCAGGAAGCGGGTAGGGCAGGCCGTGACGGCAAGCGCTCCTATGCCGTGCTGCTGGTCAAGCACACCGACCAGCGTGTCCTGCGCCGCCATGTGACCGAGGCTTTCCCCGACAAGGCCTATATCCGTAGCGTGTATGAGCGCGTGGGCAACTTCTTGGGAGTCTGCATCGGAGAAGGCTTCCGGCAGATGTATGACTTCAATTTCAACCTCTTCTGCCGCACGTTTGACCTTCCCGTGTTGCCCACCCACAATGCCTTGAAAATCCTTACCCAGGCGGGCTATATTGAGTTTGTCGAGGAAATCGAGACGCAGTCCCGCGTGATGATCTTGGCTCGCAAGGAACAACTCTATGACCTCGAAACCGTTACGCCCGGTGCCGACCGGGTGCTGCAGGCGATTTTGCGCCTCTATACCGGCCTGTTTGCCGATTATGTCTTTATCAACGAGGACGTTATCGCATTCAATACGGGCCTTGACCAAGAGACCATCTACAAGTCCTTGCTTGAAATGACACGCATGCACATCCTTCATTATGTGCCCCGCAAGCGTACACCTTATATAATATATACCACCTCGCGCGAGGAACCGAAGCATGTGCTGATACCCAAAGCCGTTTATGAGGAGCTGCGTCAGCGCATGAATGATCGTATTGAGGCCATCATCAATTATGCTTACAGTGACCTGGGGTGCCGCGAGCGCATGCTGCTCGGCTATTTTGGAGAGCGGGCCGATGAGGAGTGCGGACACTGTGACCTGTGCATCGACCGCCGCAAGCATGCTGACCACACTGCTGACGATGTGCAGCAGGGCATCCTGTACATGGCAGGCCTGCGTCCCCGCCGCCTGGAGGACTTCCTCAATACGCTGTCTTTTCCCAAAGACGAGATTCTCTCGATGCTGTCTTTCCTGGTTGACGAGGGATTTGTTGAGCACCTTGATGATGATACTTATCGCGCCGTGAAGCGGTGATTTTTCGGGGGGAGAGTGTTAAAATACTGTTAAATCTTTGTTATTTAGTTGATTGCCAGAGATTTTGGTTTCTGGCGGGGCGCTGGGTTTTCTAGATGCTCTAGATTGACTAGATGCTCTAGATGTTCTAGATGTACTAGATTTTCTAGATGGGGCAAAGATAGTGGGATGGCGGGCATCTTTCTAGGGTAAAAGGCTATGTGAGATAAAAAAGAGGCGACTCATTTGAGCCGCCTCTTTTATTTGGGCTTGTAAACAGGTTTTGTTTACTTGATCACCTTAACAGCGCTCTGGCTGCCGTCGGTGTAGGTGGTAACGATGATGGTGAGACCATTAACCTCGGTCATCTCCTGGCCCATGATGTTGTAGTAGCGAACACCAGCAACAACCTTGTTGTTGTCGTTGATCAGCTCCTGAACACCACCCTCGCCGTGCTTGAACAGGCGATAAACGGCGATGTAACCACCGGGATAGTACTGATATATGGTAACGTCCTTCTCGTTTACCTCGGCATTCAGCCAGTTAGCCTGGTAGCTATTGGCATTGGCAGTAGCGATTGCGGGAATCTCCACAATGGGAGCTTCGGCGCCAGCTTCAGCTACAGCGAAGCCGTCGAAGTAGTTGGGCAGAGTGGGGTATACGAAGAATTCCTTCTCGTCCCAGATGAACGGGAATGTACCGTTGCAAGCACCCTTGCCAGGCAGAGTCAAGGCTTGGGCAACGAAGTTGTCTCCATCAGCAGCGAGCTTCTGGAGGGCAGCGTTGCGGGTTACATAGAGCAGAGCCTCCTCGCCAGCGAGGTCGGTGTAATAGTTGATTACAGTCGAAGTGGTCGAAGAAACACCGTCGCAGGTGGCCTCGTAGCACTCATCGACGTTCACCTCACCACCACTGATGGTCAGGATAACCACGCCAGTGTTGAAGGGGCTGGTTTCGGGAGTGGCATTCACAGTACCGCCGGTCAAGAAGATAACACCATCTTCCATGAGGTTGCCCTTGGCAAAGCCCAGGAAGTCGCAGCGGCCTTGCAGACCACACTCCTCAGGTACGATGTATTCCTTCATCTCGTTAGTCTCGGGGTTGATCACCTTAATGGTGGCCTCGGCCCAAGGATTGGGGAAGGTGGCGTTGCTGACAACCAGGTTGCCGGCCTCGTCGCGGGTGATACCGCAGTTGGCACCACCGGGATACTCGGTGTTGAGCAGACCGTTCTCGTCGATAACGATAACCTTCTGGTTGGCCTTGTCATTGATGTAGAACTTACCATCCATACCGAAGCCCTGACGAACGTCGCCAACGCTCAGGAATGACAGGTCGTCGATGATCCAAATAGGCTCGATCTCATACTCGCTGGGCTCAACAGTTTCCTTAGCAGGAACGGTGATCTCCTCGGTAGCGGTCTCGCTGATGAGCTTGCCCTCTTCCTGAGCGGTAGCGGTAACAACAACGGTTACGTCTTCCTCGCCACGAGCGATGGTGTAGGGGTTCTCAACCTCAACACCGTCAACATATACGTGAACCTCACCGTCACCGGTTACGGTGATGATGACCTCATCGTCGGTAATCTCATAGGAGATAACGGGGGTAGCGGTTACCTCGGGAACCTCCTTAGCAGGAACGGTGATCTCCTCGGTAGCGGTCTCGCTGATTTCCTTGCCATCCTCCTGAGCGGTAGCGGTAACGGTAATGGTTACGTCCTCATCGCCACGGGGAATGATGTAGGGGTTCTCAACCTCAACGCCGTCAACATAAACGTGGATCTCGCCATCACCGGTTACAGTGATGATAACCTCGTCGTCGGTTACCTCGTAGGAGATAACGGGGGTAGCGGTGATTTCCTTCTCAACCTTGGTGATAACCAGGGTCATGGCATCCAGATTAACGGTTGCCTCATACTCACCGGCGGGAATCTTGTAGCTGTTGTTGGTACCAAACCCACCGAGCGCCAGCTCGATGCCCATCTGATCCTCACTGATCAGGTAGTCGGCCTGGTCAGCGCCCAGACGATAAACGTCGATCTCGCTCCAGTCGGTACCCAGCATCGAGGTAAATGAGAAGTAGCTGTAGCCGATGCCATCCTCGTCAGGGTTCTCACCGTTGGTGGTGAAACGAGCGGTGTAGATGTTCTGGTCGGTGGTGGTCATCTGCAGAGCAACGTTGGGAGCCCAAGTGTTGCCGTTAACCTCACCCAGGATGAACAGGTCACCCGTGCGGGGATCGGGAGCGGTGCCAGCCAACGAAGCCTGTACGCCACAGAAGGTCGAGTTGGGCTCGAAGGTGAACTTCAGGTTGTAGTAACCGGTCTGCTCAACAGTGAGGGTGCGGTTCTCGGCGGGCCATGCATTGCCCCAGTCGCGATCACCGACCACCTTGAACTGCAGCTCAGAGCCAGCGTTCAGCAGGCAGTTGAATTTCTCCAGCTCATACATGCCGTTGGGCTTCTTGGTCATGTCGTTCTCGGTGTTGTTGGGATCCCACTCGGTACCGAATACGCTGACGGGAGTACCGGCAACAGTATAAACCTCGATGGGCTTGATATCAACATCACCTTCAATCTTGAACATACCGGCAGCGGGGATGAAAGTGAAGACATAGTCGTCGCCCGAACCAGTGAACTTGTAGGCACCGTTGCCGTTGCCCTGCAGCTGGGTGTGAACCCAATTGCCAGCCTCTACGGTCTCGTCAGCGCCAGTGCTGGGGCCATAACGATACTGAGTGTTGAACACATCCCAGTCGCTATCAAGACCGGTAGAAAATACGAACCACACCGAGCCGTTGATGGTGGCGGTGTAGCTGTAGCTTCCGTCGGCGTTCTCCGTCATCTCGACACCATCTGCCGGATTCCAGTTGCCGAAGGGGTCATTACCCACAATGTAGCATGCAGCCTGCGAAGTGAAGGCCAGCATACCCATCGTAACTAGAAGAGTAAAAAATTTTTTCATAAAAATTACATGTTTAAAATTAATAATATATAAAAATTAAAAACTAAAAATCCTTATAAAAATACTGGATTATAACCATTGCTTGCCTTATGTAACATTCAAAAGGCAAAATTAAAAATTATTTTTAAAATAGAGTGCAAAATCTATAAAAAAAATATCACTTAATTTTTTGTCTCTGAAGTCGCAGAAAAATGGATGTCAGGTAAGTCTCCTGCCACTTATGATGCAGGCGATGTCCCGTTTTTTTGACCTGATGCTGAATCATCAGCGGCATGTCATGAGAAATCCCCCTTCCTGGCCCCAAATCAAGCAAAATTGACAATTATATTCACAAAATATTCACGAAAAATGCCTGAGTGCCAGAAATAAGTTGTACTTTTGCAGAAGTTTTTTGAAACAGGTATTTACAACAGTATTTTTGCAAAGAAATGGCAGAAAAAGCAGAAAAAGCTAAAGTCCAGTTCCGGCAGAGTATTGTCGTGCGCTTTTCAGGTGATAGCGGCGACGGTATGCAGCTGGCTGGCAACATTTTCTCTAATGTAAGTGCGGGTCTGGGTGACCGTATTTCCACGTTCCCCGATTACCCCGCCGAGGTGCGTGCCCCGCAGGGTTCACTGGGCGGTGTGTCTGGTTTCCAGGTACACATCGGTCATGGTGTCCACACCCCTGGTGACGAGTGTGATGTGCTTGTGGCTATGAACCCCGCAGCGCTCAAGGTGAATGCTCAGTTCCTGCGCAAGGGCGGTGCCGCTATTGTTGATATCGACACCTTCAACCAGGCAGGCCTGGACAAGGCCCTTTATACCACCGATGACCCCTATGAGGAGCTGAACCTCAAGGCCCAGGTCATTGAAGCCCCCATCACCACGATGGTCAAAGAGGCCCTCAAGGACACCGGTATGGACTTGAAGGCACAGCTCAAGTGTCGCAATATGTTTGCCCTTGGTCTGGTGTGCTGGTTGTTCAACCGTCCCATGGAAGCCCCGCTGAAGTTCCTCAAGGCCAAGTTTGCTGAGAAGCCCGAGGTCTATGCCGCCAATGAGTTGGTTATCAAGGGCGGATACAACTATGGCCACAATATCCACGCCACGGTTTCGACTTACCGTATCCAGAGCGACGATGTTCGTCCTGGCACCTATACCGACGTGAGCGGCAACAAGGCTACCGCTTGGGGTCTGATCATGGCCTCGGAGATGAGCGGACGCCCCCTGTTCCTGGGCTCCTATCCCATTACCCCCGCCACCGACATCCTGCATGAGCTGGCCAAGCGCCGCGACCTCGGCGTCAAGGCCATCCAGATGGAGGACGAGATCGGCGGTATCTGCTCAGCCATCGGTGCCGCATTTGCCGGCCACCTGGCTGTGACCACCACCTCGGGCCCCGGCCTGGCACTGAAGAGCGAAGCCCTGGGACTGGCCGTGATGGCCGAGTTGCCCCTTGTGCTCGTTGATGTGCAGCGCGGCGGTCCCTCGACCGGCCTTCCCACGAAGACCGAGCAGACCGACTTGAACCAGGCCCTGTATGGCCGCAGCGGTGAGAGCCCCCTCGTGGTGCTGGCCGCAGCATCGCCTACCGACTGCTTCAAGATGGCCTTCCAGGCAGCACGTCTTGCCATCGAGCACATGACCCCCGTCATCCTGCTCACCGATGCCTTCATCGCCAACGGTTCATCGGCATGGCGCATCCCCGAAGAGGGTGAATATCCCGCCATCAAGCCCAACTATGTCCCCGAGGCCTTGAAACCCACGTGGACCCCGTTCATGCGTAATGCACTGGGCATCCGCTACTGGGCAATTCCCGGCACTCCCGGTCTGGAGCACGTGGTCGGCGGTCTGGAGAAGGACTACAACCTGGGTGTGCTCAGCAACGACCCGATCAACCATGCCCACATGGTCGAGACCCGTCGCCTGAAGATTGCCAATGTTGCCAACGACATCCCCGAGCTCAAGCTCAAGGGCGACTCGGGTGCCGATACCATTATCCTGGGCTGGGGTAGCACCTATGGCCACATCCTTGATGCCGTCAATCGTCTGAATGAGGACGGCTTCAGGATCGCGATGACCCACATCCGCTATATCAACCCGCTGCCCAAGAATACCGCCGAGCTGCTGAGCCGCTTCAAGACGGTGATTGTTGCCGAGTTGAACAACGGCCAGCTTGCGGATTACCTGCAGAGCAAGATACCTAACCTGAACATCTGCCACATCAACAAGGTGCAGGGTCAGCCGTTCCTGGTTCAGGAAATCGTAGACGGAGTTAAAAACATCATGATGGAGGAGGAATTGTAATGGAAAAGAACAATAATAGCAATCAGGCCTCAATGGCCCGCAAACCGCTTGACTACAAGAACAATCAGCCCGTGCGCTGGTGCCCCGGTTGTGGTGACCACGCTGTGCTCAATGTCCTGCTCAAGGCCATGGCCCAGCTTGATATCGCTCCCGAGAAGACTGCTGTGATTTCGGGTATCGGTTGCAGCTCGCGTCTGCCTTACTACACCCGCACCTATGCCTTCCACACCATTCACGGACGTGGCGGTGCAGTGGCCACCGGCTTCAAGACTGCTAATCCCGACATGACGGTATGGCAGATTTCCGGTGACGGTGACTGTCTGGCTATCGGCGGTAACCACTTCATCCACGAGGTCCGTCGCAATATCGACGTCAATCTGTTGTTGCTGAACAACCGCATCTATGGCCTTACCAAGGGTCAGTTCTCTCCCACGAGTGCCCGTGGCTTCAAGTCCAAGTCGTCGCCCTACGGCACGACCGAGGACCCGTTTGTGCCCGCTGAATTGACTTTCGGCGCTCGTGGCACCTTCTTTGCCCGCAGCCTCGACGTGGCGCTCGACATCAGCCAGGAAGTGATGATGGCAGCAGCCAATCACAAGGGTTGCTCGGTGGTCGAGATCCTGCAGAACTGCATGATTTTCAACAACGGCATCCACAACTACATCACCGACCGTGAGCATCGCGCCGACCGCACGATCCACCTCGTGCATGGCGAGAAGATGATCTTTGGCAAGGACATGAATCGCGGACTCGTACAGGACGGTTTCGGTCTTAAAGCTGTGACCATCGGCGAGGATGGCTACACCATCGATGACGTGCTGGTGCATGATGCCCACTGCGAGAGCAACTTCCTGCATCAGATGCTGGCAAAGATGGACGGCACTGACCTGCCCGTGGCCCTCGGCGTCATCCGCTCAGTCGAGGCTCCGACCTATGAGACCGCCGTTGCTGAGCAGGTTGAGCAGGCTAAGGCCGCTCACGGTTTCACCTGCCTGCATGACGTCATCATGGCTGGTGACACCTGGGAAGTCGAGTAATCGTAATCCCAGATATGGAAAAAATCAGGCGACCCCGTGCGGGCCGCCTGTTTTTTTATAAGAATGTCGTGATGGTTCCCATGATGGAACCCAAGAGCGCTCCAAGCCACACGATGGCCCGTAGCTCCTTCTGCATCACGTCGAGGATGATGGTCTCGGCCTCGGCCATGTCCATATCGTTGATGCGCTGTTCGATGATGGAGCTGATGTCGATGTCGCGCAGGATGCGGGGCAGGTGCTCGGTGATGATGACCCGATAGGCGCTGAGGATGCCGTTTTTGGCCTGAGCCACTTGCTCGTCGTGTTCACCGATAATCTGTTTCATCGTCATGGCCGTGAGGTGGCTGGATTCTTCCTTGACCAGTCCCTCGACCATTTGTCGGGAGTTGTTGTGCAGGATTTCGTTGATATGTTTGGCCAGAAACCCTTCAACCAACTGTGCCACAGGATGTAGCAGCATTTCGGCCCCGAATCGGCCCGCCAGGCTGTTGCGGGTCTTCTCCATGACGTGTTCGGTCGCCATGCGGGCGATGTTTTCGCCCAGGTGGCTGTCCTCCAGTTTACCCGTGATCATCTTGACGATGCCATGGGTCACATCGTCGCGCATGGCGTCGATGTCCTCTTTGGGCAGGTAGTGGCTGGCAAACTGCTCGACGGTCTCGTCGTTCTGGCTCTGGGTCGCCACAAACTCGTCGATGGCACTGCCGATCTTGGCAATCATGTCGTCGCTGAGCAGGCTCTTCTCGAGCACCTCGCGGTTCATCAGGTTGTCGCTGATTGCCTTGCCGATGGCCGTTGCGATGCGGTTTTTCTCCTTGGGAATGATGCCCGGGGTGAAGGGCACATGTATGCCCATGATGTACTTCGCCTGATGTGGCCTGAACAGCATGCGGATGGCGATATCGTTGGTGATATAGCCGATGACAGCGCCCACAGCGGGACCTATAAGATAATGTATCATTTCTTTCCTGTAGTGGTGGTTATCGCAAGTCCACGACTTGGGTTCCCGCGGGCACCTGAGCCTTGTCAAAGGTGAATGTCGACGTGGGCAGGGACTTGTGGCGGTAGTCGGTGATTTTAATCGTATAGACCGACTTGTCGCTCATCTCGAAGCGCGCTGTGCGCAGGAGCGAGGTGTTCTCGTCGAAATAGAGCCACAGCGTCTTGATGTTGTCCTTCTTCTTGGGGGTGAGTTTGATGACATAGGTCTTGGCAGTCTTGGCCTTGGCCCGCTTCATGTTGAAGGCCGCCTTGAAGTGCTGAACGGCGGCGATGGGATTGGTCAGCTGCAACTCGTCGGGAGTGGGGGCCGTGATGTTCACTTCGCCGGTGACAGGCGACCAAGACCATTGTGTCTTGCCGTCATACCAGCATTTGGCCTCGGGTGATATGACCCGGAATTTGTTACCCTGCATGGCAAGGGTACCTTGACTGGTGCCCTCACTGGTGGTGATGCTATAGGTGGCAGTGACGCCTCCGCCCGCATTGATGCTTGCCACGCACTTGTCAAGCATGGCGCTGGGAGTCTGGGCTATTGCCATGATGGCTGCCACAGCACTGAGGATTGCAATAAATACTCTCTTCATTATTCAGTAGTTTAGTCGCTAGTCGTTAGTTATTCTGGAATATCTGGACTGCAAGAATAGTGCCAACCCTTGTGGGGCTGGCACTTGGTGTCATGTTAATCAGCTGAACAGCTGGTCGATGTCCATGGGGCTGACAAGTACCTGGCGTGGCTTGCTGCCTTGGGCGGGGCCGACGATGCCGGCATGCTCCATCTGGTCCATCAGTCGTCCGGCCCGGTTGTAGCCGATCTCGTAACGACGCTGCAGTGATGATGTGCTGGCGGTGTTGCCCATGACGACGAAGCGAACAGCCTCCTCAAACAGCGGGTCGCGGTCCTTGACGTTACCCACATTGGCGTCGCCGCTGCCGCCCTCGTCCTTGCCGACGTATTCGGGCAACATGTAGGGCTGCTCGTGGTTGATGTCGCGGTCGTTGTCCTCCTGCTCCTTGATGAAGTCGCTGATGCGTACGATGTCGGGCGTGTCGATGAAGGGGCATTGCAGACGGGTCACCTCGCCGTCAATCTGGAACAGCATGTCGCCGCGTCCGATGAGCTGCTGGGCTCCCGTGCGGTCGATGATGATCTGGCTATCGACGCGCTGTGCCACGGCAAAGGCGATGCGACCCGGGAAGTTACCCTTGATCAGGCCGGTGATGACCTTGGATGACGGGCGCTGGGTGGCGATGATCATGTGGATGCCGACGGCACGAGCCTTCTGGGCGATGCGTACGAGCGGAGTCTCGACCTCCTTGCCGGCGGTCATGATCATGTCGCTGAACTCGTCGATAACGCCCACGATATAGGGCATGTAGGGGTATTTCTTCTCGCCATGCTCATCGCGAACCTCGCGCAGTTCACGACGCCACAGGTCGTTGTAGTCCACCACGTTGCGCACCCTCACTTCCTCGAGCAGCTTGTAGCGGTCCTCCATCTCCTGTACCAGGCAGTTCAGGGTCTTGATGACGCGGTCGGTGTCGGTGATGATGGCTTTCTCCTCGCCGGGAGTCTTGGCGAAGTAGTATTTCTCCAGGTCGGCATACACGCTGAACTCCACGCGCTTGGGATCGACAAGGACAAACTTCAGCTCCGAAGGCCCTTTCTTGTAGAGCAGCGATGCGATGATGGCGTTCAGACCGACAGATTTACCCTTACCGGTTGCACCGGCCACCAGCAGGTGCGGCATCTTGGTCAAGTCAGCAACAAATACCTCATTGCTTACCGTGCAGCCCAGGCACATCGGCAGCTTGGCGCGGCTCTCCTGGAAGGCTTTGGAACCCAGCACCTCGCGCATGGGCACGACCTGCGGGTCACGGTTGGGCACTTCGATGCCGATGGTACCCTTGCCGGGCATGGGCGCGATGATGCGGATGCCCAGGGCGGCAAGGCTCAGCGCGATGTCGTCTTCCAGGCCGCGGATCTTGTTGACGCGCACGCCGTCCTGCGGTACAATCTCGAACAGCGTCACGGTGGGACCCACGTGTACCATGATTTCCTTGATCTCAATACCGTATTTGCTCAAGGTGTCACGGATGCGCTCCTTGTTCTCGTCCTGTTCCTGCTTGTCCACGCTGTTGGGGTTCATGCGGATGTCCTGCAGCAGGTCCAGGGTGGGGAAGCGGTAGTGGCGGTATTCACCGGTGGGATCATGAGGGTTGCTCACGTCGCGGCTGGCTGTGATGGGCTTGAGGCGTGCGGTCTCGCCGTTGCCCTCGGTGGCGGGCTGGGTCTTGCGCGTCCGCTTACGGAATGACGGCGACGGTTTCTCGTCAGCGTCATCCCGAGAGGAATCCTCGCTCACACGCTGCTCACCGCCCAGGAAGGCAGACTCACCGGGTTGAATGACCACCTTCTCGGCCTCATCCTTACTGTGGCTGCGCTTGCGTTCTATTTCCTGTTGCAACTGGTGATAAAGTGCGGTAAAAGTCTTGTAGGTGAGGAACAGCCAGAGGATGAAGATGAATATATTCACGAAGACCATTCCATAAATCCCGACCAGGCCGAGCAGCCACTTGTTGGCATAAAAACCGAAGTAGCCGCCTAGCGGGAAGAAGGTGATGGGCTTGACGAAATAGGTCGCGGCACCCACAATCATTGAGAACGTGAAGATGCTGAACAGGCACACGAACGTGTAGGAGAAGAAATGGGCCTTCTTCTTTCGGATAAGACGCATGCCGATCGTGACGAACCACAGCACGATGATAAAGGCGGCAACTCCCACACCACTCGAGATGAAGAAGTCACTCAACGAGGCTCCGAGCGCAGCTCCCGTGTTGCGTATCTGGTCCGGGACCTGAGCATTCTCAATCATCGAGTAATTGGTGATGCGGTCCTGGTCACTCATGCCTGAGGACAGGAAGAACGACAGGAAGGATATCAGCAGGTAGATGCCGATAAAGACCATCAGGATGCCAGTGGCAAACTTGAAGTTGCCGTTCTTGAAGAACGCCGTGAACCGTTGCCATTTGGTAATTTTTTCGTTGTCGATGGCCTGTTCGGCCTCTTGTCTCCTGAGGTAGTCCTCGGACTGTTGCACACCGGTAATGTCGGGGTAAAAGCCCTGACTGTCATTCATTTTCGTATTCTGGTTACCTTTATTCTTACTCATCTTGCTATCGTATTGCTGTAGTTTTCAATTTGGGGGTGTAAAATTACAAAATAAAATTGATTTACAAACGCAAATCTCACAATTTTTTTCAAAAAAAATATTTTTTAACCGTCGTTTGTAGTGACGGCTCCCGGATGTGCTTATCTGGCCCCGCCGATGGCTTCCTTGACTTGTGCCATATTGCTGCGCGAGACGGGGATGCTGTCGTCGCAATGCTTAATCTTTAACTGCATGGTTCCAGCATGTGAGATGATCTGTTCTACTTGTTGCAGGTTGACCAGGAAGGCGCGGTGGCAGCGCACGATCATGGGATAAGCACCCAGGTCCACCTCTATCTGTTTGGATGTGGCACGCAGCATGTCGTTATGCACCTGGTTCTCAACGAGATGATAGACTTTTACATAGTTGCCGACAGCCTCTATATATAATAGGTCAGGAATCTGTAACGTGACCGTCTCGCTGGTCGAGCCCGTGAGGGTGACCGAGGACGGCGGTAGTGGCGTAGTCATCGGTGATTCCTGCTTATCGGTTGATTCACTGACGGTTGTGCGTACCGACTGCGCATCTCTAACCGCTTTTTCCTGTAATTGCTGTAACCGCACGTTGAGGAGTCGTGTCTCTTCGAGTTCGGCGGTCAGGTACTTGCTGCGATACTTGAACCTCCAATACAGGCCGATGGCAAAGCTGCAGAAGGCGATGATGAGCAGTGTCTCGAGGAAGTTGCTCCAACTGAGCACGTTGCCTGGCAGGCGGTCACTCAACACGCCATGCCGGTAAAGGCAGATCATCAGCGATACCAGAGGGGTGTTGATGAGTTGGAACCACAGGTTGCGGCGGATGATGTAGTCGACACCTTGCTCGAGTGAGCGCGGTTTTTTGACAATGTATTTCAGGATGCCCTCGGTGATCATGCACACGACACAACCCAGTGCCCATATCACCAGCAGGTGGACATAGGTCTCCCATTGCCCTGCCCGCAGCCCGAAAGGCTTGAACACAGCCAATGCCAGCACCGTGAATCCGACGCTGACCAGACGTACCCTCAATGTCTCTTTTTGTTCTTTACTCATCGGTGTGACAAAGGTAGGATAAATCCATCACACGGACAAGCCATTCGTCACAATTATGCATTTTATCACTCAAGTATCTGCCGTTCGTCACAGAATGCTGCAGAATATCCCAGAAACTTGCAGTAATGGCCGATTGGCAGCAACTTTGCATCATCAAAAAACGAAAATCGCGGTCCGCTGGACTGCATAAAAACTAAAGTTATGAACAGGAGAAAAATTATCGGAATCATTTTCATCGTGGCTGCTTTGCTCAAGCTGGCAGACATGTGGGGCATCATTCAACTTGATTGGGCACACTCGTGGACGGAGTATTTCGGTCCCGTGCTGTTGCTCTATATAGGTATTGAATTGCTGATATACAACTTCAGCCACTACCCATCGCAGTGGTTGCAGCGCCCCTTGCCGCAGGGCGAAGACGGCAAGCGCATGCATTGTTCGGTCAATTTTGGTGCCGATGGTTACATCTTCAGGGGTGAACCGTTCCGCGGAGCCAGGTTGGACGCCTTCTGCGGCGGCTTGAGGCTGGATTTGCGCCAGGCAACCATCAGCGAGGACGAGGAGATTGATATCCACACCTTCCTGGGTGGAGTGGAATTGCTCGTTCCCACCCACGTCAATGTGGTAGTGAAGAGCCACAGTTTCATCGGCGGCACGAGTGACGAGACCGATAAGTGCCCCAACGAGGAAGCCCACACCCTCCATGTCACTGCCAGCAACTTTCTGGGCGGCGTGAGCATCAAGCATCAATAAGCGTATTTATAAACAATTAATAGGATAAGAATATGGTATCAGTAATCATCATATCAATTGCATTAGTGATGGCAATTTTTAAACTAATGAAAATCAGAACGCTTTTCATGACGATGGCTTTGCTGTCGTCAGTGATGGCTTTTGGCAAAGCACC
Organism: uncultured Bacteroidales bacterium; assembly: GCA_902760865.1. Taxonomy (GTDB): domain Bacteria; phylum Bacteroidota; class Bacteroidia; order Bacteroidales; family Muribaculaceae; genus Sodaliphilus. The sequence continues at coordinate 109,743 of CACWID010000003.1, read as the reverse complement.
GGATCTGAACGGTGTGGTAATTGACGAGAACGGCGAGCCGATGCCGTATGTTAACGTGGTCATGCTTTCCTTGCCCGACTCGGCCTTTGTGCAGGGCGCGATGACCGACGACCAGGGTGTTTTCCAGATTGTGACCCCTAAGGATGGCGCCTTGCTCAAGGTGTCGTGTATCGGCTACCAGACGCAATACCTGAAGGCGGCCCCCGGCCTGACCATCAGGATGAAAGAGGATGCCCTGCTGCTCGGCGAGGTGGTGGTGAAGAGCCAGTTGCCCAAGACGCGCGTCAAGGGCGAGGCCATGCGCACGACCGTCGAGGGCACGATTCTCGAGAAGGCAGGTACCGTGGCCGACGCGTTGGCACGTGTGCCCTCGCTGGAGGCCAAGCGCGATGGCGCCGTGACGGTGCTGGGACGCGGCGAGGCCGAGGTGTATATCAATGGCCGCAAGGTGCAGGACGTGAGCGAATTGTCCCGCCTGCGCTCGGACCAGATCCAGCACATCGACGTCATTCAGAACCCCGGTGCCCGCTATGCCGCCTCGACCAAGGCCGTGGTGCGCATCACACTCAAGAAGGCGCAGGGTGACGGCTTCAGTTTCCAGGACAACCTGATGGGCATGTACCAGTATGGCCACACGATTACCAACAACCTGGACCTGAACTACCGCACAGGCGGATTGGACATCACCGCTTCGTTCTGGGCAGGCCGCTTCGGGCACGCCAAGATGCTGCAGGAAAACCAGTTGTCTTATTTTGTGGGCCCTGACTGGGTCGAGGGCCGTGTCACGCAGGAGGGCAAGAACATCTGGAAAGGCCTATCGCCCCAACTTCAGGTGAATTATGTGGTCAACGATAATCACAGTTTTGGCGCCTTTTACAAATTTGACCGCCATCCCAGTGCCGATTTCCATGACCAGTTCATTACCGATAGCTATGTGAATGGCGTCTTCACCGAGCGCTCGGTGAGCGACGTCGAGCAGCATGACCGTTTCAGGAAGCACATTTTCAATGCCTATTACAACGGCAAGGTGGGTTCGCTGGGCATTGACTTGAACGTGGACGGCCTGTTTGACCGCACCGAGACGCCGGGAAGTACCAGCGAGACAACCGTCCTGGACGGCGTCACCGTCAGCCGCAGCATCGAGAGCAATACCGTCAGCCGCAACAACTTCTGGGCCTCGAAGCTCATCCTGAGTTACCCCGTTTGGCAGGGCAACCTGTCGGCGGGCGGTGAGTACTCCCACAACCACCGCACCGATGCCTACTCGTTCTCGGCAACGGCAAGTGTTCCCGTCAAGGCCACCGACACCGAGATCAACGAGTCGTCAACGGCAGCCTTTGTGGAGTTTGGCCGCCGCTTCGGCATGGTATTCGCCCAGGTGGGCTTGCGCTACGAGCACCTGAAGAACGACTACTACAACTTCAATGAGCGTGAAGATGAGGTGTGCCGTGACTATGGCGACTGGTTCCCCACGGCGATCATCTCGGCTCCCGTTGGCAAGGTGCAGCTGTCGCTGTCCTACCGCCGCGACATCCAGCGCCCCGCCTACAGCAGCCTCACCAGCTCGACCGTCTATATCAACCGTTACAGCTATCAGAGTGGCAATCCCTACCTGAAGCCCACCTACACCCACAGCCTAGTCTTCAATGCCGCCTACCGGTGGATGAACCTGTCGCTGAACTATGCACGCATCAAGGACTCCGAGACGATGTCCACCGAGCCTTATCCCGGCTCCGATGATCCGCTCGTCAGCCTCGTGCATCCCATCAACAGCAAGGAGAGCTATAACCGGCTGACCGTCATGCCGTCGTTGAGGCCCGTGTTTGGTTGCTGGCATCCCACATGGACGGCGATTGCCATCTTCCAGAACTACAAGACGCCGACTGCCGACGGTTCCATCCTCACGCTGAACCATCCGTATCTGGGCTTGACGTGGAACAACGACATCGAGCTGCCGCACGATTGGCGCCTGAACGCCATGTTACAAGTGACATCGCGCGGTGACTACGACAACTTCCGCATCACCAAGAGCAGGTTCTATAGCGGCATCGGAGTGCAGAAGGACATCAACCTGCAGCACCTTGGCTCACTGACCGTTGACGCACGCTGCATGGACATTTTCAACACCAGCAAGGCCGGGGCTACCATATTCGGACCGCGCGAGTTGACCACAAGCAATCCCGCCCGCCGCACCTTCTCCCTTGACCTCACCTGGAAGTTCAACAGTGCCGGCAGCAAGTACCGCGGCACCGGTGCCGGCGAGAAGCAGAAGGCGAGAATGTAATATTTTGCAGTTAGGGTCGTTAAGACTTTAAAGACCTTAAGGACCTTAAGGACCCTAATGCTACAATCAACAGAAAGAACGATGAATATCAGATTAGAACAACCCAGTGATTACCGTGAGGTGGAAAACCTCACCCGTGAGGCTTTCTGGAACGTCTATCGTCCCGGCTGCACCGAGCATTACGTACTCAATCAGTACAGGAGTAATCCCGACTTCATTCCCGAGCTCGACCTCGTGATGGAGGAGGATGGCAGGATTATAGGCCATGTGATGTTCTCTAGGGCAGAACTCGTCCTCGACGACGGCACGAGGGTGCCGTCATGGACCTTCGGCCCCATCAGCATCCATCCCGACTACAAGCGCAAGGGTTACGGACTCAAGTTGCTGAACTATGCCCTGGAGAAAGCCCGCGAAATGGGCATCGGCTTCATCTGTATGGAGGGCAACATCGACTTCTACCGCCATGCGGGATTCGACTTGGCCTGTAAATTGGGCATACATTATCATGCCGAGCCGCGCGATGCCGAGGTACCTTATTTCCTTGCCCAGGAACTCATCCCCGGCTGGCTGGAGAGCAAGGGTGTCACTGAGGCGACCTATGGTCCGCCCAAGGGCTACTTCGTCGCCGACGAGAACCCCGAGGCCTTTGAGGCCTATGAGGCGACCTTCCCCGCGAAGGTAAAACTTCACCTGCCGGGACAACTGGTATAGTCATCGAGGAAATGAAACAGGAAATCAATCCAAAGGATACCAGTCGGGCGGAGGCATTCGAGTTGTGGATGAAATCACCCATGCCGATGGTGACGCTCACCAAGACCTTTGACGTGTCTCGGCTGTATAAGGTGAGCCGGCGGAGCGGGCTGAAGTTCAACATGTTGCTGTGCTGGTGTATCGGCAAGGCTGCATCACGGATTGATGAGTTTTACTTGTTGCCTCAGAACGGGAAACTGTACAAGTATGACCGCTTGGCCATCAATGTGATAGTGAATAACTGCAATGGGGGCATCAACTCTTGCGATGTCCCCGATTGTGAAGACTTGGAGAAATTCAACAGGGACTATACGGCGTTGACTCAATCGGCAAGCAGTTCGTGTCAGAGCACCTTTGTAGACGATGCCATGGTGATAGGAACATCGGCCATGACGGCGACTGAACTCGAAAGCATCGTCAACCAGTACACCGACCAGTTCTGCAACCCGATGGTGATGTGGGGCCGTTATCGCAAGAAGTGGCTAAGAGTCACCCTCTCCATTTCCTTCCAGTTCCATCATGTACAGATGGACGGTGGCCACGCAGCCCTCTTCCTGGATGAACTGCAAAAGACTATCAGTGGATTAAAAATGAATTAAATCAGTTAATAACAGTATAACGATGGAACAGAAATTTTGTCAGAGCTGCGGAATGCCGCTCACCGAGGAATTGCTCGGCACCAATGCCGACGGCAGTAAGAACGAGGACTACTGCATCTATTGCTACAGGGACGGTAAGTTCCTGCAGGATTGCACGATGGATGAGATGATTGAACATTGTGCCCAGTTTGTCGACGAGGTTAACAAGGGACTGTCGCAGCCCATCACTCGGGAAGAATACATCGGTCAGATGAAGATGTACTTCCCTCACCTGAAGCGCTGGCGCAGGGAGTTGACCATCCATGAAGCAATGCCCGAAAACCCCGCCCTGGCGGGTGTTAAAGACCTGATTGCCAGGATGGCCGACACGTTGCCCGTTACTTTTATCTCGTCGGTGGACGAGGATGGCTATCCCTGCACTAAGGCGATGTTGTCGCCTCGTGTGCGTGAGGGTATTAAGGTGTTCTACTTTACTACTAACACCTTCTCCCTGCGTGTGGCGCATTACAAAGCCAATCCCAAGGCGTCCATCTACTTCTGTGATACCGAAGGGTTCAAAGGCATGATGCTGCGCGGCACGATGGAGGTGTTGACCGATGCAGCGAGCAAAGAGATGATCTGGCGAGACGGCGATACCGAGTACTATTCCGGTGGTGTCACCGACCCCAACTATTGCGTGCTGAAGTTTACGGCAACCGACGGGCGCTTCTACAGCGACTACTATCCCCGCAGTTTTGTGATAGAGTAAGATGAATCCAATCGCCATTAGACTTCTCAATCAGCAGCTTATCTGCCCCCAGTTCAACGACCCTGCCGAGGTGGTGAACCACATGGGCGCCATTCAGGCCCAGGAATACCGCATGATGCGCTGGGCTGTCGCTATGCGCACCCGCAAGCCCTCGGCACAGGCCTTCAAGCGAGCTTATGACAGCGGGCAGATTATCCGTCTGCACTTGATGCGTGGCACATGGCAGTTGGTGTCGTCCCAAGACTATTGGCTCTTGCTCGCCCTGTGTGCTCCCAAAGCCATGGCGGTGACACAGGGCTGGATGCATAGCAACCACATCAGCATCCCCGACGAGGAGGTGTCGCGCATCCACGACATCCTTATCAGGACCGCTGGCGACTTTGGAAGCGCCACCAAGGAGGACTTCGTCCAGGCTTTGATTACGAGAGATATAACAATGGACGACCACCGGCTCTCTTATCACATCCGTATGGCAGAACTGTCGGGTATCTTGTGCAGTGGCGATCTCTTGCCCATGAAGGCTACCTATGCGCTTACTGCCGATAAAGTGAAGCCCAGCATGCCGGTTGTTGACCGTGACGAGGCGCTATTGATGCTGACACGGAAATATTTCCAGAGCCGCCAGCCCGCAACGCTTGAGGACTTCGCGTGGTGGTCGGGGCTGAACATTGGCGACTGCCGCCATGGCATTGAACTCATGGGCAACACGATACATGAAGAAAAATGGCGTGGAAGGTCATTCTACATGGCTGATGGATGCCGCACACGCGGTTTCCGTAAGGGCCGTTACCTCCTGATTCCCCCTTATGACGAATACCTCATCAGCTACAAGAGCCGCGACATTGTCCTATCACCGGACTTTAGACACAAGGCACACAATAACAGCGGCATCTTTCAGCCCATAATCGTCCACGATGGCATCGTCTGTGGCAACTGGAAACCTTTCAAGGACGACCATCAAGCCGATTTCTTTCTCGGGCAGCATGATGCTGGTGTTCAAGAAGAGTGGGGCAGGTACAAGAGATTTAGTCTTTCTTCCAGAAGGAGCGGGTGAATACCACAAGGACGGTGAAGAGTTCCAGACGGCCCACCATCATCTCGAAGGCGAGCACCCACTTGGCACCGGGATGCAGGGCTACCCATGAACCATTGGAACCGGTCACGCCGTAGCCGATACCCACGTTGCTGATGGCCGACATCGAGGTGTACATTGCGTCAAACACGGGAATGCCGTAAAAGGTGAGATACAGGGCCACCACCATAATGATAAGGATATAGACCGTGAAGAACGTGTTCACCTTGCTCACCACGTGGTTAGGGATGGGCTTGCCGTCGATGTGGACCGCGCGCACCGAGTTGGTGTGCAGCACGCGGTAGAATTCGTTGGCGGTGTGCTTGAGCAGCACAATCAGGCGGTCCATCTTGGCGCCGCCCGACGTGGAGCCCGCCATGCCGCCGAAGAACATCATCACCATCAGGATGACGGTGACAAATTCACCGCTATTCTCGTAGTCGAAGGTCGAGAAACCTGTTGACGTGATTGCCGACAAGGTGTCGAACGCGCCGTAAATCAACCGGTCACCGTGGTTGTCGAGGAAACCCATGTAAATCATATACAGGAAGATGCCCACCGTGGTAACCAACGTCGTCATCCAGTACCATCTGAAGGTGTTGTTCTTCCTGATGAACTTGAAGTTGCCTCGAAGGGTGGCGGCGATGATCGAGAAGCTGATACCACCGATGAACATGAAGATGATGACCACAATGAACACATAGCTCGACTGCCAATAGTCCAGGCCGATGTTCTTGGTGGAATATCCGCCTGTCGAGGTCGTCGTCATCGCGTGGCATACCGCGTCAAACCAGTCCATGGGCCCCACATAGAGCAGGATGGAGAGCAAGGCCGTCAGGCCGATGTAAATCAGCCACAGGTCTTTAGCCGTCTGGCTTACTCGCGGGCGCAGGCGTTCGTGGGTGATGCCCGTCACCTCGGAATTGAACAGGGCGATGCCGCCCTTCTGGTTCAGCATGGGGATGACGGCAAGGGTGAACAGGATGATTCCCATGCCACCGATCCACTGGGTCATGGCACGCCAGAACAGCACGCCGCGCGGGATCTCTTCGACATAGCGGATGACGCTCGAGCCTGTAGTGGTGAAGCCAGCCATGGTCTCGAAGAAGGCGTCGGTCACGTTGTTGAACGTGTCGGAGAACAGATAAGGCAGCATGCCGAACACCGAGAAGAACACCCAGACGGTGGCGGTGAGCATCAGACCCTCGCGCTTGTGCATCGACTTGCTGCGAGGCTTGATGCCGAAGGCCATGATCACGCCGGCTAAAGCAGTGATAGCGGCGCTGTAGAAGAATGCCCGCAGCGATGTGGGCTCGTCAAACCACCATGAGATGAGCAGGGGCAACACCATGAATGCAGCCTCGATGAGCAACAGCCAGCCCTGCATGCGCAGCACAATGGCGAAATTGATATGTTCATTGGTGCGTTTGGGCATAGTTATGAGAAGTATTTGTCAAGTTTGTGGATGGCACCCTGCAGGCAGAATACCACCACGTGGTCGCCGGCCTGGATGCGAGTGCTGCCGTCCACGAGTTGTCCTTTGCCGTCGCGCACGAGACCGGCGATAGTGAAGTCGCGGCTCAGTTTCAGGTCTTTCACCTGAGAGCGCGTCACCCGGTCACCCTCCTGCACGATGACCTCGGCCACCTCGGCGTCAGCCAGAGCCAGGCAGCGGGCGTTGTCCTCGTCGGCGTCAATCATGATCTGGTAGATGCGGCTTGAGGCCAGCAGCTTCTTGTTGACGATGGTGCCGATGTTGAGGGCCTCGGCCTCGTTGATGAACTGGATGTCCTCGACCTGGGCGATGGTCTTGGGCACGCCGTTGGTCTTGGCAATCATGCATGCCATCATGTTGACGGCACTGTTCTCGCCCAGGGCGATGAAGGCGTCGTAGTTGCTCACGCTCTCCTCCTCGCTCAGCTCGGTGTCGCTGAAGTCGCCCTGCACCAGTTTGCAGTTGGGGTAGCGTTGTGACAGCTCGTCACAGCGGTTCATGTCCTGCTCGATGATTTTGATGTCCACGGTCTTGCCCAGGCGCTTGATGAGCTGCTCGGCAATGTCGTTTCCTCCCACGATGAGCACATTGTCAACGTCGGTCTGAATCTTTCCGCAGGCATCGCGCACCTCGTCGATGTGATCACGTGTGGTGGCGATATAGACGATGTCGTTCTCCTTGATGCGGTCGTCGCCACGCGGAATGATGATTTCGCGGTCGCGCTTGATGGCGGACACATGCAGGAAGTGGCTGATGTTGGACACGTCCTTGAGCATCTGGTTCACGATGCGGGCATTGGAGCGGATTTTTACACCGACAACAATTAGCTCGCCGTCGAACAGCTCAAACCAGTTGCGGGCCCAGGTCCGCTTCAGTGCGCTGGCGATTTCCTTGGCGGCAAGCATCTCAGGGTAAATCAGGTGATCGATGCCCAGGTTGGTGATGTGCTCGCGCCACTTGGGGTTAAAGAACTCGTCATTGTCAACGCGGGCCACTGTCTTCTTGGCGCCCAGTCGCTTGGCCATCGAGCAGGCCAGGATGTTGCGCGCCTCGCTCTTGGTGACGGCAATGAACAGGTCACAAACGCCCGTCTTGATGGCGTTCAGGTCGCTGAAGGAGATGGCGCTGCCCTGATGAGTGAGCAGGTTGTAGTTCTCGAGAGGCTCAAGCTTCTTGTTATCAACGTCCATGACGATGATGTCTTGTTCCTCGTCGCTGAGCATCTTGGCCAGATGTGTCCCGACTTCTCCTGCGCCGGCAATAACGATTCTCATTGTCTTATCATTTAGTTTCTAGTCCCTAGTCCCTAGTTTCTAGTGGTTGATTTCAGTTGTTGGCTGCTAAAAGTTCAAGGATGGCATTCTCGAGTGACTGTGCATCCATGCCACAGCACTTGTACAGCTCGGCAACGGTGCCCTGGTGCACAAACACGTCTTGCACGCCTAGCATCTTCAGCCGGGTGTGCTTGTCGTTGCGCGTCAGCCACTCGGCGACAGCCGAACCCAGTCCGCCGGTCACGGTGCCGTCCTCAATGGTGATCAGGCTGTTGTAGCGGCTGGTGGCCTCTTTCAGGATTTCCTCGTCGATGGGCTTGAGGTAGATCATGTCGTAGTGGCCCACCTTGATGCCGCGCTCAGCCAGTCGGTTGACCACCTCGATGACCTCGTTGCCGATGTGGCCGATGCTCAGCACCGCCACCTTGTCGCCCTCGCTCAGGCGTCGTCCCTTACCGACGGGCAGCACCTGCATCTCGTTGTGCCACTCGGCGATAGTGCCCTTGCCGCGTGGATAGCGGATGGCGAACGGGCCCATGCCCTGCTGCTGCGCCGTGAACATGAGGTTGCGCAGGTCGTGCTCGTTGAGCGGTGATGACACCACCATGCCGGGGATGCAGCGCAGGTAGGCCAGGTCGAACAGGCCGTGGTGGGTGACGCCGTCCTCGCCGACGATGCCACCGCGGTCGATGCAGAAGGTTACCGGCAGCCCCTGGATGGCCACATCGTGGATGATGGAGTCATAGGCGCGCTGCAGGAAGGTGCTGTAGATGGCGCAGTAGGGGTGCATGCCGTCCTTGGCCAGTCCGCCGGCAAAGGTCACGGCATGGCCCTCGCTGATACCCACGTCAAAGGCGCGTTCGGGCATGGCTTCCAGCATCAGCGACATGGATGTGCCGCTGGGCATGGCTGCGGTGATACCGACAATCTTGTCATTCTTTTCAGCCAGCTCGACCAGCGTCTTGCCGAACACATCCTGATACTTGATGGGGCCGCCCTTGCCGCCCTTGATGCGTTCGCCGGTCTCCTCGTCAAACTTTCCGGGAGCATGCCACGTGGCGGGGTCGGCCTCGGCAGCGGCAAAGCCCTTGCCCTTGACGGTGCGCACGTGTACCAGCTTGGGTCCCGTCATGTCCTTGATTTCCCTGAACACCTTGACAAGGCGTTTCACGTCATGGCCGTCATAGAGGCCGAAGTAACGGATGTTCAAGCCCTCAAAGATGTTCTGCTGGCCAGAGAACAGCGACTTGAGCGCATTGCTGAAGCGCATGATCAGCCCCTTGCGGTTGTCGTTGATGACATTGTGGCGGCGCAGGAACTGGTAGGTCTTGTAGCGCAGCTTGTTGTAACGGCGCGAGGTGTGCAGGTCGCTCATGTAGGAACTCAAGGCACCCACATTGGCGTCTATGGCCATATCGTTGTCGTTGAGGACGATGATCAGGTTGTTAGGGTTGGTCGTGGCGTTGTTGATGCCTTCAAAGGCCAGACCGCCACTGATGCTCGCGTCGCCGATGATGGCCACCACCTTGCGGTCGCTATTGTGCTGCAGTTCGGCGGCAATGGCCATACCCAGCGCCGCCGAGATGGAGTTGGACGCATGGCCGGCAGTGAAGGTGTCGTACTCGCTTTCGTCGGGGTTGGGGAAGCCGCTCAGGCCGTCAAGCTTGCGGTTGTCATCAAACTGGTCGCGGCGTCCCGTCAGTATCTTGTGGGCATAGGCCTGGTGGCCGACGTCCCATACCAGGCGGTCGCTGGGCGTGTTGAAGACATAGTGGAGAGCCACGATGATCTCGACCGCACCCATGCTCGAGGCGAAGTGCCCCGGGTTGCTCGACAGCTCATGTATCATGAATTGCCGCAGCTCGTGGCACACTTGCGGCAACTTGTCGATGTCGAGTCTCCTCAAGTCGGCAGGGCTGTCGATCTGTGCCAGCAGCGGGCAATGTTCTTGTATGTATGAGTTCTTGGTCATGGTTTAGTCTTTTTTTCTCACATATTTCTTATAAAGAGGGACAAACACAATGATGCCCGACGCCACGATAGTAAAGACCACCATGAAGTCGATGCGGGCGGCTCTCGTGAGCAGCATCCAGCACAATCCCACCCACAGGAGCAGGATGCAAACAAATCGGATAGCGTTTCCTGTTGTCATATTTGTCCCAATTCAACTGTCATTTATAACCTGCAAAGTTAATAATAAGTTTTCAGATTTGAGTTGTCGGCTGCCAGTTTTTTCTTTGATAGTATAGTGAACACAATAACAGAAAAGACGGATGCCCGTCAAGGGCACCCGTCAATTATTGATCAAATTATCAGTCAATCAGAAACTTACCAATGCTTGCTCAGCAGATAGTTGACCAAGGAAGTCACATCCGAGATATTTACATTGCCATTGCTGTTAGTGTCGTTGCGAATGATGATAGCGTCAGGATTGGTGAGCAGGTAGTTGATCAATGCAGTCACGTCGGCGATGGTTACATTGCCATCCTTGTTGACGTCACCACGAACGAACGATGCTACGGGAATAACGTAGGTATTCTCCACAGTTTCGCTGATTTCCATGCCTTGCTCCTGAGCGGTTGCAGATACAACAACGGTCACCTCGTTAGCACCAAGGTTCATGGTGTAGGGAGAAGTAACTTCTTGTCCATCGATGTACATGTGAACATCACCATTGCCTTGAGCACTGAAGGTGACGGTACCATCGCCCAGCTGGTATGAAATGGAGGGTCGAGGAGTCGTTGTGGCACCGGGAATTACATAACCATCGTAGGGGTAGCAGTTGATAACCATCTCATTACCACTGTTGCTGCTTTGGCTGAAATCCCACACCTCATCGTCACCATAAGGATTGAATACAAGAGCGTTGATTTCATACCAGCCGTCGAACTTGCCATTGAAACCCCAGTTCATGTGGAACTTGCCATCGGCATCAACACCATCAAGTACCCAAGCGTGACCTTCCCAGAGGTCATGGTAGGGGATAGGATGACCGGCTTCAAGCTCGATGCGTATCAGTTCACACCATTCCTCAATAGTATATCTGTTAGAATTATCGTTGTAGTATGAGGGATCTTTACCAATCAACTTCAAGTTCTCATTGTAACCGAAGGTTTTGAAAGCGTCTCGCTGATCGTAAGAATAACTACCTGTACTTGTGCCGCTGTTTCCATAGCGAGACTTGCATGCTTGTCCGCAGTAGCGGCACAACTTGGCAACTTCATTGGCCTGCTCATCGGTATAGTCTACAACAGTAGGGGCACCAGTCACGGGATCGTAGTAGCGGTATTGGTCAAGAATCAGGTTATAATCAAATGTGGTGGCGGGCAGATTTGAGTAATACTGGAAGTTTGTTCCCGCGTAGCCGGGGATTTCCGATACTTCGTTCGGGTATTTCCAGTAGTACACGACTTGTGCCATGGCAAGGGGGGCACAACCCACCGAAGTGCGTTGTCCAGAGGCGTTCGTTGGGCACAGGCGATTCCAGGGTTCACCTTGTCCCCAGGTGGTCTTCAGTAACGGCTCGACAACGGTCCTGTTTTTGGACGCCTTCACTGGAACGGTTTTGCCCTTATAGGCCTGTGCGGTTTCAATCTGGCCCTTGAGCATGTTCAGGAAAGCCTTCATATTGCCGGGCAGTTCATTCATGTTGATGTTGCCCTTGTCGCCATAGGCCAGCACCTCTTTAGCGCGGTCGTCACCAGCCATGATGATCCAGCCGCCGCCGTCGATGTTGAACACGTAGAATGCATTGCCTTCTACACTGGACGCCTCGGTGTATGCCAGCTTGATGTCGGCAGTCGAGGGGGCCTTGAGCATGCCCTTCGAGGCCATGCTGCGCTTCATGAAATTACTTGCAGCTTGGCGTGCAGCATTAGCGTCGATGCTGTTTGCCTGTGCGGTAATAGCAAACATTGCCAGTGCTGCTACAGCACCAGCAGAGAATAATTTCTTGATTTTCATTTGATACGTGATAAAGTTGTTAATAGTAAAAAGATACAATAGTGATTAGCCTCATTTTGATGCAAAATTATGTATTTTCTTTCAAATGCAAAAGGATTTTCAAGAAAATTTGACTTTTCTTATTAAAAAAAATAGCAAGGGCGGGAATCGCCCCTTAATTACTTGCAATGAGCCTAGTGGGTGTACTTCCAGATCACGGCATGGTGGGCTGGAATGTGGACGCGAACGGAGTCCTCGCCGTTGAAGGTGAGGTCAACGGTCGTGCCGCTCAGCAGTTCCTCGCCATGATAGTTGCCGTGAGGCATCTGGGCGCACTCCAGCGCATGCTGGGGAATGCGTACCGAGGCATCTACCTCCGTGTCGCCGAAATTAGCGACAACGAGTGCCATTTCTCCCTCGCAGTGGCGCAGGTAGGCGTACTGACGGTGTACGTCGAGCGTGTCTTGGTTGACGTACATCAAGTCGAAGAACCCGCCGCGCGACAACGACTTCTCGCTGCGTGCCAGGTGGAGCACCTTGCGGTACAAGGAGCGCAGGCGGCGCTCGTCGGCAGTGGGCTTGCCCTGGTGCCAGCGGCGCAGGGTAGGGATGCTCCAGTAGTCAAAGATCGTCGTCCGTCCGTCACGGCCGCTGTAGCCCTCGGCGTCGGCTGCCGGTTCGCCGAGTTCCTGCCCGGAGTAGAGCATGAAGGGCGCCGTGGACATCGTGGCACTGACAACCAGAGCCGGCAGGGCCTTGAAGGGGTCTCCCAGGAACTGCTGGGAGGCGATGCGCTGCTCGTCATGGTTCTCAAGGAAATTGAGCATGTGGTCGCCGATGCCTTCCACCGTCTGCCAGCAGCGGGTCAGTTCGCTGGCCGACCAGCCGTTGCACAGGATGCCTCGCAGCGTGTCATAGAGCGTCACCTTGTCATACAGGTAGTCAAAGCCGCCGTCGAAGATGTAGCTGCGATAGAGGGCCACGTCGTAGATTTCGGCGATGAAAACCACATCGGGATTGATCTGCTTGATCTGCCTGATGGCCCATTGCCAGAACTCAACCGGCACCATGTGGGCCATGTCGCAGCGGAAGCCGTCAACCCCCTTGCCGGTCCAGAACTTGAGGATGTCGAGCATCCTGGTCCAGGTGGACGGGACGGGATCGAAGTGCTTGCTGCCGTTCCACGGGTCGATGCCGTAGTTGAGTTTGACGGTCTCGTACCAGTCGTCACGCCCGGGCGAGGCGGTGTAGCAGTCGTTGCCGGTGGCGCGTGCGGGAAATTCGCTGTATGCGCCATCGCCATGCCCCAGGTCAACGCCGACGGGGGCAAATTCCTGCCCCGTGATGTAGTAGAAATTGTTCTTCGGGTCGAAGAACATCATCGGATTATCGCCCTCGCCCAAATCGCTGACACCGACGGGCTTGGCGTCGCTCTCATATTCACGCGCCACGTGGTTGGGCACGAAGTCGATGATGACCTTCAGCCCCGTGCGGTGGGTGCGCTCTACCAGCGATTCAAACTCCGCCATACGGTTCTTCACCTTGACAGCAAAATCTGGACACACGTCATAGTAGTCGCGGATGGCATAAGGCGAGCCGGCCTTGCCCTTCACCACATGGGCGTTGCAGGGCAGGATGCCCTGGCGGGAATAGTCGGTGGCCGTCGCGTGCTCGATGACGCCGGTGTACCACACGTGGCTCGCTCCCAGCGACTTGATGGAGCGCAGCTTTGTCTCGTCGATGTCGTTGAACTTGCCTACGCCGTTCTGTCGTATGCTACCGTTAGGGACACAATTCTCACGGCAATTGGTGAACCACCGTGGCATTAATTGATAGATAATCGCCTTTTTCTTCTCTTTCATGCTGCAAAGGTAGTGCATTTTTCCCTTTTTTGAATTACCTTTGCGCCATAACTGACATCATATTACTAAAAAAAACGACACATTTACACAGATGATTTCATTCGAGAGTGATTACAATAACGGATGCCACGAGTCCATCCTCAAGAGACTGATCGAGACCAACGACGAACGCGCCACGGGCTACGGCCTGGACGACTTCTGCAACGCAGCCCGCGACAAGGTGCGTGCCGCCTGCGAGATGCCCGATGCCGACGTCTTCTTCCTCGTCGGCGGGACCCAGACCAACGCCACCGTGATCGATGCCTTGCTGCGGGGTTACCAGGGCGTGCTGTCGGTCGAGACGGGACACATCAACGTCCACGAGTCAGGCGCCATCGAGTTCGGAGGCCACAAGGTGCTGGCCCTGCCGTCGCACGACGGCAAGATGGATGCCGGCGAGCTGCAGCAGTGGCTCGAGGCGTTCTATGGCGATATAGCCTATGAGCACATGGTCTTCCCGGGTATGGTCTATATCACCTTTGCCACCGAGATGGGCACTATCTACAGCCGAGCTGAACTCGAGGCGATTTATGACGTGTGCAAGCACTATGAATTGCCGCTGTTTATCGACGGCGCACGCCTGGGCTACGGCCTGATGGCGGAGGGCTGTGATGTCACCTTGCCTCAGCTGGCCCGCCTGTGTGACGTCTTCTACCTGGGCGGCACCAAGTGCGGAGCGCTGTGCGGCGAGGCCGTCGTGTTCTCGGGCATGAAGGCTCCGGCCCATTTCTTCACCACCGTCAAGCAGCATGGAGCCCTGATGGCCAAGGGCCGTCTGCTGGGCATCCAGTTTGACACGCTGATGGAGGACGGGCTCTACTTCAAGATTGCCCGCCATGCCGTCGACCAGGCCATGCGCCTGCGGGATGCTTTTATTGCCAAGGGGTACAAGATGTATAGCAATTCGCCCACCAACCAGCTGTTTGTCCTGCTGGACGACGAGACCATCCAGCGCCTGGAAAAAGACTTCGTCTTCGAGCAGTGGTTCCCCGTCGGCGACATGATGAACTGCCGCTTCGTCACCAGCTGGGCCACCCGCCCCGAGGACGTCGATGCCCTCATCGCCGCCCTGTGACATAGCCTCTCGCTATCTCTCCTCTTTTTTCTCCTTTTTTTGGTAGTAATTCCTTGGTTATTACTATGGTTTTTTGTAATTTTGCAGGCGATTGAAGGAACTGTGGTCCTTCAGTCGAGTTCTATTGTATCAACATGAAGAGCGCCCTGTTTACTTCGTTGCTGGATATAACTGCTGGACCATCCCTGCGGCAAGGTGGGCATGATCAGTCCGCGCTCTGTATTTAGTTCAACACACGGGTTGCTGGTGGGCTGACGGTAATCCTCCAATTAATTATTAACTAGCGATGAAAAAGCAGATTTTGACGTACTCGTGGCTGAAAGTAGTATGGCTGCTGGTCCTCGTTGCAGGAGTCTCTTTGGTATCCCGCGCCGAGATGGTAAGTGGCATCAACTACACCGTTACTAATTCTTACCCTTACACCGTCGAGGTGTCAGCTTTGCCCTCTGGAAATTACAGTGGAGACATTGTCATCCCTGAGACTGTGACGATTGAGGTTCAAGGTTTTTACTATGGTGAGTTCTGGACTGTGAACGCTACTGTGACTGGCATCGGAGAGTCGGCCTTCTATGGTAGTTCCATCACCAGCATCTCGTTGCCGACCACACTGCAGTATATTGGCGAGAGTGCTTTCGGCAACTGTATCTCGCTGACCAGCATCGACATCCCTAACTCGGTGACTTCTCTGGGCTGGAATGCGTTCTACTACTGCACAAACCTGACCAGCGTCAACATCCCCAGCGGTGTTACTGAGCTTTATGGCACATTCAAGGGCTGTAGCAGCTTGACCGAGGTGACCATCCCGGCGGCTGTGCGCTATCTCGACGAGGCCTTCAAGAACTGCACGGGTCTGACATCGGTGGTGATTCCCAGCTCTGTCGAGGACATGGGTGAGCGGTCGTTCTACGGCTGTGACAACCTGACCATCGTCACTTGTGAGGCCGAGAATCCGCCCTACTGCGCTTCGCTGGATTGTTTCTCCACCTCAGTGTACAGCAATGCCCAGCTGCGTGTCCCCGGCGAATCGGTTCCCTATTATTCCACGGCTAACATGTGGTCCCAGTTCACCCACATCATCGGTGCGGCCCAGAAGGGTGACGTGGACGGTGACGGTAAGGTAACCATCGGCGACGTGACCACGTTGATCAATAGTCTGCTCTCCAACACCGCCTCTGGCGTTTCTGGCGCTGACACCGACGGTGACGGCAAGGTAACCATCAGCGACGTGACCACGCTGATCAACTATCTGCTCTCCGGTTCCTGGCCCAGCGATGAGCCTGAGCCTGAGGAGTAAGGCGGTCGGTGAATGGCGGCGTTAACAACGCCGCGTACTGGACAACGCGGACGAGTCGTGTGCTCAATTTGCCTCGGCAAGGCGTTCGATTTCTACCCAGGGCACACAGGCCATCGGCCTGTGCGACCCTGGGTTCTTGTGTGTAATGTGATGGGCAACTTTCACCAAGCCGCGAGGAACTGCTGCCTACATGGTTGACGGCAAAGACAGGGTGCTATGGGGTTGCCGTAATGGTTGTGGAGTGTTGATTGTGGCGCTTTTTCACGTGATTTAACGGCTGTGTCAACAATTTTGCGTACCTTTGCACGTTTTTTAGATAGAGTAGATGGCTAATATAT
The DNA here is from genome assembly GCA_902760865.1 of uncultured Bacteroidales bacterium. GTDB lineage: Bacteria > Bacteroidota > Bacteroidia > Bacteroidales > Muribaculaceae > Sodaliphilus. The sequence continues at coordinate 92,971 of CACWID010000003.1, read as the reverse complement.
TGAATATAGAGACATCGACAGACGTGTGCTCTGTTGCGCTGACCAGCGAGGGACAGGTCGTTGACCATCGTGAGAACTACGAGGGCCAGACCCATGCCACCCTGCTGAGCCAGTATGTCAAGGATATGCTGGATTATGCCCGCACGAGGGAAATGAAGCTTGACGCGATTGCCGTGAGCATCGGCCCCGGTTCCTATACGGGCCTGCGCATCGGGTTGAGCGAGGCCAAGGGACTGGCCTTCGGCCTACAGGTGCCGCTCATCGGCGTCAACACCCTGCAGCTGCTGACGGTGAGCACGATGTTCAACCACTTCATCGAAGAGGACAAGGTGGCCTACGTCCCCATGATTGACGCCCGCCGCATGGAGGTCTATACCGCGGCCTATACTGCCGCGCTCGAGCCCCTGCTGGAGCCCCAGGCGATGATCCTTGACGAGCACTCGTTCGAGGACCTGATAGGGCAGGGTTACACGCTGGTGATGATGGGTAATGGCAGCGATAAGGCCCGTCAGGTGCTGACGCGCGACAACGTGCGCTTCATCGGCGGCATCAAACCCGTCGCTGTCGATATGCTGGCTCTTGCCGAGCGCGCCTATCGCGGCCAGGATTTCATCGATGTGGCCTATAGCACACCGCTCTATCTCAAGGAGTTCCAGGCTACCAAGCCCAAGAACCCGATACAGGCCTTGCAGGGCTGATAGAACAAAATTGCGGACATGATTGCCCGCAATTGAAAAAAATGTATTATTTTTGCAAACTATGCTGACCTATAACTCACAACTCAAGAAACTGGTGCTGCCCGAATACGGGCGCAACATACAGCAGATGGTGGACCATTGCCTGACCATCGAGAACCGCGACGAGCGCACCCACTGCGCTTATACCATCGTTCAGAACATGGCCAACATGTTCCCGCTGCTGCGTGCCGAGACCGACTACCAGCACAAGCTGTGGGACCACCTGATGATCATGAGCGGTTTCCAGCTGGACGTGGATTTCCCCTTTGACGACATTATCAGGGAGGAGAACCTGGACACCAAGCCCGATCCTATCCGCTATGAGCTGGAACCCATCAAGTTCCGTCACTACGGCAAGAACATCGAGCGTATGATTGCACGCGCTGCCGAGTACCCCGAGGGTGAGGAGCGTGATGCCCTGGTGATGCTTCTGGCCAACCACATGAAGAAGCTCATCTTCCAAATCAACAACGAGGATGTGGAAGATGCTAAAATCTTCCGTGACCTGGCTCACTACAGCCATGGCGTGATACGTCTCGACCCCGAGACGCACCACCTGCACGAATACCAGATCGTGAAGCCCGCACAGCCTGCCGGCAAGAAGAAGAAAAAGAAGTAGGTTTAGACTTTAGGCTTTAGATTCTAGACATTAGATTCTAGACATTAGACTTTAGGTGATAGGTTTTAGGTGTAATTATTATGATTAGGCGCGAGGAACTGATATTGGTGGGGCACTACAACAAGCCGCATGGCGTTGCCGGAGAAATCTCGGCGACGATCGATGTGGACGTTGATGTGCTGCAGTCGCTGAGCTGCCTGGTCAGTGACATGGATGGCATCTATGTGCCTTTCTTTGTCAATGCCTGCCGCACCAAGAGCGCCGAGACCGTCCTGCTGAGCATCGACGGCATCGTCAACGAGCATGACGTGGTCAGCCTGGTGAACAAGGACATCTTTGCCCTCAAGCGCGACTACGCCCAGGCGTGCGAGGATGCCGATGCCGACGGCTATCCGCTGGACTACTTCATCGGTTATGAGCTGAGGGACAGTGACGGCAGCACGGTCGGCGAGATTGTCGCCGTCGATGAACAGACCGACAATGCGCTGTTCATCACGCGCCGTGGCGATGTTGACATCATGGTGCCGGCCAACGATGAGTTGATCGTGGAGTTTGATACTGACGAGAAAGTTATGGTCATGGACCTACCTGAAGGCCTCATTGAGTTGAACGACTGAGATTAAAACATGGACTAATGCGACGTTCAAAACATATCATCATTGCTTTGATGGCCCTGCTGATGCTGGCGGGGCAGCAGACGCTTAACGCCAAGGACGATTATGACATCTATGACCTGTCACTTGACGAGAACCTTGAGCTGCCTGAAATCAAGAACGATAAACATGCCGACAGAATACAGGAATACCAGTATGACATGGCGGTGGCGTTCAAGAAATCGAACTATGATGTGGAAATCATGCGCGATGACGAGGTGATTGTCATCACCATTCCTGCCAGCCAGCTGTTTAATGCCAACGACACGGTGCTGAACAAGATTGGCGAGGAGCGCCTGGAGCCCTTCTTGAGGATGATCAAGAATCCCGGTTTCTACAAGATGCTCCTGGTGATGCACAGCGACAACACGGGCAGCGAGGCCTATACGCTCAACCTGACGCGCCAGCGCGTGAACGCAATCTTTGACTGGTTTGACGAGCACGGCAGTGTGGACTATGTTGTTCCCTATGCATTGGGCGATACCGACCCCATTGTGGACAACAACTCGGTCGAGAACCGCAAGCGCAACCGTCGCCTGGAAATCTATCTTGTTCCCGAGAAGACGATGCTGCAGCAGGCCAAGAAGGGCGTCATCAACATCAGTCATATCTCTAAGGAGAAATAGACTTTAGATTTTAGACGTTAGATGTTAGACTTTAGACCTTAGATTATTAGGTATTGGGTTGATTACTGAAAAATTAGAACAGATAACAATAATAAAATGGCAAAAGAATTAAAGGATTTAACGAAGAGAGCTGATAATTACTCTCAATGGTATAATGAACTGGTAGTGAAGGCCGATCTCGCTGAGCAGTCGGCTGTGCGCGGTTGTATGGTCATCAAGCCCTACGGCTACGCAATCTGGGAGAAGATGCAGCGCCAGCTGGACGATATGTTCAAGGCAACGGGCGTGCAGAACGCTTATTTCCCCCTGCTCATCCCGAAGTCGTTCCTTAGCCGTGAGGCTGACCATGTGGAGGGCTTCGCCAAGGAGTGCGCCGTGGTTACCCACTACCGCCTGATGAATGACCCGAACGGCAAGGGTGTCGTGGTTGACCCCGCTGCCCGCCTGGAGGAGGAACTGGTTATCCGTCCCACCAGCGAGACCATCATCTGGAACACCTACCGCAACTGGATCAACAGCTACCGTGACCTGCCTCTGCTCATCAACCAGTGGGCCAACGTGTTCCGTTGGGAGATGCGCACCCGCATGTTCCTGCGCACCGCCGAGTTCCTGTGGCAGGAGGGCCACACCGCCCACGCTACCAAGGAAGAGGCTGAGGCCAAGGCCATTGAGATGCTGAACGTCTATGCCGACTTCGCCGAGAAATACATGGCAGTGCCCGTCATCAAGGGTATCAAGACCCCGAATGAGCGCTTCGCCGGTGCCCTCGAGACCTACACCATCGAGGCCATGATGCAGGACGGCAAGGCCCTGCAGTCAGGTACGAGCCACTTCCTGGGCCAGAACTTCGCCAAGGCCTTTGACGTGAAGTTCATCGACAAGGAGAACAAGCTGCAGGACGTGTGGGCCACGTCGTGGGGTGTATCGACGCGCCTGATGGGTGCCCTGATCATGACCCACAGCGACGACAACGGTCTGGTGCTGCCTCCGCATCTGGCTCCCATCCAGGTTGTCATCGTTCCCGTCTACAAGACCAACGACCAGCTGGAGCAGATCGACAAGGTGGTAGAACCCATCGTTGCCAACCTGCGCGGCATGGGCGTCTCGGTCAAGTATGACAACGCCGATAACAAGCGCCCGGGCTTCAAGTTTGCTGACTACGAGCTCAAGGGTGTTCCCGTTCGCCTTGTGCTCGGTGCCCGTGACATCGAGTCCGGCACTATCGAGGTGATGCGCCGCGACACGCTCGAGAAGAGCAGTGAGCAGCTCGACGGCATCGAGAACCGTGTCAAGGACCTGCTCGAGGAAATCCAGCAGAATATCTACACCAAGGCCCTCAATCAGCGTGAGCGCATGACCTACAAGGTGGACACCTGGGAGGAATTCAAGGATCAGATCGAGAAGGGCGGCTTCATCCTGGCACACTGGGACGGCACCAGCGAGACCGAGGACAAGATCAAGGAAGAGACTAAGGCGACCATCCGCTGCATCCCTCTGGATGCTCCTGAGGAGGAGGGCAAGTGCGTCTATAGCGGCAAGCCCAGCAAGCGTCGTGTGATCTTCGCACGCAATTATTGATTTAGCCATTAGCTATTAGCTATTAGCCTTTAGCTGTTAGCCTTTAGCCTTTAGCTATTATGTGGGCGCTCCATCGGAGGATGGGGAGGGCTGCTGAAAGAATAACAGGTGGCAACAGGGTATCGTCCTTGTTGCCACCTGTTGTTTTTTCTTATGCTTTAAACGGGAATAACGGAATTATCGGAGTGTGTTGGTCGGTAAAAAAAGCACTTCGTTTCACAACGAAGGTGCCCTAGGAAAAAATAGTATGAATAAAAGTTTGATTTAAGGTGTTGCAAAGATACATTATTTATTTATAATGTACAACAATTTTACTGAATTATTCCTGTTTTTTCTGCTTGTCAAATTAAAGTGAATAAATCCACTGGTCCGATTCGGCGATTTTTATCTCAGACATGCAAGAAATTTTATTAATTTAACATGGTAAATCGGGATTAATTGTTAATTTTGTCGTTTGATAGTTGTAAACCATTTTGAGGAATGGTAGTCTAAGGGCAGTAACGTCCGTTAGGCTATAGTTGAAAATAGACAACAGAAATGAGTAACAAACAATCTGGTATGGTACAAAAGGTGAAGATGTTCTTCGGCATTTTCATGGTGCTGTTCTACTTGGGCGTGGCTGCGATGATGGTCATGAATGTCTTTCTCCTGCCACGGTATCTCAGCTGGTTCTTTGCCGTCGTTTTTGCGGCCTATGGCCTCTATCGCGGTTATCGCGAGGTAAAGGGCGAGCACACCTACGGCATGCGCCGCTATGACGACGAGGAGGAGCAGTACACGACCTATAGCGAACGTCTTAAAGCATTGGAGGACAATAAAGATGATGAGAAGAAGTAATATACTGGTGATGGTGTCACTGCTGGTGCTGGCGATGCTGGCATCGGCCTGTGGTGACCGTCGTCCCAAGAGCACCAGCACGCGCGGCATAGCGCGCATCATGTGTGACGAGTCGTTCCAGAGCGTGCTGGAACAGGAGATCGCCGTGTTTGAGTACCAGTACCCCGAGGCCAGCATCATGCCCGACTATGTGAACGAGGGTGCTGCCCTTGACTCGCTCTTCAACAAAAAGGTGGACCTGATCATCACGTCCCATGACTTGACAGCCGAGCAGAAGAAGCTTCTCAAGAAGGCCGGCCGCGGTTATCGCACCAGGATGATTGCGGTGGACGCCATTGCAATCATCGTCAACAAGCAGAACGACATCGACGAGCTGTCGATGGAGGACCTGCGTGACATTTTCACCGGTAAGGTGAAACGCTGGGGCGAGGTATTCCCCACCAAACTCAAGAACGATACCATCAAGGTCATGTTCGACGGCTCGGGCACCGGCGTCGTCCACTATATGAAGAACAAATTCCTCAATGGCGGCAACTTCGGTCCCAACGTGTACGCACGTCAGTCGAGCCTTGACGTATTTGATGCCGTTGAAAAGTATAAAAATGTAATCGGTTTTATCGGCGTCAGCTGGATTACCAGCGACCTGAAGGCCGCCGAGAAACCCATTGCCGAGAAATATGAGGAACTCAAGAACAACAACGAGGTGAGTGTCATCGACTTTACCGACCGCATCAAGGTGATGCCGCTGCGTGGTGACGACAAGGTGCAAGGCGTGAAGCCCTACCAAGCCCATATCTACAGTGGTGAATACCCCCTGGTGCGTGAAATCTGGGCCATCGATGCATCTTACAACGGCATGCTCGACCACGGGTTCTTCACCTTCCTGACCGGTGTCATCGGACAGAAAATCATCCTCCAGACGGGCATCCTGCCTGCTGCAGAGCCAGTCAGATATGTTGAAGTACAGTGATTTGATGACTTGGCACGGAAATTGCAAACTGAATAATCAAACAGAACGAACTAATAAATATCAACATTAAATTGTTACTACAATGAAAAGGAAATTCTTTATTGCATCACTCTTGTTGATGGGTGCATCACTGGTAGCCAACGCACAGGGCTACAAGGACGGTATTGAGTACTACAAGGTTGACAAACTGGACAACGCAAAGGAACTGCTCGAACGCAACCTGAACGCTGCAAGCACCGACAAGGCCGAGGCCTACTACTATCTCGGACAAATCGCACTGCACCAGGGCAACGTAGCAGCTGCCGCTGCCAACTTTGAGAAGGGCATCGCTGCCAACGCCATGAATCCCTACAACTATGTAGGCCAGGCTGCTCTCGCACTGAAGAACGGCGGCGACGTGAAGGGACTGCTCGAGAAGGCTCGCAAGCTGACCAAGAAGGACGCCAAGCTGGAGATGGAAATCGCTCGTGCCTACTATGATGCCAATCCCACGACCTATGCCAAGGACATCGAGAAGTGCATCAAGAATGCCCGCAAGTGGAATGCCGATGATCCTGACAGCTACATCTTTGAGGCCGACACCAAGGCCGACAAGAAGGACTGGGGCAATGCAGCCGGTATCTATGAGCTCGCTTTTGACAAGGATCCCAACAACATCGAGGCTTATGTGAAGTATGCCAACACCTATTTCAACGTGAATCCCGAGATGGCGATCGGTCGGCTCGAGGAGCTCCAGGCCAAGGTTCCCAACTCGGCACTCGTTCAGCGCGAGCTTGCAGAGATGTACTATGCTGACAACCTGGGCACCAAGGCTGCCGAGCAGTACGGCAAGTACATTAAGAACCCCAACCACTTTGCTCAGGACGAGGTACGCTATGTTCAGCTGCTGTTCTTCGGCGAGAAGTATGAGGATTCCTATCAGCTGGCTTCCGACCTGGTTCGCAAGCTGAATCCCACCGACAGCAAGGTGTTCTACATGAAGCGTATGCAGCTTTACAACCTGGTGCAGCTCCAGAAATGGAATGAGGCTGTTGAGGCTGGCCGCTCGTTCTTCGCCAACGCAGTTCCCCAGGGTTCCAACTATGAGGTTCGCGACTACACCGACTATGGTATGGCACTGCAGACCGCCGGTCATCCCGAGGAGGCAATCGTAGCCTATGAGAAGGCCATTGAGCTCAATCCCAACAACGCTGACCTGATCCGCTTCATGGGTGACAGCTATGCCGATACTGAGAACTTCGTGAAGGCTGCTGAGTACTACCAGCGTCTGGTTGACGGTGGCAACAACAAGTCGAACGACCTCTTCACCCTGTCTAACTACTACCTGGGCATTGCCAACACCGAGACCCTCGATGCTGCCACCAGGGCCGATGCACTGAACAAGTCGCAGAAGTACATCGACGAGGTAGACAAGCTGGTTCCCGGCAACGTACAGATTGTGAACCAGAAGGCCAAGATTGCCAAGGTTCGCGAGGGTGACAACAACACTGGCGCAGCCCTGAACGCTTACAACGAGCTGCTGCAGATTCTCGATGCAAAGGAGGACAAGGCCGACTACGCCCGCTACTACAAGTATGCCTACAACTATTTGGCAACCTACTACTTCGGTAAGGGCGACAAGGCAACTGCCAAGACCTACTACCAGAAATGGCTGGAGTATGATCCCGAGAACGAGTCGCTGCGCAACTACGTTAACAGTCTGAAGTAAACCACGGGTCACACGGTTGACCTGAAATAACGACCCATGCGGGCGGAGGAATCATGTATTTCCTCCGCCCGCAGTGTTTTTGTACGTCTCTACATGGCGGATAATTGTAACGCCTGGAATCACCTCCCCCTGGCGGTGTGTCATAATTGCGACACGGTAATATGTAACCGTGCTAGCGCACGGGAAATTAAACAAATTTTAAAATTAAAATTAATATTTATTTAGATAAAAGAATAACAATTGATTTGATTAATTTGGCTTCGGCGAGCTAGAGGTTACCGCCTGCAGGGCGGTTATCATTCTAGCAATTGATTTATGGCAGAGCCCCAGTTGCAAACGCATTTACTTGGTTTCAGATAGTTTTTTTCAGTTTTTCTTTATTTAAATAATGTGGTTATTGAAAAATAATCGTAATTTTGCAGATTAATGTGTGTCAAAGTTATATTCTGATCTATGGAAATGAAGAATCTATTGCTTGCAATGGCAATTGTGGCCTGGTGGTCTTTTATGGGTGTGCCCTTTGAGGCACAGGCTGTCGAGGAAGGCTACTATGATGCGTTTATATCGGTCAATGATAATGTTGACCTGACCCAGCTGCGCAATGCCGGCCTGAAGATTACAGCCCGTTATGATGGTATCATCACTGCCGAGGTTCCCAATAATTATATGCCTAGTGACTTGAGGAACTTCAGCGGCATCCTTAGCGCCTCAAGGTCAATTCCCATCTTGACTTACAGCGACAGTGCCCGCTACTTGTCGCATGCCGATGCTGTCCATCTGGGCGAGCGTCTAGACATGCCCTATGACGGCTCGGGTATCATCGTGGGCGTGATCGACTGCGGCTTCGACTTCAATCACGTCAACTTCTGGGATGAGAACGGCAACACGAGGGTCAAGGCGGTATATCTGCCGTTTAACAACACGGGCAGGACCATCATGGTCAACAGGATTGTGCTGCCTGGCACGTGTTTTGAGACGCCGGAGCGCATCCTGGCTCTCACTACCGACGACCCCGCCACTACCCACGGCACGCAGACAGCGGGTATCGCAGCCGGCAGTTACCGTGACAACGGGTGGTATGGCATCGCGCCTGGAGCCGACATCGTGGCTTGCGGTATGCCCGAGGGCGAGTTGAATGACGTGAAGCTGGCCCATTGCATCAGCTACATCGATGATTATGCCAAACGCATGGGCAAACCCTATGTCGTCAACATCAGCATGGGGTGTAATGTGGGCGCCCACGACGGCACATCCTATCTTTCCACCGTCATCAAGCAGTTTTCCGGCCCCGGACGCGTATTTGTGGTCTCGGCAGGTAACGACGGTGACGAACCGGTGTGTATCCATGAGTCGTTGAAGACCAAGACCGATACCGTTACCGCACTGCTGAACGGCTATGCCAAGACCGGTGGCAGGACACGCTCGGGCTGTGTCAATGCCTGGAGTAAAGGTGCAACCCCCTTTAACTCAAAATTGATTGTCGTTGATACCCGCACCAGGAAGATTGTGTATCAGTCCCGTTCGCTGGGTACTACCACCACTGGTGTGACCGAACATTTTGACACCGAGACCGATGCACAGCTGGCAGAGTTTTATACCGGCACGATGGACTTCTCGGGCACCATCGAGGAGGGTGGTCACGGTTCCTCGCTGATCACGCTTAACATGACGGCCAAAGAATCCTACTATATCATCGGCGTGCAGTACTATAGCCCGCTGGCAACCGACTTGAGTATCTGGACGTCACAGTATGCCTATTTCAACACCTACGGAATTAATTGGGTGTCGTCGGGCACGTCGGTCGGTTCCATCAATGAGCTGGCGACATCAGACAGCGTCATCTCGGTGGGTTCCTATAATTCCAAGCAATATGTGCCCCTGCGTGACGGAAGCCTGTACTTCCGCCCCGATAGCGAGCCCTTGCAGATGTCATATTACAGTTCCTACGGCCCCGACGAGAACGGCGTATCGCGCCCTGACGTGTGTGCCCCCGGCAGCGTAGTCATTTCGTCGGCCAACAGATATGACACCCATCCCCATAATCTCCAGTACTGGCAGCCGTCGGCATTTGTCAATGGCGTTGAGTACCCCTTCTGTCCAGACTTGGGCACCTCGATGTCAGCTCCTGTCGTGACCGGAGCCATCGCGCTATGGCTACAGGCCAATCCCAACCTGAGCGCTGCCAACGTGCGCAATGTACTCAAGCACAGCAGCTACAAGGACAGCTATGTCACGAGAGGAAATCCCGAGCGATGGGGCTCCGGCAAACTTGATATCGAGGCCGGTATGCGCTATGTCCTTCACATTGAGGACAAGAATGGAGACGTCAATGGTGACGGTGAGGTCAATTTGAGTGACATCAATGTGGTGATCGACATCATCCTGGGCGGTTCATACGCTGATGATGTCATGCGCCGTGCCGACGTCAACAGTGACGGCGAGATCGGTGTCAGTGACATCAACATGATTATCGACATCATTCTGTCATAACATACAGGTGAAGAATTGCGTTCTGGTCATAGTGTCGTTGCTCCTGCTCGTCCTGGATGCAGGAGCAGTGAACCCGCTGGACGCAGCGTCGCGTGTCGCTCTGGCAAGACGCCATAGCACCGCCGTGGCTTCACATCTGCAGTTTTTCCGTGCATTTGTCAGTGTCGATGACGACGCGGTTGTCAGCGAGTTGAGGCGTCAAGGCGTCAAGATCAGCGCTTCGCTCGACGGCTTTGTCATCGCCGACATTCCTGCTGAGGCTCTCAGTGAGGTAGCCGCCCTTGCCGAGGTGCAGAAAATTTCGCTCGCCCGTCATCTGCAGTTGTGCAATGACACGGCCCGTTACCTGGTGAACGTCAATCCCCTCCATCACGCGACCACGCTGGTGGCCCCCTTGACCGGAAAAGGAGTGATTGTCGGGGTGATAGACACGGGTATTGACTTCAACCACATCAACCTGTGTGACCGTGAGGGCCGTTCACGTGTCCGTGCCGTCTATATGCCTGAAGACGATTCAGGGACGGCACCCATTGTCAAGGGTGATACGTTGCCGGGCAGCTGCTATGAGACGCCCTGGCAGATTGCAGCCTTGACGACCGATTATCCCGCCTCATCACACGGCACACACACCACCGGCACGGCAGCGGGCGGATGTGATATCAACGGCTGGTATGGCATGGCCCCTGATGCTGATATCGTCGTGTGCGGCATTCCGGCGCCAGAACTTACCGATGTCAATATCCTGAGTGCAGTGATGTATATCTTTGATTACGCTGACAGGGTGGGCAAGCCGTGTGTCATCAATTTGAGCATCGGCAGCAACGGCGGCCCCAACGACGGGTCCTCCTACTTGTGCCGTGCTTTCAACGACCTGACCGGCCCGGGACGCATCTGTGTCGTGTCGGCGGGTAATGACGGCAACGCGCCCATCTGCCTGCGTGCTGACATCAAGGGGGTGGGGGACACCGTGACAACATTGCTGCGTAACCAATGGGGCGGTCTGCAGCGCCAGGGCTTTGTCAGCGCTTGGAGTGACGGGACGCAATGTCACCGTTCACGCCTAGTGGTCATCAACAGGGCGACCGGAGCCCTGGAATATGCCTCCCCCTTCATGGGCCTGTTGCCCGAGGACAGCGTTTTCTCAGTCAACAGCACCGACGATGCCGGATTTGCACGCTATTATGACGGTGAAGTGCTGTTTGCCAGCGCATTGCAACCGCGATATGACAACAATGGACAACTGGTCGAAGACGGACGCTACAACGCCTACTGGATGCTGGATGCGACATCTGTCCAGGCCGGACACCTGCTGGGCGTGCAGTATGTTGCCGATGAGCCCGTCAGCATCACGGCATGGACGTCTAAGACCTGCTACTTCTACACCTTCGGCATCGAGGGAGTGACCGGAGGCCAGTATTCCGGCTCAATCAGTGACATGGCGACGACCGACAGTGTCATCTCGGTGGGTGCGTATTGCTCGCGCGGCAGTTATGTGGCGAACACAGGCGACCCCGTACACATCGATGGCTGCAACCCCGGTGATATTGCCGCATTCTCCTCCTTTGGCCCTGATGAACACGGCATTACCCGGCCGGACATCTGCGCGCCAGGCATGGTGCTGATGTCGTCGGCCAGCCGATATGACACCGTCTCCAGCCGTCAGCAGTGGCCTGCTCCGGTGATATTTGATGGAGTGGAGTATCCTTATTATGCCAATCAAGGCACATCCATGTCGTCGCCGCTTGTGGCCGGTGCCATTGCACTGATGTTGCAGGCCAATCCCGAATTGAGCCCGTCTGCCGTCAGAAAAGCCTTGAGAAGCAGTGCCGTTGCCGACAGCTACGTCATCCACGGTAATCCTGAGCAATGGGGCTTCGGCAAGCTGGACGCCACGGCCGCCGTCGATCATGTGATCAGGACGACCTTGCTCCCCGGCGATGTGAACAACGACCACGAGGTCAACATTGCCGATGTCATGACCCTGATCGATATCATTCTCTCGGGTGAGGGCCGTTATGATGAAGCCACGTTGCTGCGTGCCGACGTCAACCGTGACTGCGAGATTCTCATTGCCGATGTTAATTGTATTATTGACCTGATTTTTAAGTGAATTATAGCTATGATAGATTATATTAAAGGAACTGTCGCCGAACTCAATCCGACGTACGCCGTGATTGATAATCACGGGGTGGGGTACATGATGAATATCACGCTCTCGACCTTTGACGTGATGAACAAGTCCGGCAAGGATGAAGCCATGCTCTATGCCTATGAGGTCATCAGGGAAGACGCCCATACGCTCTACGGATTTGCCACCAAACAGGAGCGTGAAGCCTTTCTGCTCCTCATCTCCGTGTCTGGAGTCGGCCCCAACACCGCGCGCATGGTGCTCTCGTCGATGAGTGTCGATGAATTCTCCCAGGCCGTGGCCCAGGGCAACGTGGCCATGTTCAAGACGGTCAAGGGCGTGGGCGGAAAAACAGCCCAAAGAATAATAGTTGACCTAAAAGATAAAATAAAACCCACTGGTGATACGTTATTAATAGAAAAAGGACAAGGCGGAGGTGAAGCCTTTGATGAAGCACTTGCTGCCCTCATTATGCTGGGGTTCACGCAACAAGCTTCAAATAAGGCACTTAAGTCACTATTCGCCAAGAATCCGTCGTTGACGGTAGAGGGTGCCATCAAGCAGGCCCTCAAGATGATGTAAGCGGACAGGTGAATAGTTATCGGCCGATTGCCGACAACTGATGACCTGCAGCCGACAATTTTATGATATAAAACAAGAATGCTGAACCGAAAAAAAATAATAATTGCGATAATCATTGGAGCGCTCATCGGATGGTGGGCGGGAAATGACACCGTGCTGGCGCAGTACGTGACCAGCACACTGCCGCCTCCACCGCCTCCACCTGACACGCGTCCCTCGGCTCAGCAGCAACAGACCCCGACACTGGACCTGCACTATAACGTCAGGCCGACGACCCCCACGACCTATGACGAGGTGCGTGGCATGGGCGAATATGCCGCCGACCTGAAAGATCCTTCAAACATCACCTCTGTCGTGGAGTTTGACCCTGAGACGGGATGCTATGTGGTGCATACCCGCCTGGGTGACAATGACATCATCACCCCCTACATCATGTCTCCTGATGACTACAGCAATTCAGACTTCAGGAGGTCGATGATGGAGTATTATCGACAGAAGAACGCCGAGAGCGCTCAGGACACCGAGAAAGACCCCTTCAACTTCCTGGAAATGCAGTTCGGCATGGGACCGCTCGAGACCGTGTTTGGTCCCGGTGGCTTGCAGTTGAAGACGACCGGTTCGGTGGTCATCAACATGGGCGTAAAGTCCAACTCGACGGACAACCCCTCGTTGTCGGTTTCGCAGCGCCGCAAGACCTATTTTGACTTTGACCAGAAGATCCAGGCCAACATCACTGCGACGGTCGGCGACAAGATGCGCTTCAACATGTCATATAACACGGGAGCGACCTTTGACTTCGACAGCAAGAACCTCAAACTCGCCTACGAAGGCAAGGAAGACGAGATCATCAAGAACATCGAGGCCGGTAATGTGAGCATGACCACCGGTTCGTCGCTCATTCACGGTAGTGCAGCCCTGTTCGGTATTAAAACCAAACTGCAGTTCGGTAAACTCACCGCCACGGCACTCGTGTCGCAGCAGAACAGTGAGACCCAGACCGTGAGCAGCAAGGGCGGTTCACAGACCAACGAATTCACGATCTCGGCTGACAAGTATGACCAGAACCGCAACTTCTTCCTGTCACATTTCTTCCGCGACAACTATGACACCTGGTGCTCAAAGTTGCCTCTTGTTTCGTCGGGTGTACAGATTACTCGTATCGAGGTGTGGATTACCAACAAGCGCAACAACTTCAACGAGTCACGCAACATCATGGCATTTATGGATGTCGGCGAAGGTGACTTGAAGAACATCAGTAACCCTCACTGGCAGGGCGTTGAAGGGTCGTTGCCCTCGAACGAGTCAAATACCCTGATGAGCGAGATCAAGGAGTTCTTCCCTGATGCCCGTTACATGAGCAAAGCCTCGACGGCCCTGTTGCCATTGAAGGAATTTGAATTTGAGGGTGGTAAGGACTATGAGAAAATCGAGAGTGCTCGACTGCTGAATGCGTCGGAATATACCCTCAATGCCAACTTGGGTTATATTATGCTCAAGCAGGCCCTGGCCAGCGATGAGATCCTCGCCGTGGCCTATCAGTACAATTATGGCGGCAAGACCTATCAGGTCGGTGAGTTCTCGGGTGACATCACCTCGACCGACCAGTCGCTCTATGTCAAGATGCTGAAGGGCACGACCTCCTCGCCCTATTTCCCCATGTGGGACCTGGCGATGAAGAATGTCTATGCCCTGGGCGCCTATCAGATCCAGAAGAACAACTTCAAGCTCAATATCAAGTACCTGAGTGACACGACGGGTAATGAATTGACCTATATCCCTGCCGACACAATCAATGGTGTGCCCCTGTTGCAGGTCATGAACCTGGACCGCTTGGATGCCAACCAGGAGACGCACATCGACGGTAAGTTTGACTACATCGAGGGTTATACGGTTCAGTCCTCTACGGGTAAAATCATCTTCCCCGTGGCTGAGCCCTTCGGCGAGCACCTGCGCAAGCAATTCATTGATCAGGAGCTAGCCAAGGAATATATCTATACTGAGCTCTATGACTCCACGCTGACTGTGGCACAGCAGTTCAGCGATAAGAACAAATTCATCCTTCAGGGTGAATACCAGTCCAGCTCAGGTAGCGTCATCAAGCTCAACGCGACCAACGTGGCCCGAGGGTCGGTTGTCGTAACAGCAGCCGGTCAGACACTTACCGAGAACAGTGACTATACCGTGGACTATACCATGGGTACAGTCACAATCACCAACCAGAGTATCATCGACGCCGGTACCAACATCAGCGTCTCGCTCGAGAACCAGTCCACCTTCAGCATGCAGCGAAAGACGCTGCTAGGACTCGACCTCGACTATGCGTTCAACAAGAATTTCCACATCGGCGGTACCGTCATGCACTATGGCGAAAAGGCCATCGGCGACAAGGTGGCCATCGGTAGTGAGCTGGTCAACAACACGATATGGGGTGTGAACATGTCCTATAACACCCAGTTCATGTGGCTGACCAACCTGCTCAACAAGATACCTACCGTCAATGCTGTGGCACCCTCAAGCATCACCTTCCAGGGCGAGTTCGCCCAGCTGGTGCCCCATCGTGCCAAGACCGGCTCTAACTCCGGTAGCTCCTATATCGATGACTTCGAGTCCACTCAGTCCGGTATCGATATGCGCTCGCCTTTTTCCTGGGGCTTGGCTTCGACACCCTATGACCCGTCAGAAGATGCCCTGTTCCCGGAGGCCTTCTTTACTAATAATGTGAACTATGGCAAGAACCGAGCCCTGCTGTCGTGGTACTATGTGGACCGTCTGTTCACCCAGCGCAACTCGTCGTTTGCTCCGGCATACATCAAGAACGACGAGGATGCCTTGTCCTATCCCTATGCCCGTGAGGTTTCCTACAGCGAGGTGTTCCCCGGTCGTGAGCTCAACTATGGTGAGTCCTCGGTGATCCAGACGCTTAACCTCTCGTTCTATCCCAACGAGCGCGGTCCGTACAACCTGGACGGTGACAAGGTGGATCCTGAGACCGGTAACCTGCTTTTCCCCGAACAACGCTGGGGCGGCATCATGCGCAAGACAGGTGACAACACCAACTTTGAGCAGTCCAATATCGAGTACATCCAGTTCTGGCTGCTTGACCCGTTCTTGGATACCGAGAACCTCCACAACGAGGATGGCGGATACCTCTACTTTAACCTGGGTGAGGTCAGTGAGGATATCCTGAAGGACGGACTCAAGAGCTATGAGAACGGCTTGCCCATCAACGGCGATACGACCTATGTGACCAATACCGTCTGGGGCAAGGTCTCGTCACAGACGTCGCTGACTTATGCCTTTGACAACACTAACGGCGCACGCATCCTGCAGGATGTCGGTCTTGACGGACTCTCCACTACTGAGGAGAAAAACCATTCCACCTATGCCAACTTCCTGAAAGAGCTGGATGAGGTCTTTGAAGGATATCCTGCCACTAAAGCAGCGATGATGGAGGATCCGTTCTCCCCCTACAACGACCCTGCCAGCGACAACTACTCTTTCTACAGGAACGGTTACTACGATCAGACCTATGCGACCATCAACGACCGCTATAAGCACTATAACGGCACCGACGGAAACTCGCTTTCTCAAAGTGATGCTGGCGAAGGTCAGTATCAGACATCACGCTCCACTCCTGATGTCGAGGACATCAACCAGGACAACACCCTGAACGAGTATGAGCGTTACTTCCAGTACAGGGTAGCGCTGCATCCTGACTCGTTGCAGGTCGGTACCAATTACATCACCGACCGCCGTGTCGCCAATGTCACAACCCGCAACCGCAAGACCCAGCAGGTGACCTGGTACCAGTTTACTATTCCTCTGTCGGACTATAAGAAGAAGGTCGGAACCATCCAGGACTTCTCCACTATCCGTTTCATGAGAATGTTCATGACGGGCTTCAAGGGGACGACCCACCTGCGATTTGCATCGCTCGAACTTGTACGCGGCGAGTGGCGCAACTACAAGTATAACCTGAACATGCGCGGCGAGCAGCCTGCTAATGGCTCCATCAGCATCAATACGGTGAACATCGAGGAGAACAACTCACGTGAGCCTGTCAACTACGTGCTGCCTCCTGGCGTGTCACGTATTATCGACAGCGGTCAGTCACAGATTACCCAGCTCAACGAGCAGTCCATGCAGCTCACCATCGACGACCTCGATGCCGGTGATGCCCGTGGTGTGTACCGTAATACCGACCTGGACCTGCGCACCTACAAGCGCTTGCAGATGTTTGTCCACAACGAGGCAACCATCGACAATGAGACAAACCTGCGCAACGGTGATATCTCGCTGTTTGTCCGTCTGGGCTCAGACGTGAAGAACAACTACTATGAGTATGAGATTCCGTTGACCGTCACGCCCCCGGGTGTCTACAGCAACAACAATTCCAGCCACCGCCTCATCGTATGGCCTGATGAGAACATGCTCGACATCAACCTGGACGTCCTTGTCAATGCCAAAAAGAAACGTAATGCCGACAAGATGGCCGGTATCGAGGGCATAGGCTATAGCATCAGGTATCAGGACATTGATGAGGATCATCCCAACAACAAGATCTATGTCATCGGTAACCCGTCCTTGAGCAAGGTGCGCGTGATGCTTATCGGTGTCCGTAATAATTCACCGTCGACCAAGAGCTGCGTCGTTTGGGTCGATGAGCTGCGTGTTACCGACTTCGACTCCGAAGGCGGCTGGGCTGCCAAGGCATCGATGACACTCAACCTGAGTGACATCGCCACGCTCAACATGGGCTTCCACAAGGAGACCGAAGGCTTCGGTTCGGTGGATCAGAGCCTCTCGAACAGACGTCTTGACAACTATGACCAGTATAACATCGCAGTGCAGAGCGACCTTGGACGCTTCATCCCCGAGAAAGTCAAGCTCACGGCTCCGATCTATTATTCTTACAGCAACGAGAAGACCACACCCAAGTATAACCCCATGGATCAGGACGTTAGACTGGATGAGGCCATTAAGATCTGTGAGACCAAGCATCAGAAGGACAGTATCATGGAGTATGCCGTCACTCAGCGCACGGCCCAGAACTTCTCTATCTCCGGACTCAAGTTTGACGTGAAGACGATGAAGAATCCCATGCCTTGGGATCCCTCAAACTTCTCGTTCAGCTACTCCTTCAACAAGCAGCACCTGAACGATCCTAACAACGTCTATGAGAATACCAACGACTATCGCGGCTCGATGCAGTATAGCTGGACTCCCTACATCAAGCCCTTCAAGCCCTTCTCTTACTTCATCGATGATAAGAACAAGAGCATGAAGTTCCTCAATGAGTGGGAGCTGCGATGGCTGCCGACGAACTTGTCCTTCAGCACCAACATCTCGAGGTACTACTATGAGCAGCAGACCCGCAACGAGACGGGACTGAGTGTCGAATTGCCGGTATCGGTCAGCAGGAACTTCCTCTGGGACCGTCAGTTTGCACTGTCGTGGAGTTTCACTAAATCACTCTCGGCATCGTTCAACAGCAACACTACTGCTCACATCATGGAGCCCATCTTTGAGAATGCCGGCCAGCAGGTCAACAGGAAGTTGTTCCGCGATGAGTATGAACAGTGGCGTGACTCAGTGATGTACTCGATCAGGCACCTGGGTACACCTTGGGCCTATAACCAGACCTTCAACGTCACCTATAAGGCACCTTTCAGCCAGATTCCCATCCTTAGCTGGATTACCGCCAACGCCTCCTACAATTCCACCTATCGTTGGGATCGCGGTACCGTTGTCGATGGCGTTTCATCGGGTAACACGATTGCCAACCAGACGACGCGCTCGCTCGACGGTCGCTTCAACTTAGAGCAATTCTATAGCAAGATTCCATATCTCAAGAAGGTGGATGAACGCTTTTCGAGCAAGAACACCGGCCGCAAGAAGACCACGCCCAAGAAGGAGAAACCCAAGAAGTTTAACCGCACCATCAAGTTGAGCCCCGACACGGCCATCGTCATCAACCATAAGCTGGGTACCAAGAACATCAAGGTATCGGCCATGACCAGTGACGACAAACCCTTCAAGGTGGAATACAAGGTCAAGGACAAAGACAATGTGATCATCAACACGCTGGGTAATGAAAACATAAAGTTCTCCATTACCGAGGTGCAGAAGGAAGAGAAACACAATTTCTTTACCGAGGCGGCAGAATATACCTGTCGTGTGCTGATGAGCGTGCGCACCCTGAACGTCAGATTGAAGAATACCACCTCGCTGTCGGTGCCTCAGTTCATTCCCGACATTGGTGACATCTTCGGCCAAACAACGCACTATGACGTCATGGCTCCGGGTCTGGACTTCGCATTCGGCTTTGCCGGGCAGTCCTATATCGAGAGAGCCAAGGAGCGCAACTGGCTCAAGGGTGACCAGACACAGACCTCCCCGGCTATCTATGCGAGGACCAATGAGTTCAACATGGAGTTGCAGCTCGAGCCCATCTCCGGACTGAAGATCACGCTGACCGGAAACCGCACGGATAACCGCACCAGCCAGATCCAGTTCATGTTTGCCGACCCGACAATCATCTACGGCGGTAGCTATTCCAAGACCCATGTGGCCCTCTCGACCGCCTTCAAGGGATTTAAGGCCGACGATAACTACCGTAGCGCGACGTTTGACAAGTTCCTGGCCAACATACCTATTGTTGCCGACCGTCTGCAGCAGCAATATATGGGTACGACCTATCCCGACAGGGGCTTCCTTCAGGGAACGGCCTTCGCCGGCAATACCTATAGCATCGAGAACGGCGCTGTCAATGCGTCGAGCAGTGATGTGCTCATCCCTGCATTCGTGGCGGCTTACTCTGGCATGAATGCCTCGACAATCGACCTGAATCCCTTCCCGAGCCTGAAGGCTATCCTGCCCAACTGGCGCGTGACCTACGACGGCCTGATGAGGGTACCGTTCTTCAAGCGCATCTTCAAGGCGTTCAACCTTAACCACGCTTACCAGTGTACCTACTCCGTCGGCTCGTTCAACTCGTTCAGCGACTGGGTAACCATCGGCGACGGTATCGGATTCACTAGGGATGTGCTCACCGGCGGCCCCATCCCCTCGTCGCCCTACAACATCTCTTCGGTATCAGTGAACGAGAAATTTGCACCTGTCATCGGATTCACGGCAACGTTCAAGAACGATATCTCGCTCAATATGCAGATGGACAAGCAGCGCACCCTTACGCTCAATTCCTCGGCCGGACAGTTGGTTGAAGCGGTGACCAGTGCCTTCACGGTTGGCGGCAGCTACAAGATCGCAAACTTCAACCAGGTGCTCAAGCTCAAGACCAAGCAGCAGAATGTGAACAACGACCTCACCTTCAACCTCAATATCAAGATGGCGAGCAACACGTCGCTCATCCGCAAGTTTGAGACCAACACCGCCCAGGCGACCAACGGAACGCGCACGTGGAATATCAATTTCACTGCCAATTATGTCGTGAGCAAGCTCATCACCATGGGTGCCTACTTCGATTATTCGTCCAACACGCCGCTTGTGTCCACCACGTCCTATCCCACGACCAGCAGCAACTACGGTCTGTCGATCAACATGTCACTTGTCAAGTAAAAAACGGTTTTACTAGCAATGATTCTCAGCCTTGTCGTCTATACCGGTACTGGAGCCATCATGGCATGGCTGGGTTGGCATGTGGGTCATCGCGAGCAGCGGCTCATGGCCGGCGGGGCAGGGGAGTTGCCTTTCACCTCATGGGAAATTCTGGCAGCGATGTTCATCTATGTGCAGGTGGCCTCGTTCCGCTGGCTCACCTCTTGGGACTACAACATGTACTACAGCTACTACGTGAGCATGCAGTCCATCGGTCAGTATTCCCGTGTGAACTTTGAGCCCGGCTTCGCACTTGTCACCAAGGTGATGGCCCGTGCCGGCTGCCATTTTGCCCTCTACTTTGCCCTTTGGGCCATCATGCAGGTAGTACTGCTGTACTACGCCTTCAGGCATCGCAAGGTCTTGTTGCCCTGGCTGGCGCTGTGCGTGTTTCTCGGCCCTTACTTCATCTTCTGGATGGGCTTTGTGCGCCAGTCGGTCGTTGAGGCGCTCTTCGTGCTGATGGTGGAGCTGATTGTCCGTCGCAAGTTCTGGTATTACCTGCTGCTGAGCGTGGTCGCCGTCTGTTTCCACAAGATGTGCGTGCTCTTTGTCCCGCTCTATTTTGTCCCGCTCATCAAGGTGCCTGGCGGCTACCGCCGATGGATAGCGTTTGCTCTTGTGGGCCTGTGCTTCGTTCTGGGATCCTTCCCGCAGTGGATCCAGTGGCTGTTTGACCGCATCGGCAGCATTGCCCAGGTCCTGGGTTATGGCCATTATTACCGTCTGTTTGTCAACAACAACCTGGAGTACGCTTTCCGTAATGTCATGGGTCCGGCTCGCCTGTGTCCCTTGTTGACCTGCCTGATGATCATCTGGTACTATCCTTCAATCCGTCAGCAGTTTGCCCGTGACAGGTATCTGCCGGCGCTGTTCCGGTTCTCGGTATTCTATATGGCCTATATCAACCTGCTGGCCAACACTACCCAGTACTTGACGCGCCCGGGCGAATTGATGCGCAGTTGCTTCCTGGTCATGGTCTGCTTCCTGCTGCATCACTTGTGGCAGCGCCGGTTGTGGCTGCCCTTTGCCGCCGCGGCGTTCTTCAACTTCTACTACGTCTATTACGAGATAGCCAAGGCCTATTTTGCTCCGGGCAGCATCTATGTCCCCGAGCTCTACCACACTTTCCTCTTCTGAAACATCAACAAGAAACCCGCCTGGCCGTTGCCAAGCGGGTTCTTTGTTGTTAACGTGAGTTCAACGAAATGATTGATTGTCAATCAGCGCGTTAGTAACTCCCCCTCTAAGATTAGAGGGGGCTGGGGGGCGTTGATGCCCCAAGAGTAAATGCATCGAGGGTGAATCATACTCCTCCGGCGCTACGCGCCACCTCCCCTATCTTAGGGGAGGAATTGAGCATCAGTAACTTACTTTCGGTGAACTCACGTTAGTTAAGGTTACAAGCGGGGAGTGAATCACTCCTTCTTGCCGCCGAACTTGTTGTAGCTGATGTTCTCCTGTTTGAATTTGTCCTTAGGCGCAGGTGCCTCGTCAGGATAACCCACACGCACCAAGGCCAGCGGGACGATGTTCTTCGGGCAGTTCAGCACGTTGGCGACTTCGGCAGTACGCTCCATGACGGGATAGACGCCGGTCCAGACAGCACCCAGGCCCAGCGCATGGGCGGCGAGAAGCAGATTCTCGGTAGCTGCCGACACGTCCTGAATCCAGAAGTCGGGCAACTTGCCGTTGCCGTCGGGCATCGTGGTCTTGTCGGTATCACCACACACTGCAATCAGCAGGGGAGCGTTGGTCGGCTGGCGACCTGAGAGCACGCCGATGGTCTCCTTGTCGGTGATGACAATGAAGTGCCATGGCTGCAGGTTCACGGCAGTAGGAGCCGCCATGGCAGCCTTGAGCATGATGTCGATTTTCTCATCCTCCACGGGCTGGTCCTTGTACTGGCGGATGCTCGTGCGGGTCATGATGTTCTCGATGGCGGCCTGGCCGTTGTCGGCCGTTGCAGCCTCTTGTTTGTTCTCATCACCCTGGGTGGTGCATGCGCCCAGCGCCAGCAGGGCAACAGCGATAGCTAACAGTGATTTCTTCATCTTTTTGTCATGTTGTTTAAAGGGTTAGAAATAAACGGATTTGCACTTTGTTGTCGCAAAGGTAATTAAATTTTTGAAGAATTCGTCAAACAGGCACGGATTTTGCAATTATTAATTCATACCGTGACGGTTTATATTTGTAAATTTTGTATCTTTGCACCCGCAATTTTTTTCAGACATGAATATTTGGCATAATATCTTCTGTGTGATTACCTCCCCGCGCTATGGTTGGGAGGTCATCAATGACTCAAATATACCGGTAGGCAGGGTGATGCGCAGTGCCTACCTGCCCCTGCTTTTCGTCCTGGCTCTGTCATGCTTTGTGCCCATGATTTATGACAGGACCATTCCGTTTTCCACGTCGCTGATGACGGGAATTGTCATGTTCTCGACCTATTTCATCAGCTACTACATGATTGTGTATCTCCTTGGCGGAGCATATCCCGAGCTTGTCAAGACCCAGGGCTCGGCAGCGCGATTGAACGACTACATCCTCTACAACCTGATCTTCCTCGTCCTGCTGATGATATTGCGCAACCTGCTGCCCAGCGACTTCACGCCGGTGCTGTTCCTGATGCTGTACTTGCCGTGGATGGCCTATCGCGGCACGGGCAATCTCTTTGTTCATAAGGACAAGGTGAACAGGTTTGTCGTGATTTCGTCTGTGCTGCTGTTGGGATTACCATTGGCCCTCGAGGCGCTGCTGGGACTGTTTGTCATCTGACGCGTAGCCTTGTTTAACGTATTAATACTTACGAAAAAATGGCTTCAAATAACAATAAGAGTAACAACACCATCAATATCAAGAACCGCAAGGCGACCTTTGACTACGAGATTCTCGAGACCTTCACGGCGGGCATCGTCCTCACGGGTACCGAGATCAAATCCATCCGTCAAGGCAAGTGCGGCTTGACCGATACCTATTGCATGGTCATCAATGGCGAGGTCTGGGTCAAGAACATGTACATTGCCGAGTACAGCTACGGCTCATACAATAATCACACGACCCATCGCGACCGCAAGCTGCTCCTTAACCGTAAGGAGATCCGTCGCATCGCCCGTGACACCCAGCAGCCCGGTATCGCCATCGTGCCGTTGCGTCTGTTCATCAACGAGCGTGGGCTGGCCAAGCTGGTCATCTCTCTTGCACGAGGCAAGCGCCAGTTCGACAAGCGCCAGTCCATCAAGGAGCGCGAGGACAAGCGCAGCATTGACCGCATGTTCAAGCACTAACCCGCAGACATACTGAGACCTAAGGTCAAGAAAACAAATAATACAATAAAGACAAAATCTTGATAACCAACAAGAATTGTCTTTATTGTATTTTTGTTTTTTAGGGCTGATTGTTCTATTCCTTGGGATTTCTTATGATCCAGTCAAAGGCGAGTCTCAGTTCGTTGGCTTGATAGATGACATTATCCACCATGAAGGCGGTGGGCTCTGGACCGATGACGTGGTAGATGCTTCCGTCCTGGAAATAGAAGCGGCGGTCAAAGCGCTTGCCATTCTCATCATAGTCTTGTGTTAAAGCAAATATCAGCCTCTGGTTTACGTCATAAAGGTACTCCTCGTAGTATTTCTTTTTCCCGATATTGTAATTGCGGGTAATGAAATAGAGAGGATAATAGTTGAAATTCGGATCACGGTCATCGCCTTCGGCGAGCCAATAGGTGCCCGTTTCGGTGGTGTAGAAGAAGTGGAGCTTCTCGGTGGTTTTGCCGTTACCGCGTAGGGTATAGTCGAGTGTGGTAACCATTTCGTTGCCCAGATTCTTATCCCTCTTCATGGATTCCTTGGCCTTCTGGTAGGCGGTCTGAATCGATGAGATGACAGGGTCGGGTTGCTCGGCTGCTACGGCAAGAACAGCGAGCATGCAAGTAGCAAGAAGGATGAGTCGAAGATATTTCATGATTGTCTATATTTTAAAATGATCTACTAATTGGTTAAATGGTAGTGCGCTCGTCAGCAGCAGTTGGTCAACGGATTGCTGCAGAGCCACTCGGCCTCAATCCATCCGATGATATCATCACCATCCACCTTGACTTTCACCCAGTCGCCCTGGACATCCAGTGGCATGAGCATGAGCTCTTGATTGAAGGTGAACACGATGTCAGCTTCCGGGTCTGGAGCGGCACGCAGGTGCAGTTCTTGCCCGCCATAGTTGCTCGTGCCGAGGCCAATGGCCGAGTAGTGAATCCAATACTCACCCGTGTCAGAGCCCGCAAGCGATGTCGTATCCTCATCGTCGGCTGCATTCCACAGGTCATTGATTTTCCACCAGCCGTCCTGAGGCGATGACAGAGTGAACAGGTATGGCTCATCGTAGGACAGCGTCATGACGGTGGCCCCACTGGGTTTGTTCAAGATGTAGGAGCACGGTGGGTCGCAGTCAAGAAATGCGATCAGCATCTTCTCCTGAGCGCCATCGGTGAAAGCCGTCACCAACAAAACGGCCAATAGTACGTTCTTTTTCATCTTCTCTCGCTTTTTATAATTTGTTGATGTTTATTAATTTCCTCCGCAAAGTTAAAACAAATATCTGCTATTTTCAAATTTCTCTCATTTACTTTTTGCCATTTAGCAGACAACAATAAAAGAGAATAGTTGATAGCGGGCTGAGAACCACAACTATCAACTATTCTCTAATTACTATTAGACTATTTGACGTCTAATGTCTAAAGTCTAACGTCTAACGTCTAATGTCTAAGGTCTAACATCTCTTATCCCAAGAAGCCCAGGAGGACACCAGCGGCAACTGCCGAACCGATCACGCCGGCCACGTTGGGACCCATGGCGTGCATGAGCAGGTAGTTGCTGGGATCGGCCTTGAGGCCCTGGTCGTTGCTGATGCGTGCTGCCATAGGCACTGCCGATACACCGGCATTACCAATCAGCGGGTTCAACTTCTTGCTCTTCGGCAAGATCAGGTTGAAGATCTTCACGAACAGCACACCTGAGCAGGTGGCGATGATGAAGGCGCAGAAACCGAGGAAGAAGATGAACAAGGTCTCCTTGGTCAGGAACTGCGATGCCTGAGTGGAGGCACCCACGGTCATACCCAGGAGGATGGTCACAATGTCGGTCATAGCGTTGCTGGCGGTGTTGGCCAGACGCTTGGTCACGCCACTCTCACGCAACAGGTTGCCGAAGAACAGCATACCCAGCAGGGGGATAGCCGAAGGCACAACGAAGCAGGTGAGAATCAAGCCGAAGATGGGGAAGACAATCTTCTCCAGCTGGCTGACCTTGCGGGCGGGTTTCATGCGCATCAAGCGCTCCTTCTTGGTCGTCAGCAGGCGCATGATGGGGGGCTGAATCACCGGCACGAGTGCCATGTAGCTGTAGGCACTCACGGCAATCGCACCCATCAAGTTAGGTGCCAGTTTAGACGATAGGAAGATAGCGGTAGGACCGTCGGCACCGCCGATGATGGCGATAGCACCAGCCTGGTCGGGCATGAAGCCCAGGAACAGGGCGATCATATAGGCGCCGAAGATACCGAACTGTGCAGCTGCACCCACAAGCATCAGCTTGGGATTGGCCAGCAGGGCGCTGAAGTCGGTCATCGCACCGATGCCCAGGAAGATCAAGGGCGGGTACCATCCGTTGCGCACACCTTGATACAAGATGTTCAGAACGGAACCGTCCTCGTAGATGCCGATCTCATTGCCGGGCTGGAAGGGTATGTTACCGATCAGGATACCGAAGCCGATGGGCACGAGCAGCATAGGCTCAAAATCATGCTTGATGGCGAGGTAGATGAAGAACAGACCCACCAAGATCATGATCAGGTTAGTATAGTCAAAGTTGTAGAATCCGGTAAAATGCCAGAAGTCTAACAACTTAGTGAACAGAAAATTGTCAAGAAGTACCATAGCTTTAACCAGTTTCTAGTTTCTAGTCCCTAGTTTCTAGTTTTTGAGTTGCTAGGAGGCAGATGCCAACTAGGGACTAGAAACTTTGGACTATAAACTTATTATCCGATTACCATGATTGTGTTACCCTCGAGTACCGAATCCTCCTTCGATACCTCGATGCTCTTGACGGTGCCGTCAACGCCGGCGTGAATCTCGTTACCCATCTTCATGGCCTCGAGGATGCATACCACGTCGTCGGCCTTCACTTGCTGGCCCACCTTGACAAAGATGTCCTTGATGACGCCGGGCAGCGGGGACTCGATCACGTGACCACCAGCTGCGGCGGGAGCGGCCTTGCGAGCAGGCTTGGGAGCGGCGGCGGGAGCGTCACTCACGGCGACACGCTTCACGGCGGGAGCGGCCTTGGGCTGTTCGGGCAGCTCAACATCATAAGCCACGCCGTTCAACTGGATGTGGGCGATATTGCCCTCAATGTTATCGACAGCAACAGTGTACTCGTTGCCATTGATTTTATATTTGTATTCCTTCATTTTATATTAAGTTTTTAGTTTTCAGTTTTCAGTTTTCAGTTGCATGCTGATGATGCTGACAACTGGCCGCTGAAAACTTGCAACTGAATAGGTGATTATTTCTTGATAACGGGTAATTCACGCATCAGGTTGGACTTGGTTGACCATGCACTGCCGTCGCGCGGAGCCAGCGTCAGCACACCGCTCTCGTTGTCGTGGGCGTTCAAGTGCTGATACAGAGCGAAGCAGATGGCAGCCATCTTCTCGCCGTCCAGGTCGCCGCTCGGGGCTGACATGGCGGTCGATGAAGCGGCAACGGGAGCAGCGGCCTGTTCCTTCTCCTCGGTCAGGTTGCGGCTGGCAAACTTGCCAAACAGCTTGAAGAGGATGTAGAGCAGGGCCAGGGCGCTGAACACAACCGACATCGCCAGCAGGGCGATCCAGTAGCCGTGGGGGTCCTTCTCGTGGAAGGCCTCGATGTTCTCGTTCACCTCGCGGACGTTGTAGTTGCCCTTGGTGATCGCTGTCTCGATGGTCTTGCCGTCCTTGACGGTCCACTCGGTCTTGCCGTCACCAAGGATGCTCGGCAGGCGGCCTTCGGCCTTGATGGCGTAGGTCTCGCCATAGTTGAGCGAGGCGGGAATCGTCACGTCGTCAACCAGGTCACCATTCACGTCATACAGGGCGATGTAGTTGTCCTTGCCCTGGGTGAAGATGAAGGGCATGTGGAAGGTGCCGGACTTGGGGTCACCGTCGGCTTCCATGACAAAGTGGGTGCGCGGTGCAATCTTGGTGTTACGCTCATCACCACGGGGAATCTCGTAGATGTCCATCGGCTGGGCCTCGCAGAGTTCGACCAGAATCTGTTTGGGCTTTTTCTTGTTGCCCTTGTTCTTATCGAACACGTTCTGGATCTCCTCGCGGCTCAGCGTGGTAATGAACATCTGCTCGACGGCAGTGGAGCTGTAGGACGAGTTATAGAACTCGACCCAGCCGTTGCCGCCCGTGCTGTCCTGCTGCACCATCACCTCGTTAATGCGCACGTTTCTGCGCCCTTGGGCGAACGTGGGCAGTGCGAGGATGGCACACAGGATCAATAATGTCAATGCTTTTTTACTCATAACAGGATGCATTGAGGGTTTACAGAGGAATGTTGCCATGCTTCTTGGCAGGGTTGGTCAACTTCTTGGTGCGCAGAACCTCCAGGGCGCGGATCACGCGGAAGCGGGTGTTCCTCGGCTCGATCACGTCATCGATGTAGCCATAGCGGGCTGCATTGTAAGGCGTGCAGAAGAGGTTGTTGTACTCGTCTTCCTTCTCCTGGATGAACTTCTTGCCCTGCTCGAGCAGTTCCTTGGCCTTCTTCTCGTCGCCTGCAGCCTTGGCCTCCTCGGCCTGGGTCTTGAAGTTCTTGCTGTCCTTGGCATAGAGAATCTCGGCAGCACCGGCAGCACCCATCACCGCGATCTCGGCGCTGGGCCATGCATAGTTCAAGTCACCACGCAGCTGCTTGCAGCTCATCACGATGTGAGAACCTCCGTAGCTCTTGCGCAGGGTAACGGTTACCTTGGGCACGGTAGCCTCGCCGTAGGCGTAGAGCAACTTGGCACCGTTCATGATGACGGCGTTGTACTCTTGACCGGTACCGGGCAGGAAGCCGGGCACGTCAACGAGGGTTACCAGAGGAATGTTGAAGGCGTCGCAGAAGCGGACGAAGCGGCCGCCCTTCTTCGAAGCGTTCACGTCGAGCACACCTGCCATGCAGTTGGGCTGGTTGGCGACAACGCCGACAGCCTGGCCGTTAAAGCGTGCAAAGCCGACGATGATGTTCTTGGCGAAGTCCTTGTGAACCTCGAGGAACTCACCGTTATCAACGATGGCGCTGATGACTTGATACATGTCGTAGGGGTCGTTGGCGCTCTCGGGGATGATGCTGTTCAGGGCATCCTCCACGCGGTCGATGGGATCGGTGCACTCCACGCGGGGAGTCTCTTCCATGTTGTTGCTGGGCATGTAGCTCAACAGCTGACGGATGATAGCGATGGCCTCTTCCTCGGTCTCGGCGGCAAAGTGTGCCACAC
Source organism: uncultured Bacteroidales bacterium (assembly GCA_902760865.1). Taxonomy (GTDB): domain Bacteria; phylum Bacteroidota; class Bacteroidia; order Bacteroidales; family Muribaculaceae; genus Sodaliphilus. Next base: position 63,904 of record CACWID010000003.1, on the reverse strand, counting down.
CGCTCTTGCTGGCGTGAACACCGGCGCCACCCAGCTGCTCCTGGGTCACGTTCTCGCCAGTCACGGTCTTAACGACCTTGGGACCAGTCAGGAACATGAAGGAGATACCCTTGGCCATGATGATGAAGTCGGTCAGGGCAGGGGAGTAAACGGCACCACCGGCACAGGGGCCGAGGATGGCGCTGATCTGAGGAATCACACCCGAGGCGTTGATGTTGCGCTGGAAGATCTCGGCATAACCGGCCAGAGCGTTTACGCTCTCCTGGATGCGGGCACCGCCCGAGTCATTCAGGCCGACAACAGGAGCACCCTGCTTCATAGCGAGGTCCATCACCTTACACATCTTCAGTGCCATGGTCTCACCCAGCGAGCCGCCGATGACGGTAGCATCCTGTGCAAAGACATAAACCAGGCGGCCGCCGACGGTACCGAAACCGGTCACAACGCCGTCGCCGTCAAAGGTCTTCTTCTCCATGCCGAAGTTGGTGCAGCGGTGCTGAACGAACATGTCCAGTTCCTCGAAGCTGCCCTCGTCAAGGAGCATATTGATGCGCTCACGGGCAGTGAATTTGCCCTTCTCGTGCTGCTTGGCAATAGCCTTCTCGCCACCGCCCAGGCGCGCTTTCTCGCGACGCTCAATCAGCTCTTGAATCTTATCAAGTTGTTTTCCCATTTTGTTTTATTAAGTTTTCAGTTTTTCAGTCTTCAGTTATTAGGGGAACGCTGGCAGTTGCCGGCGTCAACAAGTAACTGAAAACTGATGACTATCGGTTTACTTACTCAGCAGGCTTCTCACAGAGTTCCAACAGGGCGCCACAGGTAGTCTTGGGATGCAGGAAGGCGATATTCAGGCCCTCAGCACCCTTGCGGGGATGAGCGTCAACGACGCGGCCACCCTTCTCCTGTACCTCGTCCAGTGCGTTCTGCACGCCATCCTGTACTGCAAATGCGATGTGCTGGATGCCGCCGCGGCCACCGTTCTTCTCGATGAACTTGGCGATAGCGCTCTCGGGGGCGGTAGCCTCGAGGAGCTCAATCTTGGTCTGGCCCACCTGGAAGAAAGCGGTCCTTACCTTCTGATCAGCAACTTCTTCAATAGCAAAGCACTTGAAGCCCAGCATGTTCTCGTAGAAAGGAATGGCCTCCTCGAGCGAGGTAACGGCGATTCCCACGTGTTCGATGTGCGAAATGTTCATAACTTTCTGTTAATTAGATGTTTATTTAAGTAAATTAAGTGAAATTTCAAAATATCGCACAAAATTACAAAAAATATATTTTATATAATGTATTAGAGTGCCTAAAAAAAGTGACTATCTTTCGCTGAAAGATAGCCACAAGTGTAGTACGTTATTGACTGTTTGGAGAATAGGTGACTACGGCCTGTTTTTCTTGGCCGTGCCCCACTTGCCGGGCTTGGGACCCATGACGAGTTGCAGCGTGCCGCCGGCAATGATGTCGCGGTAGTCGATGTAGCTCTTGTCGTAGCGCTTGCCGTTGAGGGTGACGCTCTGAACGTAGATGTTCTTGTCGCTGTTGTTGATGGTCTTGACGGTGAATGTCTTGCCGTCACCCACGTTGATGGTCGCCTCGTTGAACAGCGGTGAGCCGATGATGTACTTGCCGCCAGCGGGTTCTTCCTGATACAGGCCGATGGACGACAAGACATACCATGCCGACATCTGGCCCACGTCCTCGTTGCCGCTCAGGCCGTCCACGTCATTGCGGTATTGTTCCCGCAGGACCTGACGGATGAGACGTGCGGCCTTGTAGGGCTGTCCCACATAGTTGTACATATAGATGATATGGTGGCTGGGCTCGTTGCCGTGGGCATACTGGCCGATGAGGCCCGATACGTCGGGCGATGCCTCCTCGCCCATGTCTCCCTCGACGATGAACAGCGAGTCAAGTTTGCTGATGAATGCCTTCTCGCTGCCGAACAGGTCCACCAGGCCGTGCACGTCGTGGGGCACCAGCCAGGTGTACTGCCAGGCATTGCCCTCGCAGTAGTCGTCGTTGCGGTGCTTGGTCGACAGGGGGTCAAAGTCCTTGAGGTCACGGAAGTTGCCCTTGGAATCCTTGCCGCGCATGAAGCGGCTCTTTTTGTCAAAGTAGTGGCGATAGGACTTGCTGCGCTTGTCGAAGTAGTTGTAGTTCTCCTGGTCACCCGCCAGTGATGCGATGCGGGCGATGCACCAGTCGGCGAGGGCATACTCCAGTCCCCTGGCTACCGTCTCCTTCTCTGATTCCATATCATAGGGGATATAGCCATACTGTTTCAACCACTTCATGGAACGCTCGTCTAGCATGGCACTTGTCACCATGGCCTTGAGCGCCGCTGCCGTGTCCACATCAAAGCCTTTCAGGACCAGGTCGGCCAGTACGGGCGCGCCGGGGTTGCCCACCATGCAGTCGGTCTCATTGCCCATCAGGTGCCACACGGGCAGTTTGCCCTGCTGCTCAAAGATGTGCAGGAAGGTCTGAGCCATGTCGCGCTGCTTCTCGCGGTGGATAATCGTCTGTAACGGATGAGCGGCACGGTAGGTGTCCCACAGCGAGAGGGTAGTGTAGTTGGTGAAATCTCCCTCATGCACCTTACCGTCCGAGCCGCGGTATTCACCGTTCACGTCACTGAAGACCGACGGAGCCACCATCGTGTGGTACAATGCCGTATAGAATACGGTGCGGGCCTCATCGTCTGTAGTCGTGATGTTGACTTTACTCAGTTCCTGATTCCAGGCTTGATCGGCGGCTTGTGCAACGGCATCAAAATCCCAATCGGGCATCTCGGCCATCATGTTCATCATCGCATTCTGGCTGCTCACGGCCGACATGCCCACCTTAACCAGCAACGGGCGTCCAGTGTTGGCTGTCGTGATGAGTCCCAGTGAGTCAAGCGCCAGTTTCTCGAGTTTCACATCCTGGGAGAAGACCATAGCAAAGTGGTCTATTTGCCAATTTGCCCAACCCCTGGAGTTGCGGGTGCCCATGATGACACGCGGCGATACTTGCTGCATCTTCATTTCCTTGGGGCTGTCCCAACCGATGCCTTGGCGCAGGTCGAGAAGCAACTGCATTGTCTGCTGATCGCGGGTGAAGGTGTAACGGTGCATACCCGCGCGTTGTGACGCGGTAAGCTCCACCTTGACGTAGGGCTTGCCCTGGTCACGCAGGGTGATGCTGTAATAGCCGAGCTTGGCCTGCTCGTCTTTGTGGCTGAAAATCACCTTACGGTTGTCGCGGCTGGTAACGGGCAGCAATGCGATGTCGCCCAGGTCGCCGATGCCGGTGCCGCTCAGGTGCTGATGGCCGAAGCCGATGAGCACACTGTCACTGTCGTGGTAGCCCGAGCACCAGTCCCATCCCTGGGTGGGCTCGGTCGGTCCCAACTGCACATAGCCGAATGGCACGTTGGCCCCGTAAAATACATGTCCGTGTCCGCCAGTGCCGATGCGCGGATTCACCCATTGTGTAAAACTGTCGTTGCTGGGTGTGATAGCTATGCAGCCGATGGTCGCAATGGCTGCCAATGCTGTCATTAAAGTTTTTTTCATCATCATAACTTTATTTTGGTTTAAATCAACTATATCAAGTAATATTTAAGTGTGAATGCCACTATCAGGGCAATCGTAAAACTTGCCAGAGTGCCTAACAGGACATACTCGGTGATCTTGATTTCACGAGCCTTGTTCAGGTCGCCAAAGCGGAAGATGGACTTGGCTGCCAACAGGAATCCCACGCCCTCGATGTTGCCTGTGATAACAAAGGTCAATATCAGTACCCGCTCGATATATCCGATCCACGCTCCGGCAAAGGGCATACCTTGGGACTGCATATTGTTGGAAGGAATCCATCGCCTGATGAATATGCCAATGAGAATTGATGCGGGCTTCATGACGAGCATGTAGCTCAAGAGCACTGCCCACAGGCGCTTGGAATTGATGGCCGTTGTCAACCAATCCTGTACCTGACCATGGTCGGCATAGATGCTCCACCACAAGACGAGAATGACGCCGATGTGGGCAGCCTGGTCGGCAAGAAAGCCTAACGTGCTGCTGCCGTGCCACTTGATCTTGAGGATGTCAATAATGAAATGTGTAACAAATATCACCAGTGGAATCACCCAACCTCCCCAGTCGGCCAGCAACACGTAGGCACACACGGCATGGATGAGGGCATGGATGGCTTGGGCAGTGATGCCGCGCCAATTCTTCTCGTGCTTGGATTCACACAGTCTGTCAAACTGCAGGAAGAAGTCGGCAAGCACATGGGCCGATAAGAGTTTCAATAGGATGATGATGCTCATGGCTGATGATCGATTTGGTGGGCGGTAATGATATCGCTATAGCGCGTGAGGTACTTTTTAACCAGTGATTCACGCGCCGAGGAGAGCACGTTGCGCACGTTCTGGACCGAGGTGCCGATGTGCTCAGCCACCTCCTTCTTGGGGGCGTCTTGCTTGAGTGACAGGTAAATCATCCCTGCCTGTTTACTGGACCATCCTGTGATGATGTCGTCAACAAAGGCCGTGGAAACCTCGAGCTCATCGTTCACGTCTTGCCATGGCGTCTTGATGGTCAAGCGATGTTTGCCCATCAGGTCCAACTGGCGGCCGGAGTACTGGAATGCCTCGCCGTCGGACGTCACGATATTGTCCGACAGGAATTCCACGTTGCCGATGCCCAACGAGATTTTGGCGTCCCATATTCCCTTGCCTTGGTTAGGAGTGTGATTAATGAGTCCGGCCCGTAACAAGATGGCGACTTTGGCTGCAGCAGCCGGATCCTCGACCAGCAGTTGGAAACTGTCCCCGCGAAACAGTTCCATCCTGAACGGCGATACGCACTGCAGTTCTTTCTCCATCGTGTTCAGGCAGTTCAGCAGACGCTCTCGATATTCTGTCTTGATCTGTGAAGACCCGACGATGTCACCTGTGATAACTCCTCTCATCTTATTATAGTGGTTGATTGTTTTCTGCTGCAAAAATAAGAAATAGAAATGAGATAAACAACCATTTTTGATTGTTTTTGCCAAAAACAACCGATTTTGATTGTTTTTCGGGCGAGAAATCATAGAAAGCAACCGTTTTAGGTTGTTTTTAGCAAAACAATCATTTTTGATTGCTTTCGAACATCGCCATGGTGTTATTGATGAAAAAACAATGTCATCGTTCGTTTTTGAGCCGATAATCGTCAGATATTGACAATTTATGATTATTTTTGCAGGTTGTAAGATGGTCATCTGCTTTGTGCAGGGTCCATCTGCGCCGAGACCACCGCCTCGGCCTCAAAGGCTAAATAACTACTAATAACATAATACATTAACAGTACAACACTATGAAATTATTCAAGTTAACGGCAATGTCGGTTGCGGTGTTGGCCCTGTTGAGTTCCTCGACCTGCTCCAAGCAGGAAACGGCTGCTCCTGGCCAAGCTCCCGCCACCGAGAAAACATCTGCAACGATGGAGAAAAAAGAGTTCACTCCCGAATTCCTCAACCAGCTGGGTCGCGTTGGCGGTCCCCAAGTGTCGCCCGACGGCAAGAAAATCCTCTACGGCGTGACCTATTATGACATCGCTACCAACAAGGGCAACTGTGACCTGTGGGTGATGGACATTGACGGCAGCAATGCCCGCCAGATTACCAACACGCCCAAGAGCGAGAGCAACTATGTGTGGATTGACGGTGGCAAGAAGATAGCCTTCATCTACACCGACGAGGGCGAAGACAAGACGCCGCAGCTGTGGACCATGAATGCCGACGGTGGCGGTCGCAACTGCGTGAGCGACGTCAAGGACGGCATCGAGGGCTTCGTCTTCTCGCCCGACGAGAAGCACGTGGTCATGATTTCTCAGGTGAAGTATGGCAAGACGCCTCAAGACGTTTATCCTGACCTGGACAAGACGACCGCCCGCCTGTACGACGACATGATGTACAAGCACTGGGACGAGTGGGTAACCACGATTCCTCACCCCTTTGTTGCCGACTTTGACGGCAGCAAGGCCGGTAACGTCAAGGACGTGCTCGAGGGCGAGCCCTACGAGTCACCGATGAAGCCTTGGGGCGGCATCGAGTCCCTGGCTTGGACGCCCGACAGCAAGAGCCTCGTTTACGTCTGCCGCAAGAAGACCGGCAAGGACTACGCATTCTCGACCAACAGCGACCTGTACCGCTACAACCTCGAGACCGGCAAGACCGAGAACCTGACCCAGGGCATGATGGGCTATGACACCTATCCCATCATCAACAGCAAGGGTGAGATGGCTTGGCTCTCGATGGAGCATGACGGCTATGAGGCCGACAAGAACCGCATCTTCTTCATGGATGCTGCCGGCAACAAGAAGGACCTGACCGAGAATTGGGACTACAGCGTGGACGATATCGCCTGGTCGCCCGACGAGAAGGCCATCTACTTCATCTGCCCGTTCCAGGGCACGCAGCCCATCTTCCGCATGGATGTCGCTACCCAGAAGGTGGACACCATCGCCATGGGCGTGTGTGACTTCAACAGCATGGCATTCCCCAACAACGAGACCGTTATCGCTTGCCGCCAGAGCTACCAGACTCCCAACGAGATCGTCAGCATCCAGATGGGCAAGGAACCCGTTCAGCTCACCCATGTCAATGACGAAATGCTGGCCCAGGTTGATCCCATCGGCATCGAGAAGCGCATGGTGCCCACCACCGATGGCAAGCTGATGACGACTTGGGTATGCTACCCGCCCAACTTCGACCCCAACAAGAAGTATCCCGCTATCCTCTTCTGCGAGGGTGGTCCCCAGTCTCCCGTCAGCCAGTTCTGGAGCTATCGCTGGAACATGCGCATCATGGCCAGCAACGGCTACATTGTCATTCTGCCCAACCGTCGTGGTCTGCCCGGCTTCGGCACCGAGTGGAATGCCCAGATCAGCGGCGACTACGGTGGCCAGAACATGCGTGACTACATCGCTGCAGTCGATTACATGAAGAAGGAGCCCTACATCGACGGTGAGCACATCGGCGCTGTGGGTGCCAGCTACGGTGGCTACTCGGTTTACTTCCTGGCCGGTAATCACAACAAGCGCTTTGCCTGCTTCCTGGCCCACGCCGGTATCTTCAACCTCGAGGCACAGTACCTTGAGACCGAGGAGATGTGGTTCGTACAGTGGGATCTGGGTGGCGCCTTCTGGGAGAAGAGCAACGCTACCGCTCAGCGCTCCTACACTCAGGCCAACCCGAAGAATTACGTCCAGAACTGGGATACTCCCATCATGTGCACTGCCGGCGAACTCGACTACCGCATCGTCTTCACCCAGGCTTGCCAGGCATTCAATGCCGCCAAGATCAAGGGCCTTCCCGCCCGCTTGCTGCTCTTCCCGGATGAGAACCACTGGATTCTCAAGCCCCAGAACAGCATCATGTGGCAGCGCGAATTCTTCCGCTGGCTCGATACTTGGCTGAAGCCCGACAGCGAAGCCGCCAAGCAGTATAAGGCCGAGCAGGATTCCATTGCTGCCGCCAAGGCCGCTGTGAATCCCGTTCCCGCTACACCCCAGAACTAATCGTCTAGAGTGTTCCATACATTGAATTACGCGGACTAAACTATTGTGTTCCATGCTCGAGCATTCAGTTTAGTCCGCGTAATTCTATTATTAATTGTATTATGAAAGTGACCAGCAAACAGGTGACCGTCGGCGCCGACGAGTTCATCAGCCGATACCGTGATGTGGAGCGCATCGACGGCTATTGCCGTCAGTGTCCAGGCTATGGCAAGACATGGAGTTGCCCCCCGTTTGACTTCGACCCTGCTTGTGTGACCGTCGGCTTCAAGACCGTGACGGTGACAGGAACCACCATCGAGTTTGACGAGGCGACACGGGCCTCATGCACGAGTGCCGAGCAATCATCGGCTGTGGGCCGTGAGGCTATCAATGCGGTGTGCCGCGACCTGCTGCCTCAGCTTTATGAGCAGGAACGCCAGCATCCCGGGAGCCGCTGCTTCACCTTCAGGTGCGTCCTGTGTCCCGAGGGCTGTACCCGTCCCGATGGCTTGCCGTGCCGTCATCCGGAGCAGATGCGACATTCGCTGGAATCCGTCGGCTTTGACCTTGTCGCTATGATGCATGATCTGCTGGGCATCGACCTCGAGTGGAGCACCGACGGCTCGCTGCCTCGGCACATCACTATCGTCACCGCTTTATTCGAAAAATGATTTAAGTCAGATGTAGATAGAAATCTCCGGTGAGAGAAATATACTCATCGGTGAATGTGTCCTCACCATGAGCAATGGTGAGGGTTTTCTCACAATAGGGAATACGGCAGCGCGACAACAGCCACAACGTGCGCTTGGGGGCGGCGCCCTCGACGGGGATGACGCGGGTCATGAGTCGTACAGGCAGGGATGCCATGGTTGCCGCCTCGATGATAGCCTGCTCGGCGTCGGTGGGCGAGATGAGCGCCAGGGAACCGTCCTCGGTCAGCAACCGTGCCGCGCCGTCAATCAGCTGCTGATAGGTGAGCGAACCGGTGTGGCGCGCCGTCGTTCGGGCCGCTCCTGACGGTAACACGCCGTTAGTGAAGTAGGGTGGGTTAGAGACAATCAGGTCAAATTGGCAGTTGGCATCCATGTCGTTAAAGTCTGTCAGCAGTGCATTGAGCCGTTCGCCCCAGGGCGAATTGCTGAAGTTGAGCGTTGCCTCCCCGATGGCGCCCTCGTCGATATCGATGCCCGTTACGTGTGCGGTGGCATTGCGCTGTGCGACCATGAGGGCTATCACACCGCAGCCCGTGCCCACATCCAGCACGCGACGAGCCCCCTCGACTGGGCACCATGCACCCAGCAGGACCCCGTCGGTGCCCACCTTCATCGCAGTGCGGTCGTTGATGACCGCAAACTGCTTGAACCGGAAAATCTTCTCCCTTCCCATAACCGGTTGCAAAGATAATACTTTTTTCACAAGCAGGCCACGGATGCCGACTGAAACGGCTGGCACGGTTCTTGCAAATGTGCCGTGTGCTGACTGTCAAAGTAAAAATAATGTGCATTTAGCTTTTTTAAGATAAAAAACGGCCGTGTGTACTGTTTTGCTTTGTAAATTGCGGCACTTTTTGATTACATATTTTAAACTTATTTAAAATAATAAGGTCTAAAAGACAGAAAAACTGATTAATGAATTTTTTAAAACGTAAAAGATTATGAAGTACCGATTTTTCACACTGTTTGGCCTGCTGGCGCTCACTTCTGGGGCGATATTGCAGGCACAGGATTATGATGACATCTACTACGATGCTTCAAAGTCCAAAACGACGACGACCAAGGTCACTACCAATCCCAAGACCGTTGCTGTCTATGGCGAAGTGCCCGACAACTACAAGGTAGCTGCTCAGAGCAACTACCGCATCGAGCGTGACGAGGACGAGTACAATCGTCGCGGCGCTTACGAGCCTGGCTATGAGATTGATCTCAATGGTGATACCATCTACACTGTGGACCTCAATGGCGATACCATCTACGAAGAGGCTTTTGCCAACACTCGCCGTATCGAGCGTTTCTACAATCCGGACATTGTCATCCTCAGTGACGACGATGACCTGGTAGAGCTGTATTACGACGAGTCGCCTACCATCAATCTGGTAATCGGCAGTGACTGGGGCTATGGCTCTTACTGGAATTATGGCTCCTACTGGGATTCCTATTATCCCTGGTACACCGGCTGGTACAGCCCTTGGTATACTCCCTGGTACTATCGTCCTTATTACTCCTATTATGATTGGGGTTGGGGCTGGTACAGTCCCAGGTGGTACGGCCCGAGCTTGTGGGGTTGGAACTATTGGGGTGTACGTCCCTGGTCCTCTTGGCATTATAACGGATGGTATGGCTGGGATTATGGCGGCGTAAGGCCTCATCACAATCACAATGGTGGACACGTTCGTCCCGGTGTTTCCTCTGGTGGACACCGTGTGGGCTTGGCCAGCAACCGCAACGGACGCTCTCGCGTGGATGCAACGACCAGCGGTCGCAATGGCATCGGTGCTCGTGGCGCTAACGGCAACCGTCCCACTGGCGTAGGCACCTCGAACAATCGTGGCGGTAGTCGCGGCGGCTATGCAACCGGTCGTGGCGGCAATATGGGCAGTCGTAGCTCCAGCGGCGTCACCACCCGCAACGCTGGCGTATCACGTGGCGCTGCATCTTCTAATGGCGGAGGTCGTTCCTACAACGGTGGCAGCCGTTCCTACAGTGGCGGCAGCTCCAGTGGCAGCAGCCGTTCCTATAGCGGCGGCAGCTCCAGCAGCGGTCGCTCGAGCGGAGGCGGTTCCTACAGTGGCGGCAGCCGCGGTGGATCGTCCGGCGGTGGCAGCCATGGCGGATCGTCGGGCGGCGGAGGACGTCGTCGCTAAACGGCAAGGCTTTAACTATACAACCGTAGGTTTTATTTGAACAATTATTGAAATCTAAACAGTTTGAATTGAATTATGAAGAAGATAGTTTTTGCTCTGCTCTTATGCGGACTCCCTCTGTTCCTCAACGCTCAGGATGCTTTTGACGTCCTGCAGATGTCTCAAACCGAACTCCGAGGTTCCTCGCGCTTCCAGTCGATGGCAGGGGCCTTCGGAGCCCTCGGAGGCGATATCTCGACGCTGACCCAGAACCCTGCCGGCATCGGAGTCTATCGCAACTCGGATATTGGTATCACATTGAGCCTGGACTGCAATAGCACTGAATCAGGCGTGGACAAGCTCAACGAGACCAAGTTCAACGTGAACAACGTGGGTTATATCGGTGCCATCCGCCTCAATAGCGAGTCGGTGCCCAACCTGAACTTCGGTTTCAGCTATAACCGACTGCAGTCCTTTAACCGTCACTACGTCGGTGGCGTGGCCAACATCCCGACTTCGATGAGTAACTACATCGCCGACGAGTTTGTCAATGTGGCTGGATTCAGCGCTGACGATCTCTATTGGGAAGAAGATTTCAATCCCTACTTCGATGGTTATGCTCCCTGGGCTGCTGTGACCACCTTTGACATGGAGACCAATAATGGTGGCTTCGTGGGTATCATCAATGATAATGGTGGTGCCATGCAGGGACTCTTTGGCAATGGAACCAAGGGTAACGCCTACTATGAGGTGGATGAGCGTGGTCATGCCGATGAGTATAACATCGCCTTCGGCGGTAACATTGCCAACAAGTTGTACTTCGGTCTTGACTTCGGTATCCTTGACCTGGACTATAGGAGTTTTCAGAGCTATGAAGAGGAGTTGACAAATCCTTACATCATGATTGATGATGAGGACCTGTTCGACACTCCTATCGACAACTACAATACCAGAGCCGACTGGGGCCTGTATAACTACCTGCACAGTGAGGGTACCGGTGTCAACTTCAAGTTAGGCTTGATCTGGAAACCCGTTCAGTCGTTGCGTATCGGTGCCGCGTTCCACACGCCCACCTACTATGACATGCGTGACACCTACTATGTGAGTGCTTCGCTCAATGGCTATCAGGACGAAAACCTTCTGTATCGCGCCGATAAGGGCAGCAACGATGACTATGACTATTCCAGCACTTACACCATCAAGACGCCGTGGCATTTCATGGGCAGTCTGGCCGGCGTGATCGGCACCAAGGGCATCCTCAGCTTTGACTACGAGTATGTGGCCAACGAGACGATGCGCGTCGGTGACGACCGTAACAACGACTATCGTGATGTCACCGAGAATGTGAAGGCTTACTTCAAGCCCTCCCACATCTTCCGCTTCGGCGGCGAGTACCGCATCAACCCCAACTGGAGCCTGCGTGCAGGTTACAGCTACAAGACCACTCAGGTCGAGAAGGGCGTTGACAACTATGACTACAATATTGTCACTGTGGGCACCAACCCGACTTATCAGTATGACAATGCCGTGCATAACATCACGGGCGGTATCGGTTATCGCTACAAGTCATTCTACACCGACCTGGCCTATGTGCACAAGATGCGTAAGAGTGTGTATAACGCATTCTCGCCCATCAATGACGACTTCGGTTACGAACCCAACGTCAGTGCTGACGTGACGGACCATAACAACCGCGTCTCGCTCACACTGGGCATGAGGTTCTGATGCCACACACGCTTTAGTAATAAATTCTGACCCGGAAATTACGTTTATAAAATTCATTAACTGAACGGCTGGCAATGCGCGGCGATCGCGTGTTGCCAGTTGTGTTTTTCTGTAAGTGGCTTTAGCAAATGAAAGCGTCAGCAGCTCAGAGTGTGTCATAATGCGACTCGGTAATATAACCGTGCTATCGCACGGGAAATTAAACAAATTTTTAAATTAAAATTGATAATATTATCATATTAATAAAAATTTTATAATTAATTTGATTAATTTCCCGCCCGCAGGGCGGTTATAGTTCTAGCAGTTGAATTACGCGCCACCTCCCCTAATCTTAGGGGAGGAATTGAGTATCAGTAACTTATTTTGGCCTCGCCGAACTAAAGGCTCGTCGAAATCACGTTGTTTCAGTGCTAGTTGAATAAACGCTGTGAATACCGGAAAAACAAATGAGGGCTGGCCCAGCAACGGGTGGCAGCCCTCATTTGTTGTATGGTAATACTCCGGCTTACTTGGAAGCGGGAGCGTCGGGGAACAGCTGATCGAGTGCGTTTTGGAAGGCGATGAGCTGTTCCTTGATGTCTTTGAGTTGTTCGATGGCGTCAAAGCGCTTGTCCACGCCGTCGCGATTGTGACGAATCTGTGCTTGAGCGGCATCCAGCTTCAACCCCTTCTCCTTCACCAGGTAATAGACCTTGCTGATGATCTCGATGTCATTGGGGGTGTAGAAACGGATGTTCTTCTTATTGCGCTTGGGGCGTATAATCGTGAACTGTGATTCCCAGTAACGAAGGGTCGATTCGGGGATGCCCAGAATCTCTGAAACGTCTCCGATTTTATAGAATTTTTTGTCCAGTTCTCGCATGGTCTTGCACAAATTAACAGAAATAATTACCTTTGCAGGTTAATAACAACACTGCAAAGGTAAACAAAAAGTTTAGACTCTGCAACAGAACAGGAACATTTATAATAAATTAAGATAAAGAAAGTATGCTTACTGCAAAAGAAATTCGAGAGACGTTCAAGCGTTACTTTGAGGAGCGTGGCCACCACATTGTGCCCTCGGCTCCGATGGTCATCAAGGACGATCCCACCCTCATGTTCACCAATGCCGGTATGAACCAGTTCAAGGACATCATCCTTGGCAATAAAGATGCTCAGTGGCGCCGTGTCGCCGATTCCCAGAAGTGCCTCCGTGTGAGCGGCAAGCACAACGACCTCGAGGAGGTCGGTCATGACACCTACCATCACACGATGTTCGAGATGCTGGGCAACTGGTCGTTCGGCGACTATTTCAAGCATGAGGCCATCGACTGGGCATGGGACTTGCTGGTCAATGTCTATGGTCTGGATCCCAAGAATCTTTATGCCACCGTCTTTGAGGGTGACGACAGCATCGGCGTGAGCCGCGATGATGAGGCCGCTACATTTTGGGAGGCCCATCTGCCCAAGGACCACATCCTCAATGGCAATGCCCATGACAACTTCTGGGAAATGGGCGATACCGGCCCCTGCGGCCCCTGCAGCGAGATTCATATCGACCTGCGCAGCGAGGAGGAGAAGGCTACCGTGCCCGGTGCCTCGCTGGTCAACAAGGACAACCCGCTGGTGATTGAGATCTGGAACCTCGTGTTCATGCAGTATAACCGAAAAGTGGACGGTTCGCTCGAACCGCTGCCCAACAAGGTCATTGACACCGGCATGGGACTGGAGCGCCTGTGCATGGCCCTGCAGGGTAAGAAATCCAACTATGACACCGACGTCTTCCAGCCCCTTATCGGCAAGCTGGGCGAGATGTGCGGCAAGAAATATGGTGACAACAAGGACGTGGACATCGCCATGCGCGTTGTGGCCGACCATGTGAGGACCATCGCATTCTCGGTGGCCGACGGTCAGCTGCCCAGCAATGCCAAGGCCGGTTACGTGATCCGCCGCATCCTGCGCCGTGCCGTTCGCTACGGCTACACCTTCCTGGGCTTCAAGGAAGCCTTCATGTATCGGCTCATCGACACGCTCATCGACAACATGGGCGATGCTTATCCCGAAATTAAGGCTCAGGCCGACCTGATCAAGCATGTGACCAAGGAGGAAGAAGATGCCTTCCTGCGCACACTTGATACGGGTATGAAGCTCATCGAGAAAGTCATTGCCGACACCAAGGCTGCCGGCAAGACCGTTGTCGATGGCAAGGAGGCGTTCACGCTCTATGACACCTTCGGTTTCCCGCTTGACCTGACGGAACTCATCCTGCGTGAGAACGGCATGACCGTCAACGAGGAGGAATTCAATGTCGAGATGCAGAAGCAGAAACAGCGCGCCCGCAATGCCGCTGCAGTCGAGGCTACCGATTGGGTTGAACTCAAGGACGGCGTGACCGAGTTTGTGGGTTATGACCTTACCGAGTGTGACGTGAACATCCTGCGTTACCGCAAGGTGACCCAGAAGAACAAATCCTTCTACCAGATCGTGCTTGACCGCACTCCGTTCTATGCCGAGATGGGTGGCCAGGTGGGCGACCGCGGTTCCCTCACGCTGGGTGACGAGGTCGTCGAGGTGACCGATACCAAGCGCGAGAACAACCTGCCCGTTCACATCACGGCCAAGTTGCCGAGTGATGTCAATGCCACCTTGCATGCCGCTATCGACCTGAACGCCCGCCATGCTACCGAGTGCAACCACACGGCGACCCACCTGCTGCATGCCGCCCTGCGTCAAGTGCTGGGCACGCATGTTGAGCAGAAGGGCTCCTATGTCGATCCCGTCTCGTTGCGTTTCGACTTCTCGCACTTCCGCAAGGTGACTCCCGAGGAGATTCGTCAAGTCGAGCACCTCGCCAACAAGATGATCCGCACTGCCATTCCGCGTGAGGAGCATCGTGAGATGCCTATCGATGAGGCCCGCCAGATGGGAGCCATGGCTCTGTTCGGCGAGAAGTACGGTGACCGCGTTCGTGTCATCAAGTACGGCGATTCGGTAGAGTTGTGTGGTGGTACCCACGTGCCCAATACGGGTAACATCGGTATGGTGCGTATCGTCAGCGAGAGCAGTATTGCCGCCGGCATCCGCCGCATCGAGGCTGTGACCGGTGCCAATGTTGAGGAGATGCTCGATAACATCCAGGACACCTTGGGTCACATCAAGGAGATGCTCAACAATGCTCCCGATGCCATCGCTGCCCTGCAGCGCTCGCTCGCCGAGAACGCCGACCTCAAGAAACAGGTCGATGACTTCATGAAGCAGCGCATCGCCATCCTTGCCAAGCAGCTCATGAATGAGGGCAAGGAAATGAACGGCATTAACGTCATCATGCTCACGGGCAACCGACTGCCAGATGTGGTCAAGGGTGTGGCTCTGGCTATCAAGGCCGACTGTCCCACGGCTACCGCTTTCCTCGCTGCTACCGAGTATGAAGGAAAGCCGATGCTAACCGTGATGCTGAGCGAGGACCTTGTCAAGGCTGGCAAGAACGCCGGCAACATCGTGCGTGGTGCAGCCAAGTGCATCCAGGGCGGTGGTGGCGGACAGCCCCATTTTGCCCAGGCCGGAGGTCGCAATCCCCAGGGCCTTGAGGATGCCTTGATTGCGATGCGTGATGCTTTGAAGTCATAATTATAGAAGATTCTGCCGCACCTCGGGTTGCCGGGGTGCGGTGTTTTTATCAATATCATTACTTGTAATGGATTATTTATTGCTTGTCGTCGGGTTGGGCGTGCTGCTGCTGGCCGCTAATTATCTTGTGGATTCGTCTGTCGCCATTGCCCAGCGTGCCAAAATCTCTAATTTCATCATCGGCTTGACTATTGTGGGCATCGGCACGAGTGCCCCTGAGTTGTTTGTCTCCATCTCTTCGGCCTTAAGCAACAGCGGAGACATTGCCATGGGAAATGTCATTGGATCTAATATCGCCAATATCTTTCTGATACTGGGTGTCACGGCTGCTATCTGCCCGTTCCCCATCGAACGGCTGCAGCGTTATCGCGACATCCCGTTTTTGATCGTTGCCACGATTCTGGTCATGCTATTGGCCAATGATGCAATATTCCCTGGCAATAAGAACATGCTCAGCACCATAGACGGCATCCTGCTGCTTGTCATCTTTGTCGGGTATATGTGTTGGGTGATTGTCCAGAAGGGCAAGGACCCCAAGAAGGCTCTCGAAGATGCTGATGAGGAGGCCAAATCCTCGCTCGCGGGAAAGAGCCCGTGGCTCCTCTGGACTATCGCCGTCGTCTCGCTGGTGGCATTGATCTTCGGCGGCAACCTCTTCCTGGACAGTGCCAAGAACCTGGCGCGCGCATGGGGCATGAGCGAGGCGGTTATCGCCATCACCATCGTCGCCGTGGGCACCTCATTGCCCGAGTTGGTGACGGCTATCATCGCTGCCAGCAAGAATAATCCCCAATTGGCGTTGGGTAATGTCATCGGCAGCAACCTGTTCAACCTGATGTTCATTCTTGGTACGGCTTCCACCGTAAAGTCTCTGGCCCTTGTTGACATCATCATCTGGGACTATTCGGTGATGCTGTTGGCGACATTGATGTTGTTTGTCGTGATCTTCACGTTCAAGAAAAACAAGTTCGACCGCATTGAGGGCTTTATCTTTTTGGCCGCCTATGTGGCCTACACTGTCTATCTGCTCCTGAGATAAACCAGTCGGGTTAAACCATCGGGTCAAATAATTGTCAAAGAAGGGAATAAATGCTACTCACTATGAATAAATGGATTAGAAATGCAGTGATAGTGCCTTGCTGCCTGATGGTGATGACGGCCATGGCTCAGGGTGTGGTGGACACCCGTCCGCACGTGTTCGACAACAACGTGCGTTCCCTCAAGGTGTCCCTCGAGAACAATATGTACATTCCTCCGGTGATAATGCTGGATGGCGAAGACCGGCTCATCGTCAATTTTGACTACCTGGGCTACGACGTGCACTACCTGCGCTACAGCGTCACCCATTGCAACGCCGACTGGCAACCGTCCCAACTGGTCGAGAGCGAGTACGTCAGCGGCTTCAACTATGCCGACATTGACGACTATGCTCAGAGCGAGGCCACCTATGTCCATTACTACAATTACCAGTTCGTGCTTCCCAATCAGGACATGGAACTGCTGGTGAGCGGCAATTACCTGCTCAGCGTCTATGAGCAGGACGACCCCGATAAGATATTGTTTCAGACACGGTTTTCGGTCTGTGAAGGCAAGGTGAACGTTTTTCCGAGGGTGACTTCCAGGACGGATGTTGAATACAACAACCGCTTCCAGCAAGTGTCGTTCGACGTACGCTACAAGCCCAATCAGATCAAGGACCCCTATAGCGAATTTACTTGCATCGTCTATCAGAATTCCCGTATGGACAATGCGGTCGTCGTTAAGCGCCCCATGATGGTAGGTGTGGACTATGTGACCTACGACCATAACCGCGACCTCATTTTCCCGGCCGGCAATGAGTTCCGCCGTTTTGAGACCGTCAATGCGCACAACATCAACATGGGTGTGAAGGCTATCCGCTACTATGAGCCGATGTACCATGCCGTGCTGATGACCGATGAACCTCGCAATGAAATCCAGTATCTCTATGACAAGACCCAATTCGGGCGGTTTACCATCCGCAATGCCGAGGCCTACGGCGAGAACTTCCTGGAGGCAGACTACATGATTACCCACTTCACGCTAGACACTGGAGGCAAATTGAATGGCGGCAATGTGTGGCTCTACGGTGAGTTCCTCAATGGTTACCCGGCAACGCAGGCCATGATGAAGTATGATGCTTCCAGCGGCTTATACACTACGGAACTCCTGCTCAAACAGGGCGCCTATAACTATATGTACCTCTGGGTACCCGACGGCACCTCCGTCGGCCAGACAGGTCGCATCGAGGGCGACCACTACGAGACGGTCAACGAGTACCTCGTCATGGTCTATGACCGTCCCATGGGCGAGCGCTATGACCGCCTCGTCGGCTACGGCACCGTCTACTCCGGCAAGTAATAAAATCATCATTAATTTTCATGGATGTTTATAATAGCCTGCAACTGTTATAAACACGAATGTTCATGAATGATCATAAATATAAAAATGGGCGCATTATTATGGACTTTAAGAAATATAAATTAATAGTTTATAAAACTATTGGTGCTGCGATGGAAGTTCACAGTGAACTTAATTGGGGATTACTGGAACCCGTTTATAATGAAGCAATGCATCTTGAATTACAAGATCAGGACATCCAACATGAGACGCTCAAGTCTGTCCCCTGTTACTACAAGAACCACAAGATGGAAAAACACTATCAAATGGATATTGTGGTTGGCAATGATGTCATCGTCGAATTGAAGTCAGTGAGCAGTCTGATTCCAGCACATCGCGCCCAGCTGTTTAATTACATGAGAATAACAAGAAAGCCTATTGGCATTCTGATCAACTTTGGCCAGCCAAGGCTTCAAGGCGAACGATACGGCTTAGACGCAGTAACCAATGAATGTTACCTCTTGGACAAGGACATGAATATTGTACATGTCGCTGAAGAGAAATAGTCATAATAAATTATTTATGATCATTCATGGTCATTCGTGTTTATTAATATTGATGGGCATTAAGCTTCAGCTCATTCTCGTCTTGTAGTCGATGTAGTCAAATTCACGCAGGACCTCGATGCTGCCGTCTAACCGCTTGAACAGGATTGCCGGATGCTGGATGCCATTAAACATGTTGGTTTTCACCGTTGTGTAGTGGTTCATGTCCTCGAAGGTAATCCGGTCACCGCGCTTCAACGGTTTCTCAAAGCTCCAGTCTCCCACATAGTCCCCACTCAGGCACGAATTGCCGCCCATACGGTAGGTGGGCTTTGACGGGTCCACTTCATCGAGGGCTTGGGTGATGCGGGGTTTGTAAGGCATCTCCAAGCAATCGGGCATGTGGCAGGCAAACGACACATCGGTAATTGCTGTCGTGATGCCGCTGTTGGTCACGACATCGACCACCGTGGCCTCGAGATCGCCCGTCTGCCAGCACCAGGCGCTTCCTGGCTCCAGAATGAGCTGCAGGTTGGGGTAGGCACCCTGGAACGCGCCCAGCACCTGCTCCAGGTGGCGGATGTTATAGCCCTCACGGGTCATCAGGTGTCCGCCGCCCATGTTGAGCCACTTGAGTCGCGGCAGGTATTTCCCGAACTGCTCCTTCAAGGCTAGCAGTACCTTCTCCAGATCAAAACTCGTGCTCTCGCACAAAGCGTGGAAATGGAACCCCTCGATACCCTCGGGCAACTCCTTGAGGTCACTGGCCAGCACGCCGAAACGTGACCCCGGGCAGCATGGATTGTAGATGTCGGTCTCGATGACTGAGCACATGGGATTGACCCTGAGGCCGCAGCTCACCCGCTCTCCCGGCCAGTCGGCATTGTGACGGTTCACGCGATCGGCAAACCGTTCATACTGCTCTATGGAGTTAAACGTGATGTGAGAACTGCCGGCGATATAGGCGTCGATGGTCTCGTCGGTATAGGCCGGGCAATAAGTGTGGGTGCGGCACTTGAGTTCGTCGATGGCCAGCAGCATCTCGTTGACCGAGCTGGCAGTGGACTCGATGCCGTACTCGCGGAACACGTCGAAGGTGCGCCACAACGCGTTGGCCTTGAAGGCCATGATGATGTCCACACCCGTGCGCTGGGCGACACCGGTAATCAACTCGATGTTGCGGCGCAACTTTTCCTCATACACGATATAGTAAGGCGTCTTGTATTCCATATCACTTACAATATTTCAAATTTAGCGAATTTCAATAGCAGTTTGCGCGAATTGCCGTCAGTAAACATGACATCGATTTTGGCGTCGCTGCCGCTGGTGTCGATGTGGGTCACCGTGCCACGGCCGAAGCGCTGATGCAGGATCTGACAGCCCTCGCTCAACTCGTCAGCCGTGTGGATGGCGAAGTTTCCGCTGCTGGCTGCTGGTGGCGGCGGAGTGGGAGAGACGGGACGTGCGGGCGGTGTGGGCCTTGAGGTGGACCGCGGCTTTGCCCCGACGGAGCGTGGTGCCGTCTTATTCCATTCAGTCGGCTCGTCCAGGTCATCGTCCCATCGGCTCACGGAACGCTTGCGCTGAGGCATCGGGGCCGAATTGGTGCTGCCCATCAGCAGGTACTCAGGAGCGATGTCGCGCAAGAACCGACTCATCACACAGGTTTTGGTCTGGCCGTTGTGATAACGCGACTTGGCATAGGTGATGATGCAGTTCACCTCGGCGCGTGTGATGGCAACATACAGCAGTCGCCGTTCTTCCTCAATCTGGTACATGGAGTCCATGCTCATGGCACTGGGGAACAAATCCTCTTCCACACCGACGATGATGACGTTGCGGAACTCCAATCCCTTGGCGGCATGGACCGTCATTAGGGTCACTTTTTCCCCGTCTGGGTCATTCATGTCCTGATCAGTCAGTAGCGAGGTCTCGGCCAGGAAATCGCCGATCTGGTAATGTTCGTCGCCGCTCTCCTCCTTGAGTTGCTGGAAGTCGCTCACGGCATTCATCAGCTCATCGAGGTTCTCGATGCGGCTGATGTTCTCGGGCGTGTTGTCTCCCATGAGGACGCTCTTGATGTGTGTGCGGCGGATGGTCTCCTGGGCAACGGTCAGCGCGTCTTTGCCTTCTTGATTGAGCTCTATCAAGCCGCTCATCAAGGTCGTAAAGCCTTCCAGCTTGGCCAGAGTTCCGCGGTTTACATTCAGCCCGTATCGCTGGGCATCGTTCATCACTTGCCACATGCTGACCCCGTTCTCGCTGGCGCAGTGGTTGATTTTGCCCACCGTGGTGTCGCCAATGCCGCGCGTCGGGTAATTGATCACGCGTCTCAAGGCCTCGTCGTCATCGGGGTTGATGACAAGCCTGAAGTAGCAGATGGCATCCTTCACTTCCTTGCGCTGATAGAACGACAGGCCGCCGTAGATGCGGTAGGGGATAGCGCTGCGCATATTGCCATGCTTGTCTCGCCGACCGCCGTTGCTCAGGGCCTCTTCGAGCACACGTGACTGGGCGTTGGTGCGGTAGAGAACGGCATAGTCCTCGTAGCTGTCGCCCTGACGTGCCTTGAGCGCTGCTATCTGATTGGCGACGACATAGGCCTCCTCGTAGTCGCTGAAGCACTGTATCACGGGGATGCGTTCACCCACCTGATTCTTGCTGAACAGGTGCTTGGCAATCTGTCCCTTGTTTTTCTCGATGAGGCTGTTCGCCGCATCGGTGATGGTCTGGGTGGAGCGGTAGTTGCGTTCCAGCTTGAAGGTCTTGATGTCGGGGTAGAACCGTTGCAGCCTAAGGATGTTGTCGATGTTGGCGCCACGGAAGCTGTAGATGCTCTGGGCATCATCGCCCACGACACACAGCCGGTTGTACTTCTTGCTCAGCTGGTGCACGATGAGGTGCTGCGAGAAGTTGGTGTCCTGATACTCGTCGACAAGGATGTAGCGGAAAAATTCCTGGTAACGCTCCAGCACGTCCTCGTGGTCACGCAGCAGGATGTTGGTATAGAGCAACAGGTCGTCAAAGTCCATAGCTCCGGCGATGCGGCAACGATTCCAGTAGGCGCGGTAGATGTTGATGGTCTCGGGGCGCTGTGCATCGCGGTCGGCATCGATGAGGGCCTGGTTGCGGGCGTAGTCCTCAGGGGTAATCAGCGCATTCTTGGCATTGCTGATCTGGTTCTGGATGGTTGCGGGCTTATAGACCTTGTCATCAAGTCCCATATCCTTGACAATGAGCTTGATGAGCGAGCGTGAGTCGCTCTGGTCATAGATAGTGAAGTCAGGCTTGAAGCCGATGAGTTCGGCGTTGCGGCGCAGCAGGCGTGAGAAGATGGAGTGGAACGTACCCATCCACAGCTGGGCGGCCACCTCGGGTCCCGCCAGCGGCTCAATGCGTTCACGCATCTCACGTGCAGCCTTGTTGGTGAACGTCAGCGCCATGATGCGCCACGGCTCGTAACCCTGTCGCAGCAGGTGGACGATTTTATAGGTCAGCACACGCGTCTTGCCCGACCCTGCACCGGCAATCACCAGTTGAGGTCCGTCACAATACTCGACTGCGGCGCGCTGCTGCTCATTCAGCTTTTCCAGATAATCTTCATTCATGGATGCAAATATACTAATTTTTTCGGTGTGTTTTATGGTTACTGGGTGCAGAATGATCTAAAAAGCTATATCATCGATAGTGGCTTCCCTGTATTTGATTAACTCGATGTTCAGCTGCTCGAGCAGTGAGAGCTTGATATCGTCATTGCTGTCGGCAGGCTTGTACCACGGCTCCTTGCTGAAGTATTCCTTCAGGTCCTTGGACTGGAATACATAGCCGCGACGAGCAAGGATGAAATTGCGCATCAGGCGCAGCGTCGGCTTGTCGTAGTAGTTCAGTTCGCTGCCGTGGAGCAAGGTGTTGCACACGAAGTCATAGCAGCCGTAGTTGGATTTGGAACTGGTGAGGGTGATGCTGTCAATAAGCAATCGGTGCGGAAATTCGTACTCATCAAACCCCACCGGATACAGGCACAGGCCGTCCGTGATGAGCTGCACTTCCATAGGACCGTTTAAAGGAGTGCCGTCACCGTCGATGTTGAGGATGCCTGTCGTGTGGCCGTTAAAGGTCATGGCCTCGATAGGCACATAGGTCCCACCCACGAGGGCCTTGTTCCAGTCGATGGACACACGGGTGCCGTCGTCCATGGTGTAGTCGCCCCTGATAAGCGTCATCCAGGTCTCTACATTGAGTTTCTGGTTGTCCTCTTCCCTGGTGCAGGTCATCAATTTGTACAGGGCGTCTTTTGCGTCATAGAAGCAGAGAATATTCAGATCCTCTTGCTGGATAACGCGGACGGTGTGTCCTACCTCTTCCACCATCATCGCGTCGTTGGGCCCCTGGGCGATGGTGTAAGTGCCGGGTTCGCCTTTTACAGGAACCAGCATGAATTCGAGTTCCTCGCCCTCTACTGTAGAGCCTAGGATCACATTTCCCCCTTGATGCAGGGTGGCAGTATAAACGAGTGCGCCGTTGTACCACATGCTGCCGTTCTCGATGAACTGTGCCCTTGCGATGAAGGCGCTGAGCATCAGTATGATGATTGCAATTCTTCTCATGAGATGATGATTATGTTGTGTTAATTCTTTGTTAATCAGCAATTCGGTATTCCTTGCCGGTATATCGGCCGTCGATGGTGTAGACGCGCTCTACCGAGTATCGGCCTCCTTCGGAATGATAAAGGTAGTTGCTCATGTGGATTTCCTGTTTCCCGGTATCCATGGCAACCAGCCCTTCATTAGTGGGCAGCTGGATGGCTTCTCTGGTCTTGATGTCAATGATATAGGACCAGACGTTGCGCCCGTCGGGACAACCCTCGACAAAGATTTTGTCGGCATCCCATGGAATGAAGTTGGCGGTGTTGCAGTCACCGGCGGCAATCTGGTCAATCGAGACCTTGATGCCGTTGCCGTCTTGCATCTGCTCCCAGCGTGGTTCGGCGGTATTCTCGGTGGCAAAGAGGTAGGTCACGAGGCCCGTGCCCTTGTCACGCAGCCACACCGACCACTGGCCGTTCTCTGAGCCCACGCCGTCGACGTTTACAAACAGTTCTCTGTTATCGTCCTGGTCTTTCAACTCGGCATCGTCGGGCAGTCTGACCTCGATATCCGTCTCGTCCATGTCTTCATAGGCCTCTGCGCTGGAGTGGTCATACACATGGGCCATGCCGGTAAATACATATTTGTGGTACCAGTTTTCTCCGGCAGGTGACGTTTCTTCCACGATGATGGTCTGGTCATATTCAAATCCTAGATAATAGTGTAATGTGGAATTTGCCCATTTGCGCGGAAGGTTATGGAAGGGGGTGTCTTCAGGCCTCATGACCTGACTCGCGGGGTCGTAGTAGTAGAAGCAGCAAAAAGGCTGGACCTCGCCGCCGGCTTCAGCGAAACTAATGACGAAGTATGCACACCCGTTATCGCAGAGATAGACGCGCGCCTCTACGTCCTGGGTCGCTCCTTCCATGTGATGGAAATAGGCCCAGCCGAAGTCCTCACAGTCCACAAACACAATACCATGGCAACCGGGTGGCATGGTCGATTCATCATGCTGATAATAGCTGTTGTTGCCTGCCGCATCGATAATCGCCTGAACGCTTGCGGTGGGCCAAACGGCGTGAAATGCCTTCATCAGCGTCATCACGTCGACCGTTCCACCGCTACTGTTTACGGGGATGGGCTTGCTCATCCATTTGCCATCGATGGCCTTGAGCGGCAGGACGTCGGCCCCCATGCAATTGGCACTGAATGCCAGCACCCAACATGATATCAATAATGTGATTGCCTTTCTCATCGCTTGATGATTATTCGTTGTTGATTTCATTCCAGTAGATGAAGGGCTCATAGGTTTCAGGAACTGCCTTCATGTAAGCCTTTGCTTGCTCAGTGTTGATTTCCTTGCCATTAAGGGCGCCTCCGTCAAGTTCTCCGTAAACCTCCAGGCAATTGAAACTTTCAATCAACTTGCCGCCCTTGAACTTGAAGATTTCGGTATAATAGGACGGTCCTCCGGCAGGACCTGAAATCACTAGGTAGTTGTTGCCGTCACTGCTTTGGGGGAACGAGGGCTTGAGACTGGCTCTCACGGTGCCGACGAGCTTGAGTTTGCCGTCCTCGCGGCTGAAGAATGCGCCGTTTTCCTCTGCCTCGTCGCTAATCCAGATCTGCTCACCCTCATAGTCGATAAATACATGGGCCCACTTGGTAAGATTCACGAACTCATGTTCGCCGGGGTCGTCGTCAAGATAGATCCTTTTCATCTCCTCGATGTCCTTCTTCCACACGGGAATCTGCTCGTCGATCAGGGAATGGTAAACGGCATATTCCTGGCGGTCGAGTTTGCCGTTACTGAGGGTCATGATGCCGGTGGTGGCACTCTCGGGAGCCCAATGGAGATAGCAAAACTCTACTCCTTGAGGACCTTCAAATGCAGCCACGATGTTGCTGGGGAAGTATTCGCCGCCGTCATCGGCATTCCAGGTGCAGCCAAATTCGGGATCATACCACCCTTCGACAGGATAGGAATAGACTTTATCGCCATCGATGATGATTTCCAGCGCCAATGCCGACTTCTCGTCTTGATTATACCTCTTTCTTGTACTGTTCTTGTATTCGCCCTCAAATTGCATCACGCCATAGGTGTATCGGTCACCGATGATATAGACTTTCTTGGACTGCGTGGCCTGCATGCCGTATTTTTCTTCCATCTTCTTGATGACGGCAGCTGGTAGCGGCACTTCCTCATCGGTCGATGCAGGTTGAATCTTGAGCAGTTTGTGGCTGGCGAGATAGCTGTCGGTAACGACAACGCTGCCAGGCACTTCGTCCATATTCATTTTGGGCTCGCCCTGGAGGGCGAATCGGGCACCGGCCGATGGGATTTGGGGCCTGCTGTGCAATTCGCCCGGGAATATCTGCTCGCCGTCAGGGTTGAGCATAATCTCATCCACATATTTCACATCTCGTGTCTGGGTACCGTCAACTATCAGTTTGGTGTACTTGGATGCATTGCGGCGAAACTGTTCCTGAATTTCCCATGCCTGATGCGCTTCTTTATAGTATTCGGGATATTCTTCGTCCAGCTGGGGCTCTTCAATGTAGCACCAATAAACCATCTGCTTCATGCCGCCATTGTTGCCGAGCAGAAACATGGGTGGGAGAGTGGACCCGTCGTTCTTGTCGGGGCCGCTGCCTGCCGTCATAGGAAGAATACTGCAGGCACAAATTAAGGTAAGTAATAGTTTTTTAGTCATCGCCAAAGGTTTCTGTTGTTTCGTCAATTATTTCAAGGTGTCCGTCCACCCACGCATATGTCCATGTGGTGATTTCCACCGCATCGGTGCGGGCGGTACTGGTGATGGTCTTTGTCTCGGGATGCACGACGGGATTGCTGATTTCGTCAAAGTCCAGAACCATGTCGAAGCATTTGTCCTCGCCATTCCACACAAAGCCGGCATAGTACTCCGAAACGCGCCCCACACAATTGCGGCCGATGAAAACCATCAGGTCGGGGATGCCGTCAAAGTTGATGTCCGTCTTATTGTCCACCCAACCGGATGCTTCGTCAGGGCTGGGCGCTTCGGCAAGCATCTCCACAAGATCGCGTTCATATTCCATAACGGGTTCGTCGCTTTGAGGTGTGTAGGCCTTGACAAATATCCGCCCGATGTAGCCCTCGCTGTCGGTGCCGAACGACACGTCAAAGCGGTAGTCCTCACGCTCGGCAACCTTGACTGCCTCCAAGGTGTAGATCAGTCGGCCTTGCGGGGTGTAGAAGTCGAGTGTGCCCTTATCGGCAGCGTACTTGACTGGCCATCCGAACTCTGTACCGGCAATGGGCGGGTCATCGGCTTGGCGACTGGGTTCCAGGGTGTATTCGCCCTCGCTGCCATCAACCTTAGTCAGGCTCAACAGGTTGTCCTCGGTGTCATCGGTCATATAGACGTATTTAGCCATGCGCACATCGCGCACGGTGTAAGTCACGCCAGTCTCTTTGTCAAGAAACCTGTCGCCTAACTTGATGTCCTGGGCATTCAGTTGCAGGCAGCAGCATAACGCCAATATGGCCAATAGTCCTTTCATGTCACTTGAACTGGATGGATTGGATAATCGGCATCACGATACCTTTATAGACCTTGGTATCCCCTTCATGGTAGGAAATGGTGCCGCCGGCAGTCCGGCCGTCCTCGTTGATGACAATGAAGCGCCAGCTGACCAAGAGGCCGTAACCGGTATCGATAGTCGAGCGCATGATAACAGTATTGCCTTCGATGATGGGCTCGTCACAGGCCTCGTCCATGGCCTTGGCCGACCACATCATGTTCTGGGCTGCCTCGTTCAGGTTCAGGTCCTCCATGTCAGTCTCCGTTTCATACACGCTGATGGTGGCGCTGGAAAGGTACTCTTCACCATCGTCACGCACGTTAACGGCATTGGAGTTAAAGCTCATTTGACTTTCACTGCTCCAACCCTCAGACTTCTCAAATTCATCAGGAATACTTACTGTGAATCCAGGATAATCAATGGTCTTGTAACCACTGGGGACTGCAGCATGAGCGTTAATTGCATTGAAACACAGTACCATCGCAACACTTGCTGCAATAGTGATTCTTAAAAGTAAATTTTTCATAAGCCTAAAATGTTTATCTATTCGCAAAGTTATAGTAAATCTACGGAATATTCAACATTTTTGTCTAAAAATGTTGTCTAGAGAATATCGACTAGCGACTCATAACACGGAATCTCTTCCAGAAATCGATAGCTGCTGTTTTCGTAGTCGATCTGGCAGCAGTAGTGCTCCAGGCCGTTGCTCACCATCAGGTAGCGGGCGCGCAGCACCATGTTATAGCGCACGATCTGGTCAAATACCTTCTGCGTGACATTGATGTGTGGTGCTTTGTATTCGATGATGACCAGCGGGTTACCCGTGCGGTCGGCGACAACGGTGTCGCAACGGCGGGCGATACCGTTCTGCGTCAGCGACACCTCGTTGCCCATGAGTGCAGCGGGAAAATGCTTTTCGGTGATGAGCCATTCGACAAAGTGCTGACGCACCCATTCCTCGGGCGTCAGCGCCACCCAGCGGTCCCTCAGCCGGTCCCAGATAGCCCAGGAGCCGCCCTCGGTCTTTTTCACCTTAAAGCTGTATTCGGGTAAATTAAGTTCCACCATCGCTATCTCAATTTATATGCACAAAGATACTACATTTCTCTTGTTTATCCCAAGAAAAACACTACCTTTGCAAAAATAAATTTTCAGCTGAAATGAAAAAAACGATTATTCTAACCTTATCACTATTATTGACCTTGACCTTCAATGGCTATGCACAGCAAACCGGTGACGTCAATGGTGACCATGAAATTAACATCGCCGACATCAACGCTGTCATCGACATCATCTTGGATGGGACCGACTTTATCACAGCTGCCGACGTGAATGGCGACCATGAAATCAACATTGCCGACATCAACGCTATTATCGACATCATCCTGGGCGGTTCTGAAGAGGGCGACTGGGTTGACTTAGGGTTGCCCAGCGGCACGCTCTGGGCGACGCGCAACATCGGCGCCAGCAGCCCCGAGGACTACGGCGACTACTTTGCTTGGGGCGAGACGGAGCCCAAGGATTTCTACGATTTGTACACTTACAAGTGGTGGGAATCCTGGGATGAATCCGGTTGGACTCATTGGGGCTACTCGAAATACTGCTATAGCAGTCAAGCCTACATGGGCATCCCTGACGACAGAACCGAGTTGGACCCCGAAGACGATGCCGCCACGGTCAACTGGGGTTCGGGTGCACGTACGCCGTCGTCTGAGCAAATCCAGGAGCTGATCAATTCTTGTACAAGGCAATGGACTCAGAGGAATGACGTGAATGGCATGTTGGTAACCGG
The DNA here is from genome assembly GCA_902760865.1 of uncultured Bacteroidales bacterium. Lineage (GTDB taxonomy): Bacteria > Bacteroidota > Bacteroidia > Bacteroidales > Muribaculaceae > Sodaliphilus. The sequence continues at coordinate 35,372 of CACWID010000003.1, read as the reverse complement.
CCCGAACGGTAACACTATCTTCTTGCCCGCCACGGGTATCCGCTATCGCGAGATGTTTCTGGGCGTCGGGGCGAGCGGCCGCTATTGGTCGCGCACAGTTGATGGCGCCATGTCCTCCGACTACTTGTTTGTCTCTTCGAGCAGCATGTACTGGAACTGCGACGAACGTTGGTACGGGTATCCAGTTCGCGCTGTGCTTGTCCCACAGGATTAGCTCCTTTTCCCCGGAAGAAAGCAATTCGGATTGCGCCGCCTGTGTGTGCACCTTTTTCGTTGTGGGGTGAAAACAGAAGGCTTACCAGAGTAGTCGCCCCATGAGGGGTGGATTGCAATGCCATTTTTTTGATGGTTTTCTTGTTTTTGCGACATTATTTCTTTAATTTTGCCGCAGAATTTGCGTCGTTTTTGCTTTAATAATGTCGCAAAAGCATGAAGAATATGTATATACATGAGCATAAGAATTGGACTGAGTTCCGTTGGGACGAGAAGGCTGTAGCCTTGTTGCTTGACGAGGTGACACGTGAACAGGGCAAACTGTTCGGGCGCTTAATTGGACTTGGATTTGAGGACAAACTTCATGCAATGGCCGAAAATCTCACGCGTGATGTGGTTTTTTCTTCCGAGATTGAGGGAATAAGCCTTAATGCCGATCAGGTTCGGTCATCTATAGCTCGTCGCTTGGGCATTGAAAGCGTGAAGCAGTCAGCTCCGTCACATTATATTGATGGAGTCGTTGCTGTTATGATTGACGCCATGGAGCATTATGACCAGACGATGACCAAAGAGAAACTGTGTGCTTGGCAGTCTGCATTTTTCCCGACGGGAAATAGCGAGGGGTCGACGATTGAGGTAGGAAAATATCGCACCCACGAAGAACATATCGTTTCTGGTTACCTCGGTCGAGAACGCATTCATTATATTGCTCCTTCACCAAGTCGTGTCGAAGAAGAAATGGCTTGTTTTCTTAATTGGTTCAATGCCGACGTGCCATTGTCACCTGTGATACGTTCAGCTATTCTGCACCTGTGGTTTGTCTCCATTCACCCATTTGAGGACGGTAATGGTCGTTTGGCGCGTATTTTAGCAGATATGTACTTGGCGCGAGGCGACAGGAGCCGATTCCGCTTTTATAATATCTCCTCAGCCATCAACCGTGACAAGAATCATTATTATGGGACACTGGAACGGACGCAACATGGTGATGGCGACATTACCGAATGGCTGGTGTGGTACCTGAAAGCGCTTTTGCAAGCTCTCAAGGATGCCGGTTCAATTGTGACCACGGTGCTCAACAAGAGTTTTTTCTGGGTACATGCTGCCAGCATCCCTATGTCGGAACGACAGACCAGAACACTCAATCTGTTCCTTGATGGCCATGAGGCCAAGATTACATCCAAAAGTTGGGCCGAACTGAACAAGTGTTCACGGGACACTGCTATTCGTGACATCCAGGATTTGGTACAGAAAGGTGTTCTTCAAGAAGACATTCCAGGTGCCAAGCGCCCCAGTTATTCCATCTGTTCTTTTGCTGACGCAACAGACTTTTCCAAGTTATTTACTGATGTTAAGATAGAGCAAGAGAATCAGGAGTATTATATCACGGCGACTTATGAGGGCGAGCCTGTCAAAGAACGCATCTTGAGACTTGATGCCGAACGGTATGGACGAGGCGACTTGCCGCTAAACCATTTGCTCGGCAAATATTTCTCATATATTTTGAAATGAACGGGATAAAGAAAACTGTTTTCTCCTCAAGATGTCGATGTCAGCATGAAAAAAAGATGTAAATTTGTGGTTTAAAATTTTAGCGATAGTAATGAAACAGAAGATTTTAATAATCGCCGCTTTGCTTGTATCGATGGCGGCTGTGGCCCAGTCGTTTGACGATTTCTTTGATGGTCGTACCTTGCGGCTGGACTATGTATTTGCGGGGAATCATGACGCCCAGCAGATTTATCTTGAGCAGATGTATGTCACCCCGCAGTGGGCTGGTCGCAGAAGCCGTCTCGCTGACGTTCCCCTCAAGGGCAATGGCCAGATCCAGGTGAAAGATCATGCCACGGGACAGGTACTGTTCGTCCACACTTTTTCCACTCTGTTCCAGGAGTGGCTGGCAACCGAGGAAGCTACCAAGGTCAGCAAAGCTTTTGCCACAAGTTATAACGTGCCCATGCCCAAGCAACCCGTTGATGTCAACGTCTCGCTGCTTGATTTCCACGGTAAGGTCGTTACAAGTCTCACCCATACGGTTGATCCGACTGACATCCTCATCCGCCATATCGGCGACAACGGCATCCCTTATCACTACATCTGGAAAGGCAAGACCCTGCCCGCCAATGAAAAGGCTGCCGACCAGCCTGGCAGGCGTGACTATATGCCCACCGAGGGCCCCCTCGGCGGCGAGCCCGACATCACTGAGTGCATTGACCTGGCCATCGTTGCCGAGGGCTATACACGTGAGCAGATGGGCAAGTTCTACGGCGACTGCCAGCGAGTGGTCGATGCCCTGTTTGCCCACGAGCCGTTCACATCGCTCAAGGACCGCTTCAATGTAGTGGCTGTGGCTGCCGAGTCGCTGACCAGTGGCCCCAGCGTGCCTCACCTGGGTCGTTGGAGCTCGACACCCGTCGGAACCCACTACGACACCTTCTATAGTGACCGCTACCTAATGACACAGGACATTCATCGCTTGTATGACGTGCTGTCGGGTGTTCCCTTTGAGCACATTATCGTGCTGGTCAACAGCGACACCTATGGCGGCGGTGGCATCTATAACCAGTTGACCGTCACCACTAGCGACCATCCCACCTTTCACCAGGTGATGGTCCATGAGTTTGGCCATGCCTATGCCGGCCTGGGTGACGAATACTTCTATGACGACGCCTACGAGAGCATGTATCCATCCGATACCGAGCCGTGGGAGCCCAACCTCACCACGCTGGTCGATTTCCAGAGCAAGTGGGCCGACATGGTGCCCAAGGGTACTACTATCCCCACGCCTCCTGACCCCAAGGTGCCCAACTACCGCAAGATCACCAATGAGAAGGAGCAGCGCATGCTCGATGCCGCGACACAGCGCGTCGGCGTGTTCGAGGGTGGGGGATACCAGAGCAAGGGTGTCTATCGTCCCGCGCAGGAGTGCCGCATGAAGATCAATGAGGTGCAGAACTTCTGCCCCGTGTGCTCCCGAGCCATCCAGCGCATTACCGACTTTTACACCAGCCACTAGTAACGTTGAATTGACAATAAATCAGATAAGAAATGGCCGTAAAACGTGAATCGGTGACCTTTACCGCATTGACCGAGGAGATCAAGCGCGGCTCCTTCAGGAACATCTATATCCTGCAGGGTGAGGAACCGTATTATATCGACCGCCTGCAGCAGCTGATTATTGACACTGCGCTGAGCGAGGATGAGCGCGACTTCAATTTGTCCCTGTACTATGGCAACAACGCCAACGTGCGGGAGGTCATCAGCGCATGCCAGCAGTATCCTGCCTTCTCACAGCACAAGGTCGTAGTGGTGAGAGAGGCTCAACTGATTGCCAAACAGCCTGGTCACAAGAATGACCTGGACTTGTTCGCCTCCTATGCCGAGAAGCCCCTGCCGTCAACGATACTTGTCATCTGCTACAAGGGCGGTGACCTCAAGAGCAAGCCCCTGACCGAAGCGCTGAAGGCTTCCAAGAGCGGTATCATATTCCAATCCAACAAGGTGCGCGAGGGTCGCGACCTGGATACCCTCATCGTTTCCTATGCCAACTCATTGGGTTGTAACATCGACAACAAGGCGACGAGTATGCTCGCCGATCATATCGGCACAGACATCGCCCGCCTGTTCAGTGAGATGGACAAACTCTCGCTGTTGGCAACAGACAAGAACATCACACCGTTGCTCATCGAACAGACAGTCGGCATCAGCAAGGACTTCAACAACTTTGAGTTAGAGGAAGCCCTTGCCCGCAGGGACGCCACCAAGGCCTACCGCATCGTTGACTACTTTGAACGGAATCCCAAGAACAATCCGTCGGTAGTGAGTGTGTCGATGTTGTTCTCGTTTTTCTCGAGCGTATTGCTCGTTGCGACGGCACGCGACAAGTCGATAGACGGAATCATGGCCATTGTGGGCACCCGTAGCCAGTGGCGTGCGCGCAAGTTTATCGATGCTACACGCATGTATAACACGCGTTCGTTGGTGAATATTATCGGTTTCCTGCGCGAGTGTGACACCCGCAGCAAAGGCATCGGCTCGCGCCAAGACCAGTATGCGCTGCTCAAGGAACTGGTGTACAAAATCCTACATGCATAAAAACAATGATTAAACAAAATGATATTATGAATCGAATCTATTTACTGTGGATCTGCTTGTTATCAACATGTCTGTTCAGCAACGCCGGGCCCAAGTGGGTGGGCGGTGATATTTCGCTTCTTACCAAGTATGAGGAACATGGCGCCATCTATTATGACGAGAATGGTGCAAGAATTACCGACATGCTCGGTTATCTCAAGAGTCAGGGCCTGAATGCCATGCGCGTACGCCTGTTCGTCGATCCGTCCAAGGCCAATGCCGAGGATCAGGGCGAGGGCGTTTGCCAGGACCTGCCCTATGTCATGGCTCTCGGGCAGCGCATCAAGGCAGAAGGCTTTAAACTTCTGCTCGACATCCACTACAGCGATACCTGGACCGACCCGGGACAGCATTCCTCTCCGTCCTCGTGGACAGTTCCCAGTGCGCTGGCCGACAGCGTGTATTTCTACACCAAGCGTGTCTTGATATCAATGATTGCTGCCGGTGCGACCCCCGACTTCATCCAAGTGGGCAACGAGGTAACCTATGGCATGTTGTGGCCCACGGGGCACTGCTATCCCAGTGGTGCCGGCTATGGCAACGGCTCATTTGCAACATTCGCCAATTACCTGAAGCAAGGCATCAGGGCATGCCGTGAGATTTGCCCGGCTGCCAAGATTGTGGTACACACCGAGATGGGACGCGCGAGCAATGTGACATCGTTCTACAATGTCTTGAAGGACTATACCACCGACTTTGATATCATCGGCCTCAGCTACTATCCTTATTGGCACGGAGGCTTGAGCGTTCTGGACGATTTGCTGACGTCGCTTGAAGCAAGCTACCCCAACAAGAAAATCCAGATTGTTGAGACGGGTTATCCCCATGCCTATTATCCAAGTGGAGCCTCCTATGACCTACAGTCCACATGGCCTGCGACCGAGGCAGGGCAGAAGGCATTTACAGCAGCCCTGGTATCCACACTCAATGCACACAGTGGCGTCAATGGCCTTTACTGGTGGTTCCCCGAGGCCAACGAGAATGGCATCCACTATACAAACTGCGTGACCACCGACTGGTATAACTGCGGCTGGTGGGACAATGCCAACGGACAGGTCATGGATGCCTTGTTCGAGATGAAGGATTTCATGATCGGCAGCAGTGACGACCCTGAGGAACCGACCGACAGCACCAGCATCTACATAGTGGGTGGTGAGGGCTCTTGGAGCCTCACCGAGCCTATGGGCAAGATGACCAACCTGGGTAACGGCAAGTATGTGGACACACTGACCGTCAGTGCGCCGATCTACTTTGTGTTTGCTGATGGTGGTCCCGAGGCGTGGAACGACGACTGGGACGCATTCAACAGCACTTATCGCTATGGTCCCGCATCCACGACGACCATCACTACGGGCGTCGAGTACACAACGGCAAAACGCAATAACAATTATTCCTACTACTTCACTGGTGACGGTAGTCGATATCTCTTCACATTTGACATTGACAACCTTACCTTCAGCCTCGAGGTCATTCAAGATGAACCAGAAGTCATGCTTGGTGACGTGAACGGTGACCATGTGCTCAGCATTGCCGATGTCACTGCACTCATCAATTACTTGCTGAACGGGCACACCAGTGTCATCAACACGGCTAATGCCGATGTCAATCAAGATGAAAATATCAGCATCAGCGACGTTACCAATCTCATCAACCGTATCTTATCCCATTAATTACCATAATTGCTCAAGCGGTGGCAGATGATACAGGATTTGTTTCATTTTGTAATATAACGAAAAAGATATATCTTTGCGAAAAATATAATCCGATATAAAGATGAAAAGAACAGTCTTTGCAATTATCTCATTCTTTGCGTTGGCAATGGGTTATGCACAACTGCAGCATGTGTTGCCCAGCTCCGTTCGGCTCTTTATGGACGAGCGCGCCAACTATGAACGTCGACAGAAAATCAACCCTCACGGTGATGAATCTGTATTCAAACCCATGTTTGCTCAACCTGAAGTGATTGATGGCGTAGAGATGGTGAACGCCTTCATTGATATTGACAATGTAACGGCAATTCCTGTTTTGCGCAATTATGGTGTAAGGGTCAACTGTGAGTTTGACGGCTTTGTTACCGCTCAGGTGCCGGTCAGTCAACTGAGTAAACTGACTAATATACCTGGTGTCGCAAATGTCGAGATCAGTCGTGTTGTCGACTTGTGTACTGATTCCACACTCCTGGCCACCCATGCAGGACAAGTGCTGAACGGTCCCGATTATGGACTGCCTCAGGCATATGACGGAAGCGGTGTGATTATTGGCGTGATTGACGAGGGCTTTGATTACCGCCATCTCGCTTTCAGGTGTGCCAATGACACAAGTCGCACGCGCATAGCCCGTGTCTATGACCAGTTGAACGATACCGGTCACCGTGTCAAGGTTGGCAATAGCTATTTGCCTGGATCGGTTTTCATGGGCGAACAACTTGACACGATGACTTATGACACCCATAGCGCTCATGGTACCCACACGACCAGTATTGCTGCTGGTATTAACGTAGGTGGATATAGCGGCATGGCTCCTGGCGCCGACATCGTCCTGTGTTCGGTAAGGAATCTGCAATTGATTGTCGATGAGGTTAAAGTGATTAATGCCATTAAGTATATCTATTCCTATGCCGACAGCGTGGGAAAGCCTTGCGTCATCAGTTTGAGCATCAGCACCAATCAAGGATCTCATGACGGCTTAGACCGTATTTCTCAGGCAGTTAATCAACTTACGGGTCCAGGCCGCATTTTTGTCATCGCAGCAGGTAATGGAGGCAACAGGTACTGGTATGTGCATGGTCCTGTCACAAAACAGAAGCCCTTAAACATGTGCTTCTGCTTTGATGCGCCCAAATTGTATTCAGACAGAACGTTTTTCTACAAAAGCATGTGGTTTGATACTTGGGTGAGAGCACCTAGAACACGTCTCCTTGTCAGGTTCCACATTTTTGACAAGTACACCAAGCGCATTGCTTGGGAGTCAGCCATGGAATCGCCATATTTGAGAGTTGACGCATCGGAAATCAGTCAATATTATGCCCCAGATCCAGAGACAGATAGCGTGGGCTACTTGACATCCGTTATTTCTCAGTCATCAAATAACAAATTTGAATTACAGTGTTATATCTATAATCTAAAATGTAAAAATTACTACATTGACCAAACTGGTTTGATCAACAGCCGTTACCAGATAGGTGTGACATTGTATGCTCCGTCGCTTAAGTATTCGACTCAGCCAGACAGCTGCTACATCGATTCCTGGATTTGCTCCGGAGCGCGTGGGAACTACTATGATGTAGTCTACGTTGACAAGGTCACTGAGAGCGGTGACACTATCACCGAGGCAGTTCAGAATTTCTATACCAATCCAGTTGACTATTGCAGCATCAATACCTATGCTGTCGGCGATTCAACCATTTCGGCTGGCGCTTATGTAGCCCGTACGACCTATTATTCCTTGAACCAGGACCAAATGATGGGTGATCCCAACGCCAGTGTCGGTGGCCTCTATTTTGTATCCGCTTATGAGTATCCGGACAGAGGCCCATCGGGTAAACATCTGCCCACGGTTATGGCCCCCGGCTTTAATGTGATTGCAGCCGGCAGCAGGTACTCTTACTTCAATGGCATCACTAGCGAACTAGTGATGCGCACACCCGAGGGTTACTTGTGGGGCGCTATGAGTGGAACCTCGATGGCAGCTCCGACTGTGGCAGGTATTATCGCTGAATGGTTGCAAATTGACCCCACTTTATCTCCTGGACAGATCAAAGACATTATATCAAGGACAGCCATCAAGGACAATGCATTCTATGATCCATCTTACGGCAGGCGTTTTGGACCCAATGGAAAGATTGATGCGATGGCTGGTGTACAGTATTTGCTCAGCCTTCACGAGGACGATATTATCCCCGGTGACGTCAATGATGACGGAATCGTTTCAATCAAGGACTTGACTATTCTCATCTCTTATTTGCTCACCGATGGTGATTATCAGGAAATAAACATTCCCAATGCGGATTTGAATGAAGACGGGTTCATCACGATCAAAGATGTCACCAAACTGATTCTGATGCTTCTTCAATCAGGAGAACCTGTAGAATCAGGAGAGGAACCCGAGTGATGCTATCTTACAGAACTAACAGAATGGCTGCTGGAATTGGATGTGTTTTTTCATCTTAATGTCATCAGCCATTCTGTTCTGATTTGAAGCTACACATCTGTGAGTAATTTATAAAAAGCACAGACGTTTTGATAAAAAAATATAATTCGCACTGACAATTACTTGATTATTATATTTATAGTTTAATTTTGTAGATTATTTCTCAAAATCAACATGAAAATGAAAGTATTTTTCGGTTTGCTGTCAATGTTGATGATAACATTCAGCATTCACTCCCAGAGTCTGTTGCCCTCATCAGTTCAGCAGTTCTTGAATGAACGGCAGTATAGCCAGCAGTACAGGAAGATGCAGGCAGCCGAAGGCGATTATTCTCGCTATATGCCTTCACGTTTTGAGGATGGAGTAGAGGTCATAGAAGCGTTCATCGCATTTGATGATGAAGATGTCATCAATCGCTTGCACAATGCGGGCGTTATCATTAACAGTATATTTGACGGCTTTGTCACAGCCAGGATTCCATTGGATCAGCTGGAGGCCGTTTCGGTCATGCCAGGTGTAAAGGACGTGGAAATCGCTACGAGGCTCTCCCTGTGCACCGACAGCACAATGCACGCCACGGGTGTTGATTATCTGTTAGAAGGTGTGTCACATGGTCTGCCGGCCAACTATGACGGCTCAGGCGTGATTGTCGCTGTTATCGATCAGGGCTTTGATATTCAGCATCGTGCGTTCAGGTCTAACGACGACCCGTCTAAGACGCGTATTGTCAGGCTTTACAATACCCAGGTCACTACTGGACACAGAGCCAAGTATAATAAGAATGCCGTTTTGCCTGGTTCGGTATTCATGTTTGACGAGATCTATGCTTTGACAACCGATAGGAGCGGCAACACGCACGGTACCCATACTGCCAGCATTGCTGCCGGTTCTCATGTGAATGGCTATGGCGGTATGGCACCCGGAGCAGATATAGTTTTATGCGCCATCAGTGTTATCGAGGGCTCGGTATCGTCGGTTGAGGTGGCCAATTGCGTGCGATATGTTGATGCCTATGCCGACAGTGTCGGCCAGCCGTGTGTGATGAGTCTGAGCGTGAATACTCCCAATGGCCAACATGATGGGCAGGATTACCTGTCCAAGGCAATCAATCAGATCATGGGCCCGGGACGAGCCTTTGTCATCGCTGCCGGCAACAATAATGGTACCGCTCCCTGGACCCACCACAATGCTTCGCCCACATCGCCATTGAATCTGATGTTTACTTGCCGGAACACTCTGGGTGGAGATTCGACCTATTATTATCGTGGAGTGGCGACAGACATCTGGATGCGGACAATGAATACTAATTTCTATTACAAGTTCCATGTGCTTGACAAGAAATCAGGTAATATCGTTTGGGAGTCGGATGCATTATCTTCCAAGACAAAGATTGACTCATCTGTGTTGGAACCGTATTTCACCTATTATTCATCGACCGATACCGTAGGCTATATTTCGACAGAGACCAGCTTTGTTTCGCATGGCAGGAAATATCGACTGGAAGTGAGCCTGTATAACCTGCTTTGCCGGGAGTACTCCATGAAGAATGGTGTGAGAGTCGCCCGTTATGCTCTGGGCGTGACCGTTTATCCCCGCAGAGACACCTATTGTGAGATTGATGCATGGACCTGTAATTCCAACTCTCGGTTCGGTGTTTATCGCAATCCGGTGATTGACATCGACGGAACGGTACACGACAGTTTCTATGCTGCTCCCAGCGATTCTTGCTGTATCGGAACCTATACCGTCGGCGACTCGACCATCTCGGTCGGTGCCTATTCTGCCCGCAACAGCTATTACTCGTTGACGCAGAACAAGGTGGTGACCGACAGAAATTATACCATAGGTGACATCGCGTCATTCTCTGGCTATCAGGCCGCAGGTGCCGGCCCCACTGGTGAAGCGCTTCCCACGGTCTGTGCTCCCGGCACATGTGTGGTAGCTGCTGCCAGTCGTTATTCTTATTTGGTCAACAGTCCAGAAACTGTCATGAAAAGTGATGACGGCAGTTACTGGGGCGTCATGAGCGGAACGTCGATGGCTGCACCGACAGTGGCGGGAATCATTGCCCTGTGGATGCAGGCCAACCCCAATCTGTCTGTTGCCGAAATCAAGGAAATCATTGCCGAGACATCCGTCCATGACCGATTCACGATGGGTCCCAAACATGACCAGTTCGGTCCTAACGGCAAGATTAATGCCCGGGCAGGCATGGAACTGTTGCTGAAGAAAATGAAGAAACCCCTGATGGGTGATGTCAATGATGACGGCGTGGTGAATATCACTGATGTCACGGATTTGATTCGTTGCCTGTTGAGCCATCAATATAGTGGAATCAACGTAGAGAATACGGACATCAATGCCAATGGAGGTGTGGATATCTCGGACTTGGCACTGCTGATAAACCAGCTTTTGGCACACTGACGGTGGGTAACGTGAGTTCGACGAATACAAGTTGTTGATACTCAATTCCACCCCTAAGATAGAAGAGGTTGCGCATAGCGCCGGAGGAGTATGATTCACCTTCAATGCACTTACTATTGGGGCATCAACGCCCCCCAGCCCCCTCTAATCTTAGAGGGGGAGCTGCTAACGCACTGATTGACAATTAATAATTTCGTCACACTGACGGTAAGTATTTAAAACAAATGAGATGGGGACGCGTGGCGCTCCCGTCTCATATTTTATATTGATAGGTGTGGTGTACTTACTTGGTGATGTCGATCAAGCCGTGGCCGGTCATCTCCTTGGGCTGGGGCAGTTCCATAATCTGCAGGATGCTGGGTGCTACGTCAGCCAGGCGTCCCGTGTTGATGATGAGTTCGGGATTCTCAGTGACATAGATGATGGGCACGGGATTGAGCGAATGAGCCGTGTTGGGGGTGCCGTCGATGTTGATGGCATGGTCGGCATTGCCGTGGTCGGCGATGATGATGACCTCATAACCGGTGGCACGTGCTGCTTCGACGGTGTCGTGTACACAGCGGTCGACGGCCTTGACGGCCTGGGTGATGGCGTCATACACGCCCGTGTGGCCAACCATATCGCCGTTGGCATAGTTCACCACGATAAAGTCATACTTGTCTTCGCGGATGGCAGCGACGAGTTTGTCACGCACCTCATAGGCGCTCATCTCGGGCTTCAGGTCATAGGTAGGCACATCGGGAGACGGTACCAAGATGCGGTCCTCGTTTTCGAAGGGCTGCTCCCTGCCGCCGCTGAAGAAGAATGTCACATGGGCATATTTCTCGGTCTCGGCGATGTGCAGCTGGCGCTTGCCCTGACTTGACAGATATTCTGACAGCGTGTTGTCCACGTTCTCCTTGGGGAACAGGATGTGCATGTTCTTGAACGTCGGGTCATAGGGGGTCATGCAGTAGTACTGCAGGCCGGGGATGACCTTCATGCCGTCCTCGGGCTTGTCCTCCTGGGTCAATGCAATGGTAATCTGCTTGGCTCGGTCGTTGCGGAAGTTGAAGAAGATGACCACATCGCCCTCCTGGATGCGTCCGTCCACGGTCGAGTTGACGATGGGCTTGATAAACTCGTCGGTAACGCCCTCGTCATAAGACTCCTGGATGGCCTTTACCATGTCGTCGCTCTGCTTGCCGACGCCCTGGGTCAGCATGTCGTAGGCCACCTTGATGCGGTCCCAGTTGTTGTTGCGGTCCATCGCATAGTAGCGGCCAATGACCGTAGCGACAGTGCCGGCACTTTGCTTGCAGTGGTCAACTACAGTGTTCACGAAACCCTTGCCGCTCTCGGGGTCGGTGTCGCGACCGTCCATAAAGCAGTGTACATATACTTTCTCCAGGCCGTACTCCTTGGCGATGTCGCACAAGGCCATCAGATGCTCTTGAGAACTGTGGACGCCACCAGTGCTTGTCAGACCCATGATGTGCATGGCCTTGCCGTTGTCACGTGCATAACTGTAAGCGCTGATGATTTCGGGATTCTTCATGATGGAGCCGTCGGCAATGCTCTTGTTGATCTTGACCAGATCCTGATAGACGACGCGGCCACCGCCGATGTTCAAGTGACCGACTTCACTGTTGCCCATCTGTCCGTCGGGCAGACCCACATCTTCACCACAGGCCTTGAGGGTGCTGTGGGGGTAGGCAGCCTTGAGGAAATCGAGATAGGGAGTGGGAGTGCTATAGATAGCGTTGCTGTGGCCATTGGGACCCTCGCCCCAACCGTCCAGAATCATTAATAATGCCTTTTTTGCCATAATTATAACTTTGTTATTTGGTTTTGGGCTACAAAAGTACTACTTTTTTATGAAATAAAGAACAGATGATGGAGAATAGATGTGATAGTGGCTATAGTGACAATAGTGGCTATAGTTGGGGAGTTGGGGAGAGGGCGGCAAAAAAAATCGGGGGGGGAGTGTTAAAACAGTGTTAAAATTGATGATTGGGGCGACGGGGGATGGCGGCGTTGACAACGCCGCGTACTGAACAAACTGTAATTGTGTCGCGGATGGGGGTGTAATCATGTTGGTATTTTAGTTATATGGGGCAAAAGTATTGTTGTCTTATGGTGGTTCACCATGCTGAAAGGCTACGTGATGGTATAGTACGAAAAAAGAGACGCAAAATATGCGTCTCTTTTATGGGAAGCCGGATAATGCCTTACTTGGCCTCGACGATGAGTTCGATTTCTACCAGGGCGCCCTTGGGGAGGTCCTTGACGGCGAATGCGCAGCGTGCAGGGTAGGGTGCGGTGAAGTACTCGGCGTAAACCTCGTTCATGGGGCCGAAGTTGGCGATGTCACTGAGGAAAACGGTGGTCTTTACCACGTCCTTGAGATCGAGTCCCTCACTCTGGAGGATGGCACGGGCGTTCTTGAGGCTCTGGTGAGTCTGCTCCTGTACGCCTCCCTCGGGGAATGCGCCGGTCTCAGGGATGATGGGCAGCTGGCCCGATACGAAAACGAGGTTGCCGGTACGGATGGCCTGGCTATAAGGTCCGATGGCGGCGGGTGCTTTGTCTGTGTTTAATGCTTTCATTTGATTTAAAGTTGTTTTTAGTCACTAGTCTGTAGTCACTAGTCACTAGTCGTATGTCCTCAATCATGGACCAGCGACTAGAGACTAGCGACTAGGGACTGAATGAAATTTTTACTTCTTAATACCCATTTTCTTAGCGATCTTGGCGGGGATGGCATCCTTGTGAACGAGGATGTTCATCGTCTTAGCGCGGAAGAAGGCCTCGCTGCAATAGAAGAAACCTTCATACAGCTGGTTGGTGTCCCAGCTGTTCTGCACCTTGAAGTACTTGTTGCCTTCCTGGTCAACAGCCTTGCCCATGATCACCATGCCGTGGTCGTCGGTGGTCTGCTTGTTGTCGAACATCTCCTGACGCTCCTCCTGGGTCACCCACTGCTCCTTAACCGGGCCCTTGATGTCCCAAAGTTCGGCCTCACGGTCCTTGTCACTGAGCTGAGCCCAGCGAGCCATGTCGGTACCGGCTGCATCGGGCACATCCTTCTCGACGGGCAGGATGGCATAGCCGTTGCGCCACTTGAAGCCCTTCTCGCTCACGTCGGCACCCCAAGCGATGCTGTAACCGTTGTCGATGGCATAGTTAGCGATCTCCATCAGCTCATCGATGGGAACATTCTGATAGCTGGACCACAGCCAGTTGTCGGCCACCTCAAGGATGAACGGCTGGTAGTAGGGGTGATGGTTGAACGAGCAGATGGGCACATAGTCGTCCATATTAATGCCCAGGCTGGCAGCCCAAGTCTGAGGCGTCCAGGTCTTGCCCTCATAGACGAAGGTCTCGGGCATCTTGCCCATGTAGCCGTCGAGGATGCCTTTCAGGCCGTCCTTCCAAGCGGGAGTGAGCTTCTTGAGGCTGCGCTTGTTGATCGTGCCAACATAGCCGCTCAGCAATGCGGTAAGCTCGCTGGTGTCAAACTTCTTGTCACCATAGGTCATGCCGGTATAGACCTCGTTGGGCACCATACCATAGTTGCGCCAAACGTAGGGAACGTCCTCGGCAGCGCCACCCTCGGCAAAGTTGGTCTCACCATCCATGCGGATGTACTTGATAGCCTTGTCATAGTAGCAGTGGTTAACTACAAAGCCCTCGCTGAGGTGAACCTCCTTGCCGGTGAGGCGCAGAATCTCGTTCTCAAAGAATGAGTTGGTCGAGTAGCACCAGCACGTACCGGACTTGTTCTGGTCCTTGACGGGGGTGTGACGGATGACCTTGGTGTCGGTGAACTTGAAACCGGTGCTGTCGGGCACAACGACCTTGTCATCGGCCATAACATTGATGGCGATAGCCGATGCGAGCAGTGCTAAAAATAATTTCTTCATTACTGTGTTGAGTTAGTTAATTAATGTATAGGTTAATTCTTATTTCTATTTGTAACTTGCAAATGTAATCATTTTTTTTGTACCTGACGGTTTTTTACAGAAATAATTAGACGAATCGAATAAAAAAGCCCTTTCGGTGGTCTGCTGAACCACCGTTAGGGCCATGTTTTTCCAGAATCAGATAGATAAGATTTGATTGATGATTGATTAATGGGTTTACACCCGATAATTGCTGCAAAAATACAAAAATTTGTTGAATGGCAAAAAATGTGTAATTTTGTGCTATGATTTATCCCGATTCTTTTGAGTCAAAGATTGGCTTTGATGCCGTGAGACGTGAGTTGGAGCGTCACTGCGTGAGTGCCCTGGGAGCAGCCAATGTGCCGCGGCTGCGTTTCTCCACGCGACGAGACGAGGTGATCCGTTGGTTGGAGGAAACCAACGAGTTCCTGTCTATTGTACAGACTGGGCGAGAATTCCCGCTGAGTTACTACTTTGACCTGCGCGTGGTGCTCAAGGAAGTGAGCACTCCGGGCACGTTCCTGTCCGCCGAACGCCTTTTTGACCTGCAGCGTCTGCTGGTGACCGTCAGCCAGGTGCAACGATTCTTTGCCACCGACGGGGACGGCAACACGCCCTATCCGCGCCTGCGGGACTTGACCCGTGGCATGCAGTCATTTCCCGACCTGAGCGCCGCCATCGGCCATGTGCTCGACAAGTCGGGCAATATCAAGGACACGGCGTCGCCCCGGTTGCAGGAACTGCGCATCAGCATATCCCGCGTGATAAACAGCATCAACGGTACCATGCGCCGCATCATCGCCCAGGGAAAGCAGGACGGCATCCTTGACAACGATGTGCAGCCGTCGATGCGTGACGGACGTCTGGTCCTGCCTGTGAGTGCCATGAATAAGCGCAAGGTGCGCGGCATCGTCCATGACGAGAGCGCTACGGGAAAGACCGTGTTCATCGAGCCCGATGCCATTGTCGAAGCCAATAACCGCATCCGTGAGACCGAGGCAGAGATTGCCCGCGAGATCATCCGCATCCTCACTGAAGTGACTGACCAGATACGTCCTCACCTCGACGAGTTGGCAGGTGTGCTCGAGACACTTGGACAGCTGGACTTCATCCGTGCCAAGGCCTTGTTCGCCCAAGATGTGGGCGCGCAGATGTGCCATGTGGACAGGAAACCAGTTGTCGAGTGGTATATGGCCATCCATCCCGCCCTGATGCTGTCACTTCGTGCCCAGGGCAAGGAGGTCGTGCCGCTGAACATCACCTTGAACAAGCAGGACCGCATTCTTGTCATTTCGGGTCCCAATGCCGGCGGCAAATCGGTATGTCTCAAGACAGTAGGAGTCGTGCAATACATGATGCAGTGCGGACTGCTGCCCACACTGCGCGACAATTCCCACATGGGACTGTTCCGCGACATCTTTATCGACATCGGTGACCAGCAGAGCATCGAGAACGACCTGAGTACCTACAGCAGCCACCTGCAGAACATGAAACTGTTCCTGTCCAAGGGCGGCAAGGAGACACTGATCCTCATCGATGAGATGGGCAGCGGTACCGAACCACAAATCGGCGGAGCCATCGCCCAGTCCATCCTCGAGCAACTCAATGAGCATCAGGTGATGGGAGTCGTGACGACCCACTACCAGAACTTGAAGCACTTCGCCGACGAGACCGACGGTGTCGTCAACGGAGCGATGCTCTATGACCGACAACACATGCAGCCCTTGTTCCAGCTGTCGATGGGCTATCCCGGCAGTTCGTTTGCCATCGAGATAGCCCGCAAGACGGGGCTGCCGCAGCAGGTCATCGACAAGGCCAGCGAGATTGTGGGCAGTGACTACATCAACATGGACAAGTACCTGCTTGATATCGTGCGGGACCGCCGCTACTGGGAGAACAAGCGCCAGGATGTGCGGGCCAAGGAGAAACGCCTTGACCAGATGATCGCCGACTATGACGAGCGGCTGGAGGGAATACGAGCCGAGCACCGCCAGATTATTCATGAGGCGCGTGCCGAAGCACAGGAAATCCTGCAGGGAAGCAACGCCCAGATTGAGCGAACTATTAAGGAGATACGCGCCCAGCAGGCAGAGAAGGAACGCACCAAGGAGCTGCGTCGCCAGCTCGACGAGTTCAAAAAGCGGCTGAATGCCGAGGAGCCCGAGGCCCCGGAACGCCTCAAGGAACTCACACCCAAGGACAAACCGCACCGCAAGCAGCCTAAAAAGAAGGCCGTTTCCAAGCCCGCCACCGATAAGCAACGTCCACTGCAGGCCGGTGATAACGTCGTGCTCAAGGGAACGACGACAGTCGGCACACTCATCAGCATCGACGAGAAGTATGCACTGGTGGCTTTTGGCAACATCAAAACACGCATCGAAGCCGACAAAGTGGAACGCACGATGCGCAAAGAGAAAACGCCCAAGGCCGAGTCCTTGAGCCGATCGACGACCGACGAGATACGCGCCCGCCAACTGAACTTCAAGCCCGACATTGACGTGAGGGGAATGCGTGCCGACGAGGCATTGCAGGCCATCACCTATTTCATTGACGACGCCATCCAGTTCAGTGCGCAGCGCGTGCGCATTCTGCACGGCACCGGCACCGGGGCCCTCAAGGTGGCCATCCGCAATTACTTGGGCAGCATCAACGGCGTGAAAAGCTATCGCGACGAGCACGTCCAGTTCGGTGGCGCCGGCATTACCGTCGTTGACCTGGAATAAACATCACTAACCATCAGATATCTATCAAAAATAAAATACAATGATTGAGAAAAATATATTCTCCAGGCCGTTCATGACCACCGGCGGCATGATACCGTTTGACCGTATCACCACGGCCGATTATGAACCGGCAATCCGCCAGGGCATCAAGCTACATGATGCCGAGGTCAAGGCCATCGTCGAGAACAGCGACGAGCCCACATTTGAAAACACCATTGTGGCCCTGGAACGTGCCGGCTCGATGCTGAACCGAGTGCTTGGAGTTTTCTATCCCATGCTTTCGGCCAACGCCGATGACGCGTTGATGGAGGTGAGCAACCGCATGGCACCCTTGCTGAGCGAGCACTTCAACAGCATCACGCTCAACGAGTCGCTGTGGAAACGAGTCAAGTATGTTCACGACCACTTTGATGCCGACGGGCATGACGCAGAAGACCAGATGCTGATGCGTGAGACCTATGATGGCTTCGTGCGCAGTGGCGCCAACCTGCAAGGAGCTGACCGTGACCGCTATCGTGAACTGTCAAAACGCTTGACCGAACTGACCCTGAAGTTTGACCAGAACGCCCTCAAGGAGACACCCCGATATGAGCTATGGCTCACCGAGGAGGATCTTGCAGGACTGCCCGAGAGCACCCTGGACGCTGCCCGTCAAGCTGCAAAAGATAAGGGCCGTGAAGATGCATGGCTGATCACGCTGGATGCACCCAGTTATGGCCCGTTCATGAAATACAGCGACCGTCGCGACCTGCGTGAAAAGCTCTACAAGATGTATAACCGCCAGTGTACAAGCGGCGAGTTCTGTAACTTGGACGTCCTGCGCGATATCGCCAACACCCGACTGGAAGTGGCCAAGTTGATGGGATTCGACACCTTTGCTGATTACAAACTGCAGCATACGATGGCAGGCGCTCCCGCCAGCGTCTATGGCATGCTCAACCAGTTGCGTGATGCCTACTTGCCCGTAGAACGCAGCGACATGAAGCGTCTGGCCGAGTTCGCCTCGACCCTCGAAGGCAAGCCGGTGGAGATCATGCCATGGGACTTCAGTTACTACAGCAACAAAGAGAAAGACTCGATGTTCGAGATCAACGACGAGTTGTTGAGGCCGTATTTCGAGTTGGGCCGTGTGACACGTGGCGTGTTCGGTTTTGCGACGCGGATGTATGGCCTGCGCTTCGTGCCCAACCATGATGC
Organism: uncultured Bacteroidales bacterium; assembly: GCA_902760865.1. Lineage (GTDB taxonomy): Bacteria > Bacteroidota > Bacteroidia > Bacteroidales > Muribaculaceae > Sodaliphilus. The sequence continues at coordinate 16,606 of CACWID010000003.1, read as the reverse complement.
CCAGGTATTCCATCCCGAGGTAGAGGTCTTTGACGTCACCGATGAGGATGGCAAGGCCGTGGGCATGCTCTATATGGACTACTTCCCGCGTCCCACCAAGCAGAGCGGAGCGTGGATGACGAGTTTCCGGGAGCAGTACATTGACGGTGACGGCAACGACGTGCGCCCGCTGGTGACGCTGACGATGAACTTTACCCGTCCCACCGAGACCAAGCCGGCATTGCTGACGGTGCGCGAGGTGGAGACGTTCATGCATGAGTTCGGCCACGCGCTGCATCAGCTCTTGACGCGCTGCAAGTACCAGTCGCTGTCGGGCACCAACGTCTATCGAGACTTTGTCGAGGTGCCGTCGCAGTTCAACGAGAACTACGTCTATGAGCGAGAGTTCCTGGACAGCTTCGCATGCCATTACCAGACCGGGGAGCCCGTTCCCCAGGAGCTGATCGACCGCCTCATCGCTTCGTCTCAGTATGGCGCAGCCTATGCCTGCGTTCGGCAGCTGGGCTTCGGATTCATCGACATGGCCTGGCACAGCATTACCGAGCCCTACGACGGCGACGATTTCCGGTTTGAGTATGATGCCGTCAAGGATGTTCAGGCTTTTGAGCCCGTCGAGGGTTGCATCATGTCACCACAGTTCACTCACATCTTCTCGGGCGGCTATGCAGCGGGCTACTACGGCTACAAGTGGGCCGAGATGATCGAGTGTGATGCCTTCTCCAAGTTTCAGGAGGATGGTATCTTCAATCGCGAGACCGCCCGCTCGTGGGTCGATAACGTGCTCTCGCGTGGCGGTACCGAGGCCCCGATGACGCTCTACAAGCGCTTCCGCGGCCGCGAACCGCGCATTGACGCCATGATGCGCCGCGACGGCATTTCCTCTAAAAACTAGAAAACAAAGGACAGAGAGATGAATAGGACATTTAGAAAAGCGAGGATGGAGGACGTGCCGGTCATCATGCGCCTTATCAACGAGGCGCGCGGCATCATGCGCTCCTGCGGTAACGTGAACCAGTGGATCGACGGCTATCCCAGCGAGGAAACCATCATCAACGACATCAACAACGGGCATTGTTACCTGTGCGTGGAGCAGGGTGGGGAGATAGTGGCTTCCTTTGCGTTTATTGCGTGCCCCGAGCCTACTTATCAGAAAATCTATGAGGGCGCATGGCTCGACGATGAACCCTATTATGTGGTACACCGCCTGGCAAGCAAGGCAGCCAGTCACGGCATCTTTAACGACGTGATGGACTACTGCATGGATGTGGCGGGCAACCTGCGCATCGACACCCATCGCGACAACGTCATCATGCGTCACGTCATCGACCGCTACGGCTTTACCTATTGCGGCATTATCTACCTTGCCAACGGTGACGAGCGTCTTGCCTACCAGAAGTCGCGTCAATAGCCAAGCTATTATGGCATAAAATAATTGGGGCTGGCTCGTTGTTGAGTCAGCCCCAATTTATTAGGGTTAAGAATAATCGAAATTACTTCTTCAGCTCGTCAGCTACAGCCTGAGCAGCCTCAGCGCCTTTCTCCTTGGCAGCATTAACAGCGTCGCCAGCAGCGTCCTGTACGGCCTCCTTAGCAGCGTCAACCTTCTCGGCAGCAGCATCGGTAGCGGCGTCAACAGCCTGACCAACCTTCTCGGCAGCCTGCTTTGCTACGAAATCAGCAAAACCAGCTTTCAGGTTCTCGGGAACATCGATGTAGCCGGCCATCTTCTCAGCCAGGGTCGGGATCTTAGCCAGGATGGCATCCTTGTTGTTCTCCCAAACGGTCTTCAGGATGTTGATGATGTTGAAGTAACCAGCCTGGTCACCACCATTCAGCAACTCCTCAGCCTTAGCCTTGATACCATCGAGCAGGCTAACAGCAGCAGCCTCATCAGCGCAGTTCAGCAGGTCAGCGGCAACGCCGTCAACGGTGTACTCAGCTACGGGAGCTTCTTCAACGGGAGCCTCTTCAACGGGCTTGGTCTCAGTCTTGCAACCAACAAATGCGATAGCAGCAACAGCTGCAAACATCAATAAAAACTTCTTCATAATAAAACAACTTTTAAAAATAAATGATTAATAATAAAACGTTTGAATCAACGCCGCAAAAGTAACGGCTATTTTTGAATTACCAAATTTTTTTCGGCCTAATTTTCATTTTTTAGCACTTTTATTGCCCTTTTGGGTGAATTTGCGGTCAAAATTCTTTAACTTTGCAGTTTGTAATCTTGTCCAGCGCTATTGATGGCAAATTCCATGCCAATTGTGTCACTGACAAGAGAAAAAAGAATATTAATCACATAAAAAATTGAGAAGATATGTTTATTTGGATTTTAATGGGAGGCGTTTTTATTCTGAGCATGATTGTTCAGAGCTCCCTCAAGACAAAATTTGCCAAGTATAGCAAGATTCCTCTGGGCGTGCCGATGGCCGGCAGGGACGTGGCGTCGGCAATGTTGCAGCAGAACGGTTGTGGCGACGTGCAGGTGACCAGCGTCAGCGGACAGCTTACCGACCACTTCAACCCCGCCAACAGGACGGTCAACCTGAGCGAACCTGTTTATGGCACCAACAGCATCGCTGCGGCAGCCGTTGCCGCCCACGAGTGTGGCCATGCCATCCAGCACAAGGTGGGCTACAGCATGCTGGAGCTGCGCACCAAGATGGTTCCCATTGTGTCCTTCGCGTCAAATACCATCCAGTGGCTGCTTCTTGCCGGAATCGTTGTTGCCCAGTGGACGCCTATTCCTCTGTATGTCGCTATAGCCCTGTTTGCCACTACGGTTGCCTTCAGCTTTGTGACGCTGCCTGTCGAGATCGACGCCAGCCGTCGTGCTGTCGCCTGGCTTGAGCGCTCCGGAATCGCCGGTGGCCAGCAACTGGAATATGCCAAGGACGCCTTGAAGGCCGCTGCTTATACCTACGTCGTGGCAGCAATCGGTTCGCTTGCCTCCTTATTATATTATATCGCCCTGATCTTTGGCGGCAACAGGCGATAAACTGTAGTAGATTATCATCCTTATTTATATAAAGAAACAATTAAACTGAAAAATGGCTCAAAAACCCTCTATCCCCAAGGGGACCCGCGACTTCTCACCCATTGAGATGGCGCGCCGCAACTATATCTTTAATACCATCAAGGACGTCTTTCTGCTCTACGGATTCCAGCAGATAGAGACCCCCGCCATCGAGAACCTGTCAACGCTGATGGGAAAATATGGCGAGGAGGGCGACAAGTTACTGTTCAAAATCCTGAATAGCGGAGACTATCTGAAAGACGCTCCCGACGACTTGCTCGCCGCCCATGACTCGCTGCACCTGACCACCAAGATCAGCGAGAAGGGTCTGCGCTACGACCTGACCGTGCCGTTTGCACGCTATGTGGTGCAGCACCGCAATGAAGTGCAGATGCCGTTCAAGCGTTACCAGATACAGACCGTGTGGCGTGCCGATCGTCCCCAGAAGGGCCGCTATCGCGAGTTCTATCAGTGTGATGCCGACATCGTGGGCAGCGACTCGCTCTTTAATGAAGTGGAGCTGGTAACGATGATCGATGAGGTGTTCAACCGCTTCAACATCAATGTCGCCATCAAGCTCAACAACCGCAAGATATTGAGCGGCATCGCCGAGGTCATCGGTGCTGCCGACAAAATCATAGATATCACTGTCGCCATCGACAAGCTTGACAAGATCGGCCTTGACGGTGTCAATGCCGAGTTGCGCGAGAAGGGCCTGACCGACGAGGCCATCACCACGCTGCAACCGCTTCTTGCCCTGGACGGCAGCAACGAGGAACGCCTGAACTCACTGTCAGGCATGCTGGCCGGCAGCGAAGTGGGCATGAAGGGCATCGAGGAGATGCGCTATGTGCTGGACCACGTGGCTCAGCTGGGCACGCGCGCCCATGTCGAGCTCGACGTATCGCTGGCCCGCGGCCTGAACTACTATACCGGAACCATCCTGGAGGTCAAGGCCCTGGATGTGGCAATCGGCAGTATCACCGGCGGCGGCAGGTATGATAACCTGACTGGCGTCTTCGGCATGCCGGGCCTCTCCGGTGTGGGCATCAGTTTCGGCGCAGACCGCATCTATGATGTGCTGAACGCCCTCGACCTGTATCCTGCCGACACCATGGCCACCGCCCGTGTGATGTTCGTCAACTTCGGCGAGCAGGAGGCCACGATGTCGCTGCGTCACATCATGACCCTGAGACGTGCCGGTATCAGCGCTGAGCTGTACCCCGACAGCGCCAAGATGAAGAAGCAGATGAACTATGCCAACGACCGCAAGATACCTTATGTAGCCATTGTCGGCGCCGATGAGGTCCAGAACGGAACCATTGCGCTGAAGAACATGACTACCGGTGAACAGCAGACGTTGACTGTCGAGCAGGTGATAACGGCTCTGGCCTGATAACCCCAGCAACCCCGTGTCATGAACAGCATGTATCAACAGCTGATGCAGTTGCCGCTCTTCCAGGGCGTGAGCACCGAGGTGATAACGGCCCTGGTCGAGAAATTGCCCTTCCATTTCCTGAAGTACCGAAATGGGGAGCACGTATTCGATGCCGGTGATGCCTGTACTCACATCAAGTTTATCGTGTCGGGTAAGGTGAGGCTTGAGACCGTTTTCCCGAAATTGCGGGTCAACATGCGTCAGACGATATCCAGCCCTCATGTGCTGGCCCCGGAATACCTCTTCGGCCGTCACACCGTCTATCCCTACACCGCCGTGAGTGACGGCACTTGCGGCATCCTGCAGCTGCGCAAGAGCGACTACATCAAGATGATCAGCGCCGATAAGGTCTTCCTGTTCAATATCTTGAATTACCTGTCCACGGGACGGCAGCACAATCTGTCCTACCCATTGTCAATCAAGGACGGGTCGGTGATCGAGCGCTTGGCTACACTGGTGGACATGCTCACCGTGCAAGGGGCCACCGACATCTCTTTCAGCTATCGGCAACGTGACATGTGTGCGCTGCTGGGCGTCCAGCGGTCCACGCTCATCTCCACGCTCGATAAGCTGAAGAGTCAGGAGATTCTTGACTTTGACGCCAACGGGATGCAGATCAGCGATTTGACAGGCCTGCTCACGGCAACGGAATAAACTATTGTTGTTTTAACTAATCAAAATAGAATGAAGTACACCTATTATACCAACGGCACTTGCTCGAGCCAGATCGACCTGGAAATCGACGAGGCGGGCATCGTGCGTGACGTGCAGTTCTATGGCGGCTGCCATGGCAACCTGCAAGGGATTTCCTTACTGGTGCGCGGGATGAAGGCAAGCGATGTGATCAGCAAGATGCAAGGCATCCGCTGCGGCTACAAGAACACGTCGTGCCCCGACCAGCTGGCGACAGCCCTGCGCGAGGCGCTCGCTGCACAATAAGGCCCAATAAACGAAAAAAATATAACATTAAATAAACACAGAAAAATGAAGAAACTTTTATTGATGATGTCTGTCGCTGTAGCCTTGTCGTTGACAAGCTGCCAGGGTGACAAGAATTACAAGGCAAAAGGCGAAGAGCTCTCCAAGCAGCTCAATGAGAGTGTAGAAAAGCAGGATTCAGCAAGTGCCCTCAGTACTGATGACCAGATTCGCAAGATGGAGGAGGGAATCGCTGCCACTGGCGACACTGCAGCATTGAACCAATTCCGTGCCGCGATGAAGGATGCCCGCGTCCGCAATGCCGCCTATCTCACTGTCACCAAAATCCACAACGGAATGGACAAGGATGAGGCCGTCCATCAGTTAATGGATGATGCCCTTAAACAAGACATCAACATCCATGCCGTCACCCAGGCCATCAATGCCGTCCTGACGGCTGAGAATAAGGAAAAGGACAACAAGAAGGAGAAATAAGCCATATAGTTCCATGGGCTGGTTCTCTCACTGCATCAGGTATCGATATGTCCATGTGCTCGTCGGCATGCTATTGTGTGCCGTCGTTGCATCATGCGGTACCGGCATCGAGGTGACCAGTCATGTGACGGATAAAGAAGTCAGGCGCGCCATGGAGCAGACCCATGCCAATCAGCAGGATGTGATGCTCGAGGCCTATGTGGACTCGTTGCCGGCTTGGCGCCAGGGCAAACGCTTCTGGGTTACCGACGACCAGGTGAAGCTGCTGTTTACTCCTCAGCCAGGTTATGACACCGACACGCTGCATCTGGCCGGACGCATTCTTGACTATGTGGGCTATCAGACCAGCGGCCTGTTCCAGAACGACAACAGGTATATCGTTGTTGACCTCCATGACAGCGTGACAGGACTGACTTATGCTTGCCGTGCGGGCAAAGCGACAGAAGCCAATCGTCGCGGTTTTACCATTCCCATGCTTATTGACCTTGACATGGTGGACCATGTAGCCCGCCAGGTCGAAGGCAAGGATTACTACATCCTCACGGGCATCTGGTATGACCGGCAGAGCGAGCAGATGGTCGATGGCCGCCATTTTGTCAAGGTTCACATCGACAGTGTGTTGCCCGGCAATTCCGTGCTGCCGCTCCGGGTGTTGTTCACCACGGCCGACACCGGCGAGCGGGCAATGATATGGCTGAGCGACAATGCCTCGACCATGCACGGTCGCGACTTTGAAGCCTCGTTTGCCGCCACCGATCCGCACCTGTCTTATCCCGCCATCACCGATGCCACGTGGCAACTCATTACACGTGCCCAGTTGTCTGAGGGCATGACCAAGGAAGAGTGCCGCCTGTCGATAGGCTCTCCCAAGCGCATCAACGAGAATCCCGACCAGGGAGGCATGAGGGAATACTGGTACTATGACGGCGGCTCTTATCTATATTTTGTTGACGGCCTGTTGAGCCAATTCAGAAAATGAAGCTGACGACACTAGAAATAGAATTTCTCGGGACAGGCACCTCGACCGGTGTTCCCATGCTGCGCTGCCAGTGCCCCGTCTGCCTGAGTGCAGACCCTCGCGACAAGCGGCTGCGCACTTCGGCCATCGTTCGCTATCAGGGTGCACGCCTGCTCATCGATTGCGGGCCTGACTTCCGCACCCAGATGCTGCGAGCCAGCGACGACAACCTCGATGCCGTGCTGCTCACCCACATCCACTTTGACCATGTGGCGGGACTGGACGACCTGCGCGCTTATTGCTTTGAGCGCCCGTTCCCGATCTATGCCCGCAAGGATGTGCTGGACGACCTGCATCAGCGCATCCCTTACTGCTTCTCGAGCAACCCCTATCCAGGTGTGGCCCAGTTTGAGGAGCATGAGATCGGCGATGAGCCTTTCCTCGTTGAGGGAGTCAAGGTCGAGCCGATACCCGTGATGCACTACAAGTTGCCCATCGTGGGCTATCGCATCGGCCCGCTGGCCTATATCACCGATGCCAAGACCATCGATGACAGTGTCCTGGACCGCCTGAGCGGCGTTCCCTTGCTGGTCATCAATTCGTTGCGAGCAACAGGCGAGCACCTCTCGCACATGTGCCTGGACGAGACGCTCCATGCAATTGAGCGCATCAAGCCCGGCAAAGCCTATCTGATCCACATGAGTGACCGCATGGGATTGCATGTCGATTCGCCACGGTTGCTGCCGCCTAATGTCGAACTGGCCTATGACGGCCTGATTGTGAAAGTGTAGCGATGGACGAAATCAAGATATCAGAAGTAAAGGCTGACGAGAAAACGTCGGGATTACAGTTTTTTGAGAGTCGCGTGCAGGCCGGTTTCCCCAGTCCTGCCCAGGGCGAATATGCCGACAGCATCGACCTGAACCGCGCCCTCATCACCAATCCTGCAGCCACTTTCTGCGCCCGGGTGATCGGCAATTCGATGGTTGATGCGGGCATCAACGAGGGTGACCTGCTCATCATTGACCGCTCGCTCACGCCCCAAGACGGCAACATCGCCGTGTGCTTTATCGACGGGGACTTCACCGTCAAGCGCCTGACCGTGCGTGACGACGGCATCTACCTCACGCCGGCCAATGCTAAGTTCCCTGAATTGCGGGTAGAAGAGGAGAGTAACTTCGTCGTGTGGGGCGTCGTCTCACACATCATCAAGAAAGTATAAACATTTTACAGCCGTGGTATGAAAGGCATTGCACGATACAATGAACGATATGGGGCGCTGTTTTTCTGCGCATGTGTCGTCGTTGTTGCTTGGCAGTGCTTTGTCGTGGCGCTGGACACCCATTTGGGCGGGGTGGGGCGCTTGTTGCATGAGTGGCATCTGGTTGCCATTTCGCTGTCAGGCGCACTGCTGATCTTGTCACCCTACTGGTTATTAAAACGCCGCCACCGTTCGCTGGTGTGGATTCCGCTGGTGTTGCTGACCGTGTGGTGCGTTATGCAGACGTGCTATTGCCGTGCCTATGATGACTTGATGCCCTGGAAGAGCCTGACGCTGACCGAGAATGTCAATCCGACCCTCATGTCGAGCACGGCCTCGCTCCTGCGATGGCAGGACCTGCTCATCGTCGTGCCGTTCCTGCTGCTGGTCGTGATGTGCCTGACGGGCCGCAAGACCCGCGAAAAAGGCCAGCGTTTACGCCCCTTCCTCTACACGTTGCTGGCGTCCCTCCTCTTGGGGGCACTGGGCTATCTTGACGGGACCGACAACTACGAGAAACGCTTCCTGCACAAGTTCAGCAACCGTGACTACTATGCCCAGAACGGACTCGTGCCCTATTGCATCTATGGCCTCTGGCAGTCGATGTTCATGAGCCATTCGTTGACCGACGATGAGCGTGCCACAGTCCAGCGTTTTCTGGCAGAACAGTGTCCGCAATATACCGATAACCCTTATTGCTCACGACCGGGGCGCAACCTTGTACTCATCATCGTGGAGTCGCTCCACACATGGCCTATCGGCATGGAGGTGGACGGGCGCGAGGTGACACCGGTGCTCAACCGTCTTGTGGCGGGCGATAGCGTCATCTATGCACCCCACGTGCTGTTCCAGACCAGCCACGGTCACTCCAGCGATGCCCACTTCATCTACAACACGGGCCTGGCTCCCCTGCGCGACGGCGTGGTGGCTGTGGATTGGGGTGACGGTAATTACCCGACGATTGCTGCCGCCCTCGACGGCTATGATTGCCGCGAAATCATCTGTACGCCAGGCATGAACTGGAACCAGACGGTGACGGCGCGAACTTACGGCTTTGACCCGCTCTACACTCGTGACAACCTGACGGCGGCCGGGTGCCTCTCACGCCACAACGACATTGACGATGCCGCGCTCACCGAGTTTGCTGCCGGCCTGCTTCCGGAACTGCGTCAGCCCTTCTTCCTCGAGATGGTGACGATGACGATGCACGTTCCGTTCTCCACAAGCCAGCGGAGGCCCTCGTGGATTACTGCCAGCAAGGTCCTCAATGCCGAGGCCCGCGATTACCTCAACTGCGTCAATATCACTGACAGCTGCATCGGCGCCTTCATCGAAGAACTGCGCTGCCTGAACATGATGGACCACACCGTGGTGGCCATCGTCAGTGACCATACCCAAATCTACCTGAACCGCATTCAGGGCCGGTCAGATTATGAGTGGACCGATGACGAGTGGGGCATACCACTGATTGTTGCCGGTTGTGACACGACGCTGCGCTATGACCCGGTCATCGGGCAGATTGACGTGTACCCGACACTGCTCGACGTGATGGGAGCCAATGCTTATCCGTGGAAAGGCCTGGGTCACAGCATCCTGCGATACCCGGTCACGAGCGCCATCCAGCCGCGCAACATGTCAGTCATCGGCGACAAGACCAGCAGCCTGTTGCCGCATCAGCAAGCCATCTGGGATATCAGCAGCCTCATCATTTTTGATGGCGGCATCAAGAACTGACGTCAAGGCAATTAAAATGAAAATAACCGAAAACAGATAATAGAAATGAACAATAAACGATTATTTACCGGCGAAGCCCGCTTGAGCGACCTCATCACTGCTCATCCCTCCTTGTTGTCGATCATCACGAGGCTGGGGGTGCCGCTGGGGTTCGGCGACCGCTCCATTGCCGACGTGTGCGAGACAAGCGGCGTGGACACGGCTTTCTTCCTGCTCATCTGCAATGTCTATACCTTCACGGGCTATGTGCCGTCCACGGCGACCATCCTGGGAACTGACATGACGGGACTCGTGCCTTACCTGGAGCGTTCCCACAAGTATTATGCAGGCAAGCGCTTGCCGCACATCGAGTGCCACCTCGATGCAATCGCAGCCAAACTGGGTGGTCGCATCGGGCAGGTATTCATCAGTTTTTTCAAGGAATATAAGCGGGATGTAGAGGCTCACTTCCTGCATGAGGAAAAAGACGTATTTCCTCACATCCGCATGCTCATGCAGGGCAAGATCGACACGAGCTACAGCATCCGCGACTTCCTGCAGAACCACAGCGACATCGAGGGCAAACTCGACGACCTGCTCAACATCATTTTCAAGTACTTGCCGCCGCAGGACGATGATGACAATGTGCTTGATGTGGTCGATGACATCTTGAGGCTAAGTGGCGACCTCAAGAAACACACGCTCATCGAGGAGAAAATCATGGTACCGATGGTACAGCATCTCGAAAACGCCATCCTGTCATGAAACAGCGACTCCTCATCGTAGAACCCTCGGAACTCATCATCGAGGGACTGAAATCCATCCTCGAGGGACAAATACGCTTCAAGGTGCTGGAGCCCGAGATGAATCCCGAGCATCTGGAAGAGCGCATCCTGGCTTCTCGTCCCGACATCGTGCTCATCAACCCCACGATGATCACCAATCCGGCCAAGCTGCGAGGCGACAGGCCCATTGCACTGGTGGCGCTGGTCTATCAGTATGTCGAGCGCGATGTGCTCAAGGGCTATGACAGCATGGTTGACATTCGCGACAGCCGGGCAGTCATCATCGAGACGCTGGCCCAGGCCTCACCCGGCGAAACGGGGCAGAGCGTGACCAACTATGAGCTCACCAACCGTGAGACAGCCGTTCTCATCGAGCTCGCCCAAGGCAAAACCAACAAGGAGATTGCCGACGCCCTCAACGTGAGTATCCATACCGTCATCAGCCACCGCAAGAACATCACCCACAAGACGGGCATCAAGAGTGTGGCTGGTCTCACCGTCTATGCGATGCTCAACAACCTCATCGACGAGAGCTCCCTGTTGTAACACTTTTAATTTAAACGCAAAATTTGGCACTTCGCCCACTTTGCATTAATTTCGCAGTTTAAAACAAGACGTTTAGATATGCTGATTACTAAAATGCTCGATAAGTTTGGAGACTACTGCATGTTCATGTGGCGGGTCTTGGCTATTCCCGACAAGTGGAAAGTGTTCTTCAAACGCTACCTCAACGAGATCTATAAACTGGGCATCGACTCGATTCCGCTGATTATCATCGTGTCGCTGTTCATCGGCTCGTTGTGTACCATCCTGATCAAGCTCAACATTTCCAATCCGCTGTTGCCGCGATACACCGTCGGGCTGACGACTCGTGAGATCATCCTGCTGGAGTTCTCCTCGACCATCTTGTGCCTGATTCTGTCGGGCAAAATCGGGTCCAACATTGCCAGCGAAATCGGCACCATGCGAGCTACCGAACAGATTGACGCGCTCGACATCATGGGCATCAACAGTGCCAACCTGCTAGCAGGTCCCAAGATTCTGGCGCTGCTCTCCATCCTGCCGTTCCTGGTTATCATCTGTATGGCGACCAGCCTGTTCGGCGGATGGCTTATCTGCATCATCACTGACATCGTGGCGCCAGACACGTTCATCTTCGGCATCCAGTCGCTGTTCATCCCGTGGTATGTGTGGTTCGCGTTGATCAAGTCGCTGTTCTTTGCCTACTTGATGTCCACGATTGCCTGCTACTATGGCTACACCGTGAAGGGCGGTTCAGTCGAGGTGGGACAGGCCAGTACCGATACCGTGGTGATGAGCAACATCATGATCCTTGTGGCAGACGTTATTTTAACCCTCTTATTACTGTAAACTCATGATTGAAGTCAAGAACATATCCAAGTCATTTAAGGAAGAAGGGGGCGTCCGTCAGGTGTTGTATGACGTGAGCTGCAAGCTCTATGACGGCAAGACCAATCTGATTATCGGCCAATCGGGATCGGGCAAGACCGTGCTCATCAAGAATATTGTAGGCCTCTTTGACCCTGATCAAGGCGAAATCCTGTATGACGGCCGTGATATCACCAAGATGGACCGCAAGCAACGCAAGGAGTTGCGCAAGGAGATCGGCATGCTCTTCCAAGGCTCGGCTCTGTTTGATAGCGAGACCGTGCTGGGCAACGTGATGTTCCCGCTGGTGATGTTCAGCAAGAAGTCTAACGAGGAGATACGTGAGCGCGCCCAGTTCTGCATCGACCGCGTCAACCTCACCGGCAGTGAGAACAAGTTCCCCAGCGAACTCTCGGGCGGCATGCAGAAGCGTTGTGCCATTGCACGTGCTATCGCATTGAATCCCAAATACCTCTTCTGCGACGAGCCCAACTCGGGCCTGGATCCCAAAACGTCCATCGTGATTGACGAACTGCTGAGCGACATTACCCATGAGTTTGGCATCACGACCATCATCAACACCCATGACATGAACTCGGTGATGGGCATCGGCGAGAACATCGTGTTCATCAACAAGGGCCATGTCGGGTGGATCGGTACCAAAGACGAGATCTACGATGTGGACAACGACGACCTGAATAACTTCGTCTATGCGACCGACCTGTTCCGTGACGTTCGCAAGTATCGCCGCGAACACGGGTATAAGCCGACGAAGAGGTAATAGTTAATAGTTAACAATGAACAGTTAAGAGTTGGCATCCGTTTTGTCCGTTTTGTCCGTTTCGTCCGCGCGTGCACGACAACAAAAACACTAATAAGATTTAATAATGAAAAACAGCGATAAGAATTGTAAAGAAGAAATCCTCGAGTTGTTGCGCTCGACCGGGCGTGAGGGTATCGAGGATGTGATCGGGGACCTGGAGGCTTGGGGCTTTTTCACTGCTCCGGCGTCGGCTGGTCATCACCTGAATACCGAGGGCGGCCTCGCTAAGCATTCGCTCAACACCTGCAAGGCTGCGCTTGCCGTTTGGGAGGCGATGAAGGACCTGGAGCCCGGTCTTGAGCATGAGGTGAAACGCGACAGCATCATCCTTGCCAGCATCCTGCACGACGTCTGCAAGTGTGACATCTACAAGAGGTCGATCAAGAAGCGCAAGAATGCGCTGGGCATTTGGGAAGATGCCGAGGGCTATAAAATCACTTACAAGAGTTTCCCGATGGGTCATGGCGAGAAATCATTGACCCTGCTGCTGTGTAGCGGCCTGCCACTGAATGACGACGAGATGCTGGCCATCCGTTGGCACATGGGGGCCTGGGGCGTCAACCAGAACAGCTATGAGGATGTGCGCAACTATGACGCGGCCCGCAAGCTCTATCCGCTGGTTTCTATCATCCAGACGGCCGACGGGCTGGCAGCAAGTATCATGGAACGCACGGGAGAGGAGATTGACGAGTTATGATTCGTGTCAACATCCTGCTGTGTGACACCTTCCCTGGAAGGCTGCCTGATTTCATCCCCAACTACGAGTCACTGTTTATGGACCTGTTTGCCGCTATCGGTGAACAGGTTTCATACAAGATATTCCAGACGTGGCAGGGCGAATTACCCCCGTCGGTCAATACCGACGAGATATATCTGGTGCCTGGCAGCCTGGATTCGGCCTATGACGACAAACCGTGGATTGTCGCACTGGTCAAGTGGATTGAACATGCCTATTGTCGTGGAGCCAAGTTGATGGGCGTGTGCTTCGGCCATCAGGTGATTGCCAGGGCTCTGGGCGGTGAAGTGAGGCGCTACGATGGCGGTTTTGGTGCCGGTATTCGGGCTTCGCAAGTGATTGATGAGCGCATGGCGCCCTATTTCCCGGGACAGGAGATGCGTTTACTCTACAGCCACCACGACCAGGTGGTATCGTTGCCACAGGATGCCGTATTGTGTGCCACGAGCGATTTCTGCAAGAACGAGTCGTTCAGAATCGGGCATCAGGTCGTCACTTTCCAGGGCCATCCCGAGTTCACGGTCGCCTACAGCCGCCACCTGCTCACCAACTGCTGCGATGACGTTGACGAGCCTGTCAGACTTGCTGCGCTACAGAGCCTTGAACGCCTGACCCCGCAAGGCCTCGAAGCGGCCCGATATGCCCTTGACCTGTTGCTTGATAGATGATTGCACGGGCGTTATGGCCCACGGCTGAAATATTTTTACTAATTTTGCAGCCCGAAATCAAAAATTATTGGTTATTATGTCTAGAAATGAAAAGGAACTCGAGGGCGTGACGTTGCTGGGCAACCAGGGCACGACCTATGAGTTTGACTACCGTCCCGACGTGCTCGAGACCTTTGAGAACAAGCATCCCGAGAACGAATATGTGGTGACGCTCGATTGCCCCGAGTTCACCTCGTTGTGTCCCAAGACGGGCCAGCCCGACTTCGGCCACATCATCATCAACTACATCCCGCGCGTGCGCATGGTCGAGAGCAAGAGCCTGAAATTGTACTTGTTCAGCTTCCGCAACCATGGCGACTTTCACGAGGATTGCGTCAACATCATCATGAAGGACCTGGTCAAGCTGATGGACCCCAAATACCTGGAGGTCATCGGCCTGTTCAACCCGCGTGGCGGCATCAGCATCAAGCCGTTTGCCAACTATGGTGACGACGAGCATCAGGACATGGTGCGTGCCCGTCTCATCAGCAATTTCCACAACGATTAATATGAAAGACGCAGTTATCATTACTTCGGGCGGCATGGACTCGACAACCATGCTCTATGAGTACAAGGACGAGATTGCCCTGGCCATCACCTTTGACTACGGCAGCACGCAGAACGGCCGTGAGCGTCGCTGTGCCATCATGCACTGCCAGCGCCTGGGCATCAAGCACCTGATCATACCATTGGATTTCATGCACAAGTATTTCAAGAGCGCCTTGCTCGAGAGTGCCGATGCTATTCCCGACGGCAACTATGATGACGAGAACATGAAGGCGACCGTCGTTCCGTTCCGCAACGGCATCATGCTCGCCATCGCCTGTGGCATTGCCGAGAGCAACGGCCTCAAGCGCGTCATGATTGCCAACCACGCCGGCGACCACAGCATCTACCCTGACTGCCGCTCGCCCTTCATCGAGGCCATGAGCACGGCGATGATGACAGGCACCTACGAGGGTGTCAAGGTCTATGCCCCCTATACCGACCTGAGCAAGGCCGATATCGCCCGCCATGGCGCAGCCCTGGGGCTGGACTATAGCGAGACCTACTCCTGCTACAAGGGCGGCGAGAAGCACTGCGGCACCTGCGGCACCTGCACCGAGCGCCGCCAAGCCCTCAAGGAAGCAGGCATCGACGATCCCACGGAATATTTGGTATAAGATAAGAGGTAAAATGAATTGATGATGAAAAAAATTAGTTCAATTCTATTTGTGTTGATTCTGATGACAGTAATTTCCACGTCATGCGGAAAGGATGAGCCCGTGAATCCCGACAAAACCTTCACTGTGAACGGCGTGACGTTCACAATGGTGGAAGTCGAGGGTGGCACATTCTCCATGGGCCTGACAGCCGAGCAGGCTGGCGATGACTTCTACTGGGTACCGCCTGCCCATGAGGTGACGCTCTCGAGTTACTTCATCGGCCAGACCGAGGTGACGCAGGCTTTGTGGCAGGCCGTGATGGGAAGCAACCCAAGCCACTTTAGCAGTCGTAACGATTACACCACTAACCTGCAGCGTCCTGTAGAGTGCGTCTCATGGAACGATTGCCAGACGTTTATCACCAAGTTGAACCAATTGACAGGTAAGAAGTTCCGCCTGCCTACCGAGGCTCAATGGGAGTTTGCAGCCCGTGGCGGCAACCAGAGCCATGGTTACAAATACTCGGGTAGCAACTACCCTGATGATGTGGCGTGGTATAGTGTTCCCTCACAAACAAGCGGTAATGTAGGATATGGCACACAAACAGTTGCCACAAAAGCCCCTAACGAATTGGGCCTGTATGATATGAGCGGCAACGTGTGGGAGTGGTGCCAGGACTACTGGGCACAAAGTTACAGCAGTGATGCGCAGACCAATCCCACTGGTCCCACTTCGGGCCCTGGCCGCGTGCTCCGTGGTGGCTGCTGGTACTACGAGGCCAAGTACTGCAACGTGTTGAACCGCCGCTTCCTTCCCCCTACGAACACCGGCGACAACCTGGGATTGCGACTCGCTCTTTAGTCTTATTCCTCGTCAATTTAACGTAATTTAGTGGTTTGGTTCGGGCGGTGCTTTAGCCCACCCATGCCAATCACTAGATGATGTCCACCAAATACTTTGTTTAGTTAACAGAGAACAGTTAACAGTGAACAGGTAGCGTGAGTTCGTCGATAATAAAGTACTGATACTCAATTCCTCCCCTAAGATAGGGGAGGTGGCGCATAGCGCCGGAGGAGTATGATTTCCCTCAAAGCATTAACTTTTGGGGCATCAACGCCCCCCAACCCCCTCTAATCTGAAGTGACCCCAAAAAGTTGGACGGGTTAAACATTATTGATTTAAGAGTAAAGAGTTCGGTATTGCACCGGGCTCTTTCCTTTTA